>JACNLQ010000078.1 GCA_014381415.1 Fidelibacterota bacterium
AACCGTAATTACGGACGAAATTGTACACATTGTACTGGATATGCCTTTCCCTTTTTATGGTCGAGACTATATTGTGAGTTATACCCAACATGAAGAAAATGGGGATGCCATTTACCAATTTCAATCGGTAAAAAATTCAGGTATTGCCGTTCATGAAGATTATGTCCGCTTAATACATGCAGCTGGTGAATGGCGACTGCACCCATTAGATGAAAATAATACCGAAGTAACCTATAGCTGGAATGGTGAATTATTGGGTGACTTCCCTGATTGGGCGCTTACACGAGCATGGGAAACACAGGGCGTAGAAGTTTTAACCTGGCTGAAAGAAGCCGTGAAAGAATAGAAAAGGAAAATACAACATGAAAAAGACTGCTTTATTATTTTTTATCTGTGCGATGATTTTTTGTCAAGAAAATAATAACTTTACCGGAAATTTGAATTATTTTTATGTAAGCCGATTATCTGATGGGTCAATTATTAACTTACCCTTCAGAATAGCTGATTTTATCTATCAAAAGGATGAAGGTGATTTTTCTGTTTATGCAAATATGGCTATGGAATATCGGTTACCGAGTGAAAACCATTTTTTAGTAAATACCAGTTCTCAAGATTTTACATGGGACCTAAGGGAATTATATCTAACTTGGTTTTTACCAATTGGTGAAATTAGATTTGGGAAACAAATTAATTCATGGGGAAATGTTGATGGAAATAGTCCTATTAATAATATAAATGCCAATGATTACTATTACCTTTTTTCGATAGGAACAGAACAAAAAATAGGATCATTTTCAACTGCTGGAGAACTATATATTAATAATTGGACATTTGGTTTTTCATTTTCACCCATACATAATACAAATAGAATTCCATTAAATGACATCGAATTCCCAGTGAAAATGCCAGCAAGCCCTAGAGCATCCCAATTATTAGAAATTGATAATCCCTTAGAATTTGGTGGTTATTTATCTAAATCATTTGAAAAAGGTGATTTTACTACTTCCTATTTCAAAGGATATGATAGGTCATTTGGTCTTTCGGGGGCAAATGTATACGCCGATGACAATTTTTTATATCACAAATTAGATACGGTATTTTCTTATCGAAAAACTGAAGTGTTAGGTTTAGGGGTGATATACTTTTTGGGTAATTTAACTATTCGTGGTGATTATGCGTATTTCAATACTCATGATCCAAATGAAAATATTGAGAGAAGTTATACAGATAGAACTGCCAATTTATTTGGTCTTTCAACTAGTTTTACTGAAATTGCTGAGTCTCATCCATTCAATGTTAAAGCAGAATATTATGAAATCAATTTACAATTTGAATATGAATTACCACTGGACATTAATTTTGGGGGGCAATATTTTAAATATGATACCTTAAAATATTCTGATACACCACCTCCAGAAATTGACTTGCCAGAACTTAAAGCTAATATTAAACCCTCTAACTATTTTTTTCCAGGAATGGGTGCACCAATTGCTATTTTAACAAAGGAAGTTATAATGTTTGATATTTCAAAATTATTTTATGACAATCGAATAAAAATAAATATCATGAATATGATGGATCAAATTCATTCAGGAAAATTAATTGAATTTGGAGTTACTTTTGAAATTAACGAATCACTGAAGGGAACTTTTGCACTGAACAAAATAATTGGAGATAAAACTTTAAATCAAAATTATTCTTTTAATAATATGGAAGAATTTTCCAATATTAGAGGTGAATTGAAATATTCCTTTTAAAGGAATTAATTCCCTTCACAATTTCCTGCAAGTACACAATTGGCAAGGGTTACAATATCCAATACATTATAGCCTCCATCACCATTCAAATCACCAGCACAACCATTTTCAAGGTCACTACAATCACCTGCTAATACACAATTGGCAAGAGTTACAATATCTAGAACATTATATCCTCCATCACCATTCAAATCGCCTAAGTTTGGGCAACAATCTTGTGGTGCTTCAATAGGAGTTAAATAATAAAATTGATCTAATGAAAGTTCAAAGTTTGAACTACTTTCAATACAATCAGGAATATCATTACAAAGATAATTACCACCAATACCAAAAAAAGGAATTCCCCAACCATCAAACCCACTCCAATCTACGGGCAAATCACAAATACATTCAGGTACAGTAGTTAATTCATTATTAAAGAGCAATAGATAAACTAAGTTTTCTAATTCACAAATGGAATCGGGAATAGATTCGATCTTATTATACCCCAAATCTAATGAGTATAGGTTACTCAAGTTTCCTATTTCACTTGGTAAGTGAGTAAGCCAATTATTATTTATTGTAAATGAAACTAAATTAGTCAATTGACTGAAGCTTTCTGGTAAGCTGGTTAAACTATGCCATTCAAGATATAAAAGAGCTAAGCCCGTTAAATCACCAAAACTTTCAGGTATTACTTGTAACTGTGAATTTATTCCACTGGTTCCATTTGGGTTAAATGTACCAACTAATACGGTTAATCTACCATCACCCCATGTTTGATTTCCTACCTCTAAAGCAATATCATAATCCAAATTATTAGCAGATATTAAATCATTCAATGCATTTATATCCACATTATAAAAACAAGAGTCTCCTGAAGAAATAGTTGCTGTTTCAGGTAGCTCTGCAACATAAGAATAACCCTCATTACAATTTTGTGAATAAATAAAACTAATCCCAATCATTAACAAAATCGTAATATATGTAAGAAATTTGTTATATCGTTTATAATTCATAATAATCCCTTTATAAAATAATAATTTAATAGGTAAATAATAAAGTATTGATGTTTAACAATTTGTAACAGCTATCACTTTATTAGCATAATTTTTTTAGTTAGCTTGGATGTTTGGTTTTCTAATACAAAAAAGTAAACCCCACTAGGACTATTACTACCATCCCATTTAATCAAATATTCTCCCGGGTTCCTATAATTTGAAAAAAGTGTATGGATGAGCCTTCCTTTTAAATCAAATATTTTTCCAGAAATAAATCCATAATTTGAAGTTTGATATTTAATAGAAATTATTGGATTAAACGGGTTTGGATATGGCGAATCAAGTGAAAATTTAATTGCACCTGTAAAATGTGTATATAATAAATTATCTTCAAAAGAAAAATTTAAACTGTCTATTCTATTTGCCCTCCATAAAAGGGCACTATTGTAATCGGCTCTCCATACTAATTCCTTATTTGATGTAACTTCAAGGCTTGTTCCTTTATCTCCAATTGTAGTTATTAAATAATTCCCATTATTTAATTTTTGTACATTCCCAGCATCCGAACCAAATAAAGTATCAGCTAAAATATATTCCCATTCGATTGTTGCATCTATTTGACCATTCTCTTCTGTAATAGAAATTTCAAGTGCTCTTGTATGTGGTTTTTCACTAGGTGTACTTGTAAACCAATCTTCATTACTATAGTTACCATTATCTAATATTAAAATGTTGTTGTTTTCTAATACTGTAATTGAATGTTGATGACTAAATTCAATATCATGACCAAATTCAACCTCATTTGACGGCATTTCATATCCCATATTCCATACGATATCACCTTCAGGGTAATTAATTTTTGTAATTCGAGATAAATTCCGGGATGAAATATAAATTGTAGAATCGTTTTCATTGTAAAAGAAGCCATTAATATGGGTCCAATCATAAAAATCATTTGGGTAGGGTTGAGGAGGGGTGTCCCATAACTGGTCATCATAATCCATCATATTAAAATGTTCAAATGAAGACCAAACCCACTTCACTTCTTTTGTATTTTTATCCCAAATTACTAATCGATCTCCTTGCCAATTCCATTCATTTGTTTCACCATCAGCGACCTTTCCATTTATTAAATAAAGATTTCGATAGGGACCCTCAGCATGGATAGGCCCCATTTTGTATTCGTGTGCTATCCCTATATAATCTCCCCATGGTAACTGAAAAAATTCATGATGAATATATTCATCATTGGGTTCTCGCCAAATTATCCCTTGGGTTAAAGATAATTCAATTCCGGGATAAGGATATGGATTCAAATTTTCATACTGAGCTCCAAAATATTTACCATTCTCATTTGTTGAATAGAAAATAAAATTAGAACTGCCAGAGTTCCATATTTCTTTGCCATTCATATCAATAATTGCTGAATAATATCCATCAGCAGATCCGACGACTGTGAACCCCTCCTCGCAATTAGTTTCATTATAAACAGTTACCAATACATCCGATATTGCATCCTCTATGCTAAACTCGTTCGGTCCCATCCACTCACCAGAAGTTGTTCGTACTCGCCAATAGTAATTTGATTCCCATAGAATGACATCCTTTTCAATATAAAATAAATCCGTTATGCTGGTACTAACTAAAGGAGTACTAAAATCATTTGACCCAGAAAGTTGAAATTCATATCCTGTAGCATTTGGTTCTTCTTCCCATTCAAATAACACATGAATATAGGTGAGATTGCTTCCATTTGGTGGAGTGGTCAAGCCTGCCCATGTTATGGATATTAATATAAAAAGAAAATATAAAATATGATTCATTTATAAGAGATATTTAATAGTGACACCGAAAAATGTAAAAGGTTAAATCAGACCTATTTCTTTTAACCGTTCTGCCAGATAACAGCCGGCTGTATGGGTCTCAGAAAGCTTTATATGATCGTGGGGATGTAAAAACAGTGGCATGGACATTCGGGATGAATGCCGGGCTTCATTCGGTGGATTTACCACGCGATGGGTTGTTGAGGGAAAATAACCGCCTGAAGCCATCTGCAGCATATCGCCAGTGTTTACCGCCAGCATCCCCGGGTCACACGGAACCTCATGCCAGTTGTTTTCCAAATCCTGTGCTTGTAATCCGGGCGCAGTTGCAGAGCAGAGTACAGTTAATAGATTGATATCTTCATGGGCGGCTGCCCGAACCTCATCAGGCTTATCAGTTCCTCGTAGGGGAGGGTAGTGGATCATCCGCAATAAGTTGCGCGGGCTTTTATTTATCATCTCCTCTAATGGAATTGAAAAATTCTGCCTTATTTTTTCAGGAATATTCTTCTCTACCCATGTGAGCAATGTACCAGTTAAATTACATAGGTGTTGGTACAATTCCCTGGTTTTTAAACTGATTTCCTGAGGATACCTTCCCCAAGGATAAATATGATAAAATTCCTTCAAATCCTTTTCACCGCAATCTTTGGCATGTTCGATTCCAAAAGGGAAGTAACCATCCTGTTTTTCAGGGTGAAATCTATAATTATGTTTGTAATCCGATTGGAAAAATATTTCCCATTCCTGATAAATATCATTCACCAAATCCATATTAATAGGATGATTGCAGATGGTAGCAAACCCTGTTTCTTTTAATGATCGTGTAAAATCAGTCTCCGCATTCGGGGACTGAAAATCAATTACTTGAATATTCAAATTAGACTTTTATTTTGGTATTTAAGAAATAGTTGGTGGAAATTTTTCTTGATACATCACTAAAATTTCCCTGGATAAATAATCAGGATACTGCCCATTTCTACGATTTTTAATTTCATCACAGACAGCATACCATGCTTTTTCATCTTTGGCTTTCTTCAATTTGTCTTTTTCTTCTTCTATAAGTTTCATAGGTTCATTCATTTATTTCTCCAAATTAATTTCATTGTTTTTTTCACCACGGAGGTACTGGGGTTCATTAAGTAAATAGCGGGTATAAAGTAATACCTGAAACTTAAAATCCTTTCGTGTTTTTCGTGGGTTTTATAATTTAAATCAGCTTATCTCTTCTCAATAATGCATCGGGGTCTGGTTCTTTCCCACGGAATTTCACATACATATCCATAGGTGGTTCAGTGTTACCTTTCTCCAAAATATTTTTTCTAAATGATTCTGCAATTTCTGTATTAAAAATTCCATTTTCTTTAAAATGTTCAAATGCATCTGCATCCAAAGCCTCTGCCCATTTGTAGCTGTAATATCCCGCGGAATATCCCCCTGCAAAAATATGGCTCAAGTTACATGAAATGGTTGAACCCTCAATTTTGGGGAGCAATCGAGTTTTAGCTATTGCCTCCTCTTCAAAGTCCACTACATCTTCAACGCCAGATGGATCTCCCGTATGCCATGCCATATCCAATAATCCAATTGAAAGCTGTCTCAACCCGAATGATCCTGCATTAAATGACTGTGATTTCTTTATTTTTTCGATGAGTTCATCGGGAATAATTTCGCCCGTTTCATAATGATTGGCAAAGAGACTTAAAGTTTCTTTTTCACCCAGCCAATTTTCCATTATTTGGGAGGGCAGTTCTACAAAATCCCAATATACATCAGGGCTAGCAAGTGAAGCGTAGGTTACTTTTGAAAGCATTCCATGTAAGGCATGACCAAATTCGTGAAAGATGGTTTCTACTTCCCTAAAAGTCAAGAGAGATGGTTTATCAGCGGTAGAAGCTGTAAGATTACACACAATGGATATTAAGGGTCTTTCCACTTTTCCATTTGATAAACCCTGAGGTTGCCAACTGGTCATCCAGGCTCCACCATTTTTTGTTTCACGAGGATGAAGATCAATATAAAAAAGTGCCAGAAAATCACCATTCTTCTCATACACTTCAAATACTCTTACTTCCTCATGATATACCGGCATACCCGTTGTTTCAGTAAATTTCAATCCATACATGAGTCCTGCCACTTGAAAAATACCATCAATGACATTTTCAGTTTTGAAATATGGGCGTAGCTCTTCTTGATCAAAATCATATTTTTGCTTTTTGAGTTTTTGACTATAATAAGCTACATCCCAACTCTGTATTTTTTCAATACCATCAGCCTTTGCCAATGCTTTAATTTCACCCAGTTCTTTTTGGGCAGCTGGGAAATAGACATCATACAGACGATTTAAAAAGCTCATCACCGTATCTGTTTTTTCTGCCATTCGTTTTTGGAGGGTATAGTCCGCATGATCGTCAAATCCCAAAATTTGGGCTTTTTCGTACCGAAGGGAAACGAGTTGTTTGATAATATCCCGATTATCAAATTCACCCCCATTTGATAATTTACCAAACTCACGAAAAAGGGTTTCTCGTAATAGTCGGTTATCTGCATATTGCATCACCGGCATAAAACTGGGTATTTGGAGGGTGAACATCCATCCGTTTTTTTTATCTTTTTTCTGAGCAGTCTCCAATGCTTGAGCAACCACCATTTCCGGAATTCCAGACAACTCTGATTCATCCTCAGTAAAATAGCTGTAGGCATTGGTGGCATTTAGGTTGTTCTGTGAAAATTTGGGTGAAAGTTTTGATAACTCCTCATCAATATTTCGAACTTTTTCTTTATCCGTATCCTTTAATAATGCACCGTTAAGGGTAAAACTTTTATAACTTTCTGAAACCAGACGTTTTTGCTCAGCATTGAGGTTTTCAGCATCCATATTTTCATAGATATATTTCACCTTTTCAAACAATTTTGAGTCTAAATGTACATTATTACTGAAGGCAGATAGCTTAGGGGAAATTTGCTGAGCCAATTCTTTAAAATCATTATCCGATTCAGCACTCATTAGATTAAAATAAGTTAAAGAAATAGTCTCCATAAGCTCCGAGCAGGTTTCCATGGGGAGGGCTGTATTCTCAAATGTTGGTGTATCGCTATTATTTTTCACTTCATCCAATGTTGCTTCTGCTTTTTGAATGGCATAGTCCAATGCAGGAATAAAATGCTCCTCCTTAATATCATCAAATGGAACTGCCCCATGTTTATGGGGAGATGGTTTTACAAGTGGATTATTTTCTATTGACATATTTTTCCTTTATAAAAGTTATTCTAATTAATCATGGTTTAAGTACTAAATTCGTAAAACGTAATGACGCTTTTGTTTATGACATTTATAAAATAATTACGCTTTAAATATTTACGTTTTAATTCATTATTCAACGGAAATAAGTATATGATCGTCACCATCCTGCACTTCTGCTATTACGCCCACATCAGCTCCACCTTTCACTTCCTCAATAATGGCATCAAAATCAATCCCCTTTTCACTCATTTCTGCCTTTGCTTTTCCGGGGACAAATTTACCCATAAACCTCGCTATATTAAGTCCCAGGGAAATATTAACCGTTTTCTTTCCATCTTTTATAACCTTAATTTTGAGCTTTTTACCAGGGATTCCTTCTTCATTAGCTGGTGGCTCATCAGATGCATCGGTTGATTTAATAGTTTTGGGAGATTTCTCTTTTGTTTTTGTAGATGAATTAAAAGTTACTCCACCAGCCAAAATTCCAGAGCCAATTAAGATAAAAAGTATGGTCCACCCTTGTCCCTCTGCAATAATGGGACTTCCATTCGATAGTGTACCAAATACTAAACCAAGTGCTAAGGATAAAGGTAATCCCATGGAAGTATCAGGATAGGACGACCTCTTGCTTTTGATAGATTTACCGCGAATTCCGGCAATGACACGTTTTACCGTTTTACTCAATTTTAGTGAGAAGAAAATCCCAGAAAGCACCCACAACCAAGTGGGGAATTGCCAAGCTAATATATACCAAAATGTAAAGAGTATGACCATATTTAATTACCTTTAAAGTTTAGATTTAATTTCTTGAATTTGCTGCTCAACAAATCTCTTTTGGCTAGTGTATATTTTTAATAAATCATCTTTGCTGCTACCACTCATCTCCTCTTCCTTATTTAGTTCATCCAGTCCTTTGTCTAATTCTGGGAGTTCAATAAAGATTAATTCATCTAATATTCTTTGTAATTCGAGTTTTTTGCTTTTCTTTTCATTTTGTTTTTTCTGCGTTTTTCTAAATAAGCCATACCCTACTGGCAAGGCTAAAAGGAAAATTGCAGCATATACTTTAAATAGTGGAGCAATTCCTGGGGCAATGATTGCCCCAAATAAAGGTATTGAGACTGCGAAGAATGAAAGCATGAGCATTCGTTCATTCACTTTTTCAGTTTCTAATTGCAAACTATGTTCATCATGGGTTTTCCCAGGTGTAGCAAGATTTTCAATTCCTGTTCTTGCCATTTCTGTATTTCTAAAAAGAGCCTCCTTTTTAGGTAAAAATTCAGTTTTCCACTTATTTATATAATTTTCATTAAAACAATTAAATGTGAAGAATTCAAATTGGGAAGTATAAGTGAATAAGTCAGTCTGTAATTCTAAAAAGTACAACTCCCATGCTTCAATTTTTTCCCTATAATTTCTCCAAAATACTTTATTTTGGATAGGAATATTCTTTCGAATATTTTTAGCTTCAGATTTAATTGAACTTAACCAATCCATTATAAGTACTCTAAAACCATAATGTGCTCCATCTATAAATTGTTTCTGTATAAATTCTTCCAAAAAAGCTTCCTGATCTTCTAATTCATTATTATATAAATTAAGGATGGACTTTGCCTTATTTTCAAATAATTGAAATTTATTCTGTCCAATATTTTCCCAACCTTCCTCCGATTCATCGAAGTTCTCACCAACTATAATTGTAATGTTATTATTTACAACATATCCCTCAATACCCAATCCACCACCACAAATATATGCATCAATTCCAAATTTAGTTAATAATTCATTTTGTAATTTTTCTACAAATTTTGGGTCTATTAAACTTGAGTTTTCAATGAGCTTTACTATATCTTGAAGTGAATATGTTTTATTCATAAATTCCAAAATCAAGCCAAAAAAAGTATTCTCAAAACTTTTGTCATCAATTTTTAATTGGGCTGAAAAGTTAAAAAAGTCTGTTCCTTCAAATAAATCTAATTTTGAATTGTTAATATTCATTTCAACCAAGAAGGTGGTATGTCCCACTTCAAAGCTATAACTATGAATATTAAATGGAATATCTTCAATAAAAGGCTCTTTTTCTAAAATAACTCCTTTAATTAAATCGGGAGTATATACACATTCTAAATTATTGGGCTTTAACTTTTTAATTTCCGGTTTGGATTTTGGGTATTCATCGGCAATCTTTTGAACGATATTTTTTGGTTCAATTGGCGAACAAATTCCACAATGTATGATTTTATAAATCTTCAAGTTTTAGTATAAATTTCCATTCTTTTTGGTTCTGTCCTTGATAAAGGGTGTAAATTTACACCTTTTCTACAATAACGATTAATAATAGAATTCAGGGAGATTTATGTCACAGCTCAATTTAAATGATGCATTATCGGCAATAGATATTCAGGCGGACTGGGTTGGCCTCCGAGAGGTAAAGGAATCTACCACCTACCGTATTATTCGAGATGGAAACCCCCAAGCCAATTCACGAGATATTGACTATGGCGTAATGGTGGAGGTATTGGCAGAAGGTCAGTTTGGCTATTATGGCTGTAATAACACCAACCCTGCTAACATACAAAAAGCTGCCGAAAAAGCATTACAGCAGGCAAAGGCATCAGCGAAAAATCCCATATTTGAATTTACCACAGAAGCCCGCCCTGTAACCAAAGGCAATTTTCAATCTCCTTTTAAACAAAAGGTAAATGACCTGTCGGCTGGTAGATTAAATGAAATTATGCTGAAAGCCTATAATCAGTTAAAGGTAAATGACCAGATTGTCAGCGCTCATGCAATGGCAATGATTATTGAAACAGAGAGTAACTTTGTGAGCTCAAACGGCAGCGATGTTCAACAGAGTTTCCTCATGGTGCAATCCGATTATTCAGCCATGGCAAATAAAGGAGATATATATCAGCGCAGAACAGACAACCACTGTCTGCAAATTGGTATGGAAGAATTTGATGAAGATTTAGTTTTAGCCCGGGCTCAAAGAGTTGGGGAACAGGCATTAGAGCTTTTAGATGCCGAAGATTGCCCCACCGATACCACAAATCTTGTTTTAGCACCAGACCAGATGATGTTGCAGATTCATGAATCTGTTGGTCATGCCTTGGAAGTGGACAGAATTTTAGGTGATGAACGTAATTACGCCGGTTGGTCATTTGTGCGGGAAGCAGATTTTGGCAAGCTACAATATGGTTCGAAAATTATGAATATTACTTTTGACCCTACCGTGGACAATCAGTTTGCCTGCTATGGCTATGATGATGGGGGTTTAAAAGCCGAACGGGATTTTATCATTAAGGACGGATTGTTGGTAAAAGGATTGGGCGGCAAAGAAAGTCAGCTTCGCTCAGGTCTGCCAGGTGTGGCTAATTTCAGGGCTTCCTCTTGGAACCGAGCCCCAATTGACCGCATGGCAAACTTAAACCTTGAGCCAGGGGAGTCCACTTTTGATGAAATAATTGCAGCTGTAGATCATGGTGTTTATATGGAAACCAATCGTTCATGGTCAATTGATGATTACCGCAATAAATTTCAGTTTGGCTGTGAATACGGCAAACTCATTGAGAATGGAAAACTCACCAAGACTGTGAAAAATCCCAATTATCGAGCCATTTCAAATCCATTTTGGAATAGCCTGAAAATGCTGGGCAACAGCGACACCTTTGAAGTCTATGGCACTCCCTATTGTGGCAAGGGTGAACCTAATCAGGCAATAAGAGTAGGGCATGCCTCGCCAGTGTGTCTATTTGAAAATGTAGAAATTTTTGGAGGAGTATAAAAATGGAAAAACTATTCAATCAATTATCAGCAACATTATTAAATAATCTCCGAAATGGGGAGCATCTAAAAGTAACTATTGGCGGTGAGAACAGCCAATTTGTTCGTTTCAGTCAGTCGAAAGTCCGGCAGTCGGGCTTGGTGGATGATGCCAGTTTAAGCATTGTACTCATTAATGATAATCGAACCTGCAGCGGCAGTTTCACCTTAACAGGGAATATTGAAAATGATAAAGCTTTAGCCATGACTGAGCTGAACCGTTTACGGGATGAAGTGAGCACACTCCCCAAAGACCCATTTGTAGTTATGCCGGAAGATACTGGCTCCAGCCGGGAAGAGCATAATGGTAGTCTTCTACCATCTGAGGATGTGGTAGCGTCTCTCAGTCCGGCAATGGAGGGTGTGGACTTGGCAGGGATTTGGGCATCAGGCAGAATATTTACTGGCAATGCCAATTCCGCCGGACAGAAACATTGGTTCGCAACAGATACTTATTCATTAGATTATTCCCTAATCACTCCAGATGAGCGCATGGTAAAGGGCACCTTTGCCGGTAGCAATTGGAATCAGTCAGAATATGAAAAAAATATGGCAAAGTCCATTGCAAAGTTGCGGATGATGGAAAAACCAGGGAAGAAAATTGAACCGGGAGCCTACCGCACGTATATTGCACCGGCAGGCGTGGCAGATATAGTGGGTATGTTTTCCTGGGGTGGTGTGGGAGAAGCATCCATTCAACAGGGAGATAGCTCTCTCTGTAAGATGCGCCAGAATGATGTAAAGATGTCTTCTTGCTTTACCCTCAGTGAAGATTTTACATCAGGCATTGTACCCCGCTTTAACAGCAATGGGGAGCTGGCTCCGGAGAAGTTAGACCTCATTCTTGCTGGCAGTTTGAAAAATACCTTAGTGAGCAGCCGAACGGCCAAGGAATATGGGGTGCAGTCTAATTATGCCGGTGAAGGGGAATCATTACGATCGCCTGTTTTATCTCCTGGTGATTTAAATGAAGATGAAGTGGTACAAAAAATTGATAAGGGAATTTACCTTTCTAATCTGCATTACCTCAATTGGAGTGACCGCCCCGGGGGTCGCATTACAGGTATGACCCGTTATGCCTGTTTCTGGGTAGAAAATGGAGAAGTGGTAGCGCCCATTGAAAATATGCGTTTTGATGATAGTATCTATAATTTCTTTGGGGAAAATCTTGAAGCCGTTACAGATAAGGCCCATTTACATCCGGCAGTTGAAACTTATGATGGCAGAGAATTAGGCGGGGTATCCTGCCCGGGTATTTTACTGAAGTCGTTCGAATTAACGCTGTAATTTATTCTACCCTTCCGGGTTGAACCATGAGAATTAGATGTAACCCTGAAGGGTAAAAGAGCAATATCAATTCTACTCACACTTTTTTATTTCTCTTTATTAATTAATTCTAAATCGTTCTAAATTTGCACCGTCGCATTTATGTGCGAAGCATTCATCATGAGTATTCTCCTTAAACTTGCCAGTTGGAAATTTCAGCTCTTACCCAGAAGAATTTCACTCTTTTTTGGCCGGATAATTGGATTATTCTTTTACTACTTTATCCCATTGAGAAAATCTGTAGCGTTGAAAAATGTATCCATGGCATTTCCTGATAATTCTCTCTCAGAAAATAATCAACTAATCAAACACTGTTTTCATCATTTTGGAATGGTACTTACTGAATTTCTCCGCCTGCCTGCATTAAACTCTGAAAACATCAATAAAATTGTAAAAATAGAAACCCAATCCAAACAACTATTGAAAAGATATCCTGGCGGGATAATTCTTACTGCGCATTTAGGCAATTGGGAATACATCCTTCCGGCATTTGGATTAAATGGATTTTCCATGGCTGCAGTGGCCCAAATTCAAAAGAACAAAAAATCCAATACATTTTTCAATGACCTGAGAAAAACTGGGAAAATAACCATACTCCCTAAAAACACTCCAGTGAGTGAAATGTTAGAATTGCTGACCCAAGGGTATTTTCTGGGTTTAGCCAGTGACCAGAATGCAGGCAGAAAAGGTACAGATGTACCCTTTTTTGGAATGGATGTCTCAGTGCCAAAAGGAGCAGCTATTTTTCATTTGAAAACCAATTTTCCCATTTTAGTAGGATTTTGTATATTATCACCTGATTTTACCTATCATCTTTCCTTTAAAGAATTGGATGTTGAAGGATTACCTGATAATAAAAATGAGGCTATTGTAGAAATTAACCGGCGATATTCAAAACTTCTCGAGGAAGAAATTAGAGAAAATCCGAAGCAGTATTTTTGGTTTCATCGAAAATGGGCAAAAAAAAATTATAAGGGATTACCCCGCTTTTAGCACACATGATCTATCCTGCTACTGATCAGTATATAAATCTAGCCAATGATGCATTAGAAAATGGTGAAGTCATTGTTTACCCTACAGATACACTGTATGGATTCGGAGTGGATGCCACCAATACGGAAGCAATTCATAAATTGAATAGGCTGAAAGGACGAATCCAACCATTAAGTATTGTCCTAGAGTCCGTAGAACATTTGCATGATTTCGCCGAATTTAATGATGAGATTGAAACCCAAATGAATAAGCTTTTCCCAGGGCGATATACTGCGTTGCTCCCTGCAAAGGAATGTGACCTTTCACCTTTTGTTCAAAATGGCTCTCCAAAAATTGGAGTTCGCATTCCAGATCATTTTTTCCCCGTTAAACTTGTCAAATTATTGGGAAAACCCATCATCACCACCAGCATCAACCGCCACGGGAAAGACCCTTTAAATGATGTTACCCAGGTTGAAATTGATTTTCCCAATGTAGATATTTTTGAAGATTCAAACCATTCGCCCTCTAAAGGCTCAACTATTATTGACTTTTCTTTTTCACCACCAACAATTGTTCGGGATGGTGATGGACCTTACCCTCTGTGAATTTATACCTAAGAGTTCTTAGCTACGTCAAACCATATCGTTTGATGGTAGCTCTTTCGTTACTATCATCCATTTTGTTTGTTATGTTTAATGCATTTTCAATCTGGATGGTGAGTACACTCATATCTACAATTATGAATCCCGGAAAATCAGTAGCTTCAAATGTATTGAGCACAGCATCACTACATGAAAAAATGGAGGGATTAGCCTACCAACTTATCGGTAGCGGTTCTCAACTTGAACAATTGAAAATGCTCTGTTTAATTCTTGTAGTCAGTTATGTCATGAAAAATATATTCTTTTACATTAATAATGTTTCTTTGTCCTATGTACAAAATCGAATGATAATGGATATAAGGAATCAATTATTTTCACATTTACAAAATTTACCCTTATCCTTTTTTAAGAAGAGTAAATCAGGTGAATTATCATCCATTATTATGAATGATGTATCCAGCATGCGTGTTGCTTTCACTCAATCTATCCAAAGCTTAATAAATGAACCTATCAGCATTTTTGTTCTTTTAGGGATGCTTTTTATTATAAGCATTAAATTAACGCTGTACGCTTTAATTACAGTTCCACTTTCTGCTGTAATTATCACTAAGTTAGGACAAAGCATCCGCAGAAATTCCATGCGTTCTAGCCTCAGAATTGCGGGTATTATGACTATTCTTCAAGAATCACTTAGCGGAATTATCGTCTTCAAGGC
>JACNLQ010000009.1 GCA_014381415.1 Fidelibacterota bacterium
CAAGTCCCATCGCCAGTATCGTCAAGGCTGAGTGCATTTTCAGCTAGGAGGATTCCGGACATAAGAATAAGTATTGCTATTGTTAACTTTGTTCGCATTTCACTATTTTGCACATTTGAATTAAATTTATCATATTCTATAAGGAGAATCAAACCCAATTGTTGTAATAATTTGTATCAGGAGAGAATAATCTAACCTCTTAAATCGTTTTTCCCGATATAACATAACTCATAAATGTACTCAATTGAGGGGGAGATTGAATGTGCTAAGTATCACACAGCCCATCGTTAGAAAATACTACAGGGGATAAAACAAATAAATAAGAATTGCTGAAATTGAAAGATACGGAATGAATGGCAAGTATTTAGCCCTATTGAATCCATTAATTATTGAAAATAATAAAAAGGCGACCAAGGCTAAAATTGATGCCAAAAAGATGGTGAGAAATATTTGGATTGTCCCCAACCAAGCTCCCAAAATGACAACAAGAATTAAATCCCCCCAGCCCATTGTCTGTTTATGAAAAATGAGCCAATTTAATCCTACAACGAATACAATAAACCCAATACCCACAATTAAACCTGAAATGGGTACCATTAAATCAACTGTCCAAATTAAATGATAACCCATTAGCCCCAGAGTCATGGATATAAGAAGTGAAATGGGTATTTTCATCCATTTTTGATCGATAACGGATAAAACAAACAAATGTACAAACATCCAATAAAATAAAACCGCTTCCGGATATGAAAATAAAATCACGGTAACTAACAATGCAACCGCCGATATAATTTCAATAATGGGGTAATGAATCGAAATTTTACCTGAGCAATGATTACATTTCCCCAATTGAAAAATAAAACTTAAAATTGGTATATTTCTGTAAAATGGAATCATTTCATCACATTTGGGACAAAATGATCTGGGAGAAATGATAGAGAGATTTCTGGGAAGCCGATAAATTATAACATTTAAAAAACTACCAATGATGCTTCCCAAAATAAAATAGAGGGAATCCTCAAACACATTAATTTCCTATTGCTTCACCAAAATGGAAAATAGGAAGATAGGTAACAACAACTATGGCAGCTATTACGCCCCCAACCAACACCACTAATGCAGGTTCAATAATGGATGTGAGCCTATCTACCGAAGCATTTACCTGTTTTGTGTAAAACTCCGAGGCTTTGAGGGCTAACCCATCAATTTCACCGGTTTCCTCTCCTGTAGCGAGAAGTTGGATCATTATGGGTGGGAATTTACCGGTGGACTTTAACGCTGCTGAAATATTAATACCATTTTCAATTTCAATACTGGCTTGTTTTGTAGCTAATTCAAAAATACGGTTATCCACCACTCTTGCTAATAATTTCATCGTATCCAATACTTGTACCCCGGAACCAATGAGTATTCCGAAAGTTTTGGTGAACTTACTATAAATATTTGCCTCAATTATACTACCGAAAATGGGAAGTTTTAATAATATTTGATCCTTCACCATTGCGCCTGTATCTGTCAACGCTAAAAACCAAAGTACAACCACAATCAACCCAGTCATTGCAAAAATAAAAAATATATTATTATTAAACCACTCACCAGCATTGACCAATAGAATTGTGTAATAGGGTAACTCTGAGCCGAGGGAATCATAAACTTGACTGAAACGAGGCAATAGCCAGGTAAATGTTACAAATAACATGGCAATTAAAAATCCAATAATAAATACAGGGTAATACATGGCAGAAGTAACTTTCCGCTGAGTGTCATTTACCGTCTCAAGGTAAATAGATAATTCGTCTAAGGTCTCATATAATTTTCCACTTACTTCTCCTGCACGAACCAGGGAAACATATAAATTTGAAAAAATACCGGGATGCTTTAAAAGAGCGTCAGATAAAAGCAATCCTTTTTTAACATTACTTTCAATATCCTGAATTACCTTTTTAAACTTTTTATTCTTTTCTTCTAATGCTAGGAAATGGAGGGACTTTTCAATGGTTAAACCAGAAGAAAACATGGTTGAAATTTGTCTAGTGAAAAATACTAAATCAGAAAGGGGAATTCTGGTTTTCATTCGTTCAACTGCAAGATTGAATCGTTCTATAAATGGATCAAGAAAATCAAAAACTTCATCTTTTTCATCCAATTTAATGACTGAGAGATTTTTCTTATTGAGGATTTCCATGGCAGCTGTCAGATTGCCAGCTGTTAAATTACCTTCTGTTCGCTTGCCTTCCTGAGACCTGGCTATATAAGAATATTCAGGCAAAACTAATCTTCTACAGTAACTCTAATTACCTCATCTACAGTAGTAGTACCATCAATTAATTTTTCAATGGCTGCATTCCTCAGAGGGGTCATTCCATTATTTTTTGCGGCTTCAAATATTTCATTTTGATTGGAATTATCAAAAATTAACTGTTTCATGTGACGATCAACTTCAATAATTTCATGGATGGCAGTTCGCCCCTTGTAGCCTGTATTATGGTTTGATCTGTCAGGAATTCCTGTATAAAACTGAGTGCTTGTTATTTTGTCTTTAGGGAAGTTTATTCGTTTTAAATCTTCATTGGAGGGAGTATATTCTTCTTTATTATCTGGATCAATCGTTCTTATAAGTCTTTGTGCCATAATTAAATTTAACGATGCACCTAACAGGAATGGGGGAATTCCAAGGTCCAGTAATCTCATAATGGTTGAAGAGGCATCATTGGCGTGAACTGTACTGAATACCAAATGCCCCGTCATCGAAAATTTAACTGCGATATTGGCTGTTTCTTCATCACGAATTTCACCTATCAGGAGCACATCTGGATCTTGTCTCAAAATGGACCGCAATGAAGCTGAAAAGTTGAGCCCTATAGTCTCATGAATTTGTACCTGATTAATACCAGGGACCTGATACTCCACCGGATCTTCAACCGTAGTGATATTGATATTTTCAGATTGAATTTCCTGTAAGGCAGCGTATAAGGTGGTTGATTTACCACTTCCCGTA
>JACNLQ010000079.1 GCA_014381415.1 Fidelibacterota bacterium
GAATGCTGGCCCGAAAGCTGGATTGGCGATGGATTTGCTGATTGTAACGATCAAGCCTATGGCGCTGACCTAACCTGCTATGATTGTGATGGTGGTGATTGTCCAGAATCTGACCCAGGATGTAGTGGTGAAAGCTGTGAAGACCAAGGTATGATTACCTGTTTCGATGGCTCATGTGCTGCATCTGAAGCTGATTGTGAAGGTTGCCCTGCTGGTACTATAGCAGATTGCTCTGGTGATGGTGACTGTGGTTTTGATACTTGGATTGGTGACGGTTACTGTGATGGTTCTGCTCAGCAATATGGTATTGATAACTGCTGTTATGATAATGATGGTGGCGATTGTACCGATGAAGAATGTGCCGGTGGAAGAGCAGAAGCTACATCTACTTTCAAGAAAGGTAATGAACCTGCAACAGTATATATGAGCAAAGATGCTGATATGATTCCAGTTGAGCAAAATGAAGTGCTGGCTATATCTAGAGATGGTGTTGTATTCCAAAAGGGAACAACGGCTGTTCGATTCAATGAAGAGTTTAGTACTTCTGTGCGTACTCATACTGCAACTGTAGCCCTATCATGTGATGTCTGTTTAGATGGCGGACCATGGGAAGGTGCGTGGGATGTAGAGGCTGAAGCATTTGGTTACTTCACTGTATATGGCTTTGATGCTGGTTCAACTGTATGTGGTACCGTTACTTTCTGTGAAGGTGGCGCTTGCTCCGATACTTCTGAAGAAGTATGTGCAGTTGCTGGTGATATGGATAGTAGTGACTGTGCTGAAGGTGGCTGTGATACTGCCGGTACCGGTGATGTAAACGGTGACGGTGATGCCAATGTTCTGGATATTGTAACGATTGTAAATGTTATCCTCGGTGGCGAGTTTGCAGACGAATGTGCTGCAGCTGCAGCTGATGTAAACGGTGATGGAGAAGCCAATGTGCTTGACATCGTACAAATCGTGAATGGTATTCTCGGTGGTGGCAGAGTAGATGATGCTTCATCTGCTAAGCTTATCAAAAGTGATGAAACAGTAATTCTGGAAGCCAATGGCTATATTGGCGGAATTCAGATGACACTGAGTCATGATAGAGACTTCTCTATTGATCTTACTGATAAGGCTTTGGTTGCTGAGTACAACACTGTTGGGAATGAAACTATTCTCGTAATCGTAGCACCTGAAGGTGAAGAACTTTTCACCTACTCTGGTGACTTTGAAATCGTGGATATGATTGTGGCCAATAGTCAAGACCGTGTGAACGTCGGTGCTCCTACTGAGTTTAGTCTCAGTACAGCATATCCGAATCCATTTAACCCAACAACCAGTTTGGAACTTTCTGTACCAATGAATGGTCAGGTGACTGTTCAGGTGTATAACCTAATGGGACAGGTAGTTGCCACATTGGCAAACGGGTATATGGATGCAAGTACATACACTTTAACATGGGATGCATCTGATGTATCCAGTGGTATGTACATTGTAAAGGCAGAAGCTGCAGGTACTGTAAGTACACAGAAGCTAATGTTGATGAAATAAACAACTGATTTTACTGATAACCTTCTTTGTCTCAACCGCAGAGAAGGCGGAAAATCAGAACTGCCCCGTACATTATGTGCGGGGCAGTTTTTTGTTATGGGAAGATATTCTTTAACCCTTCAAAGGTTAACCTTTAAAGGGTTATAATTTAACCTGCATACCGACGAAGCATGAGTGCAGGCAGACTACTTTTTATTCCGATATAAATGGACGAGCAAGTATTCATTATTAATACAATTGATTTAGATAGATGTGATAATCCTACAAGGTTGTTTGTTGGTTGTCTCAACCAAGTCAAGCAAGATGCTTGACATACATTTCCACACATGTAGTATTGTAAAATAACCATCCTGGTTGTTCATGGTTTGAAATTTATATTATCAATCCTGAGATTATTAGTTTAATCAAATTAATGAAGAAATTTGGAGTCCATCAACCATGTTGGTGGTTTATCGAAATGTAGAGGCTCAATTTATTGGGTCTCTCCCCTGCGTCAATCCTTAACTCAGGTTCTGTATAATTATAGTAATAATAAGTATGATTGCCAGATTGTTAGGAAATATTTTTCTTTCTATTAAATTATTAATGTATATAGATGATAAAGCAGGGATACTTGATATACAATAATCCTTATAGGACGTTGGAAAATTTATTCTACCAAGTAAAGCAGGGATGTTCGATATACTATAGAAAATGGTAAGCTTTGTAGCTTTGGAATCCATCTACATTTCAATATTTATCATTCGTCAGGAAGTATAGAATGACGAAGGGCAAGCTCAGGAACTCAATAATTCGGGTATCGGGTATCGGGTATTGGGGGTCGGGTATCGGGTATCGTGTATCGGGGTAAGGAGTAAGTAAAAACAACTCTACTCCGTAACTTTGTCACTTAGCCACTTCGGGAGGCACTTATACACACTACTCTAAAATAAGATTTACCAGAAGAACTATATCCAGGATATTCTGGCTGCCATCGCTATTTAAATCACCTGCAGGGTTGGAGTTGTCTTCAGCTAAAACTAAATTAGCTAAAATAACGATATCTAAAACATTTAATCCGCCATCATTATTCAAATCGCCTAGGAGTAAATTGTTTAGGTAATCAGGGGCATATTTTTCACATCTGGCGATCCAATAGCTACCGGACTCTCCTTCATGTGTAAAACTCCACACTTCATCTCCTTCAGAATCAACTTCTATTATGGTGGCAGTATGGGTTTGGGTTATGAGGGTATTTCCATTAGGCAGACGAAAGGCACCCCCCTGCATTGGTGTTGAAATATTGCCGGTGTAAAGCCATTCCAAATTGGTTGGACCATAAGCAAGATCATCCAATATGATATAATTCCCATTTTCATCTAATGGAGTTTTGATCTCAATAACTGCAGTATGTTCATCTTCACCTGAAAAATGTTCATTGTTAAATATGATTAAATTTCCACCACCAGGATAATCTGTATTGATCCAATTTACCCCATGTTGCATACCTAATATTTTATCTTCAGCAGTCCCACGTCCATAGTTTTCAGGGTTACCCCAGCGATAAAGAAAGTCTCCACCCATTCCTGAATTACCACCAGTATGCCCGGTAACTTCTTCAGAGTTGGTACTGTGGTCAATAATAAAAATTTCATTTTGTGTACGGGATGAAATGGCAATTTGGTCTAAAATAGGATTATAATCAACGGCATTAATATGCATCCAATCCCCATTTGCACCCTGTGGTCCGCCAGCATTATTACCTGCCGCTCCTCGATTAATATCAAATAACTCAGGGTGTTCGGAAATAATACCATAATTGGGAAGTTCCGGATAAATATCTTGAACTGTATGATCCCAAATATGCCATTCCCATTCTATTTCACCACTATCTGGATTTAACTCCAAAAGGGCTGTTGACCACATGACATTGAGGGGGTTGTCAATGGTTTCCCGCCCCATTTCATATGCCTCCTGGGCTGTTTTCTTCTCCCAAACAATGATGAGAATATTCCCATTGGGTAGGGGTTCCACATCATGGTGATGTTGATATTGATCATTGGCAAATTCGTATTCCCAAAGAATTTCACCATCCCATGATTGTTTTTGAATTCCGCCTCCAACACCTCCTGACGACATAGTTGGAAAAGGTACTCGGTAGGGATAAATGACCGTACTATCAGGCAGGAGGTAAGGCATGCTTGCAGGTCCTTGATCATGAGTCCATGTATGTAAAATATCATAGTCATTATTCATGAGATAGGTGGTTGCATTATTATCCGTTGCACTCATGGGAGTATATAGAGTATATCCATCATAAACCTGTGCATTGAGCATTACTAGTGAAAATAGAAAGATTATGATTAATTGTTTCATAATTGTTTAAGATCCCTCCAAAATAATATTTACCAATAACACAATATCCAAAATATTCTGTGAGCCGTCATTATTTAAATCGCCAGTCGGGTTGGAATTATTACTGTTCAAAATCAAATTTGCCAAAATAACAATATCCAGTACGTTCAAATCTCCATCACTGTTCAAATCGCCTAGCAATATTGAGCCATGCAGGCTGAATTCAAAAGTCTGGAGCTTATCTGGTGCATGATCCGGGTAGACTTCCAAGCTATACGTAGAAGAAGGGAGCCCATTTACATCTATATTTAATAATACATCTTCAAAAGGCTGTACAAAAACACTGTCAGATATAATTTCAACACTGGATGCATCCTGAAGGCTAAAAATGTACCAACCTCCACTCCAGCCTGAATTATGAATATTGGCTGTTATAACCCCATTTATTGGCTCTACAAAGGGATTTTCCACATCACCTGCGTACTCATTCATACTCAGCGAAAATGCAATAGGATGAAGATTTGGAATGCGCTCACTTCGATAGCTTGAAGTAAATATTTCTCCATTATCAAACTCTAAATGCCAGGCAATTTCATGATCAGGAGTAACTTCTAATATATGTCCTGATCTACCTGCCGTGATTAAGGTATTACCATTTTCTAAACGATCACATTCTCCTCTAGATCCAGAAAACATGTTTTCTGGTAATTGATATTCCCATACAATTTCAACACTGTAATCTGACTCGTCATAAGATAGTTCCATACAGCGGGACAATTCAGGAATAAGATATCGATGATTATCAAAAAACAGGAGATTGCCATTATCCAATACCTGCACAGAATGCTGCTGTGAAAAATTTAAGTCTTCCTCAAAATAGATTTCGTTCATAAATTCCGTCTGCCCCAAATTCCAAATTAGATCTTTGCTGGCATAGTCAATTTTTGTTATCCAAGATAGATTTCGGACAGATATAAAGACGGATTCTGTATTTTCATCATAAGCAACTGAGTTGGAATGGGTCCAGTCCATTTCATAATTCCCCGCATATATTTGAACATAATAGGGGTTGTATTCTGTGGAGTCAAAATAATCAAATGTATTCCAACTCCATATTTCATTGCCATCCTGATCAAATTCCCTGAATGTATCACCCTGCCAGGGAATTTCATCAGGGAGCATTTCATTGCATTCTTCTGGACAGTATTGATCTTCTACAGTAGCAGAAATCAAAAAGTAAGTATTTCTGGATGTTTTAATAAAATCGTGATGTAAGCTGTAACCATCGGGGATTTCAAAGATTCTATTTCCATTTAGATCAATTTCGTATCCTTTGTCAGGTTCAAAACCGATAACATTACCATTTGGCAGAAAATGGGTGAATGTGAATCTAATGTCAAATAAGTTCTTATCTACAAACCAGATAGGGATGCCGAATCGATTTACCCCTCCTGAAAAATTCAGGGATTCAATATCCATTACAGTTACTCCATCCTGATATAGAGTTTCATCTATAAATAGATTATCGGTACTGGGGAAATAATCAGGTAAATGATTGATTGAAAAAGTTCGATTTTCACTTGTATAAAAATATTCTCCATTTACATTTATCGCAGTTACATCCCATAAAAATGTGGAATTCCATTGAATAAAATCTAAAACTAAATTAGAATTGGATTGAGTTTGCACCTCATATTCATCTCCTGAATCTACATTTATTAATGACAGGTTATACCATTCAGCATTGGGTATTTGATCCCATTGGAAATAAATTTGGGTATAATTGAATGCTGCTCCATTTTCTGGATGAAATTCAGCCCATAAGCTACTTAACAGTGTCAATATTATAATTTTAGATATATTAACCATATATGAATTTATTTGTATTTTTCTTTCTAGCAAAGTAACTAATCGTTACAGTATGTACAAATTTAATTGGTCATGGAGGTTTAATTTTGTGCAATAGGTCAACAAATAGGAGAAAGGGGGCCGGAGATAGGGAATAGGGGTTAGAAGTAGGAGGTAAGTTTTTGTAGAATTAATACATAGGTAACACCACTTTAAAGCTTCTTAGGAACTAAGGACCTTCATGAATAGTGAATAAAGATTATTAATAAACTAACAATTCATTGAACTCCATAATTCACAAAATTAGGAACTTAATTTCCTTTCACTCTGCATCTTTGCTCTCTTCTAATAGGTGTATCTTCTTATAGACTCAGAAATAAAATTACCAATCTCTATTTAATATCCAATGTTACATAATCAAATTAATCTTGTTACATATTTTTACACTTAAAAATTTTGAGGGCATGAAAAATATTTATTAGATTTTTGCAAGTGAAATACCCTTTTAACAGGGAAATTAATAATTAAACTAGGAGACAATAATGTATAATAGAATATCAACAATCCTTTCTGTAATCTTTTTAGGATCGATGCTTTTAGCAAGTTCTGAAGGAGTTACAAAGAAAACGATTAATACTGACAATGTTTTGTCAATTGAAAATAATATGGATTCAAAGCAAATTGAATCTATTGGTGTTTCTGCAAGAAACTCAATTGTAAATAAGATAAATGAATCACTTGAAGTAAAACAAAGTGGACTAAAGAAAAATTATAAAAATATGAATAATCTTTCTATTTCCGGTTTAATGAAATATAAACACAGTCCTGCTCAAAAAAATTCATTTGCAAATAAAATTAAAGAATCTCATAACCTTATAAATAATCAATCTAATAACCGGGATCATTGTGAAGCAGGATATGTTGATGATTGCGCTGATGAAGATTGTTGTCCAGAAAGCTGGATTGGTGACGGTTTTGCAGATTGTGAAGACCAGGCTTATGGTTGTGACCTTACCTGTTATGACAATGACGGTGGTGACTGTGAAGGCGGCGGCGACGGTGGAACTGGCGGCGGCAGCGCAGACTGTGAATCATGTGATTATGATTTTACCCCTTATGGCAGCGAATGCTGTGATACTGCATGGGATGAATATGGTATTGATTGTGCTACATTAGAATCTAATTACTCATGGGATTGCTCAGGATGTGCTTGCCCGGGTGATGGTGACCCTGTATGTGGTGACGGATCATGTAATGGTGACGAAACCTATGAAACCTGTCCATCTGATTGCAATGCACCAGGTGAATGTGATGATGGTTATGTAACTGACTGTGCCGATGATGATTGCTGTCCAGAATCATGGATTGGTGATGGCTGGGCAGACTGTGAAGACCAGGCTTATGGCTGTGATTTAACCTGCTATGACAATGATGGCGGCGACTGTGAAGGTGGTGGCGGTGATGGTGGTGACGGAGGTACTGATGGAGGCTGTGAAGCTGGAACGGTAGATGACTGCTCCGGTGATGGTGACTGTTGCCCTGAAAGTTGGATTGGCGATGGTTTTGCAGATTGTGAAGATCAGGCTTATGGCTGTGATTTAACCTGTTATGATAATGATGGCGGTGACTGTGAAGGTGGCGGTGGTACAGGTGGTGGCAGTGAAGATTGTAATGACTGTGATTATGACTTCACACCTTATGGCAGTGAATGTTGTGATACTGCCTGGGATGAATATGGAATTGATTGTGCAACTTTAGAATCTAATTACTATTGGGATTGCTCAGGTTGTGCTTGCCCAGGAGATAATGGCGGTGGTGACGGCGGTACTGGTGGAAGTTGTGGTGCTGGAGAAGTTGATGACTGCTCTGGTGATGGTGACTGCTGTCCTGAAAGCTGGATTGGTGATGGTTTTGAAGATTGTGAAGACCAGGCTTATGGTTGTGACCTTACCTGTTATGACAATGATGGCGGCGACTGTGAAGGCGGTGGCGGTGATGGTGGTGACGGAGGTACTGATGGAGGCTGTGAAGCTGGAACGGTAGATGACTGCTCCGGTGATGGTGACTGTTGCCCTGAAAGTTGGATTGGCGATGGTTTTGCAGATTGTGAAGATCAGGCTTATGGCTGTGATTTAACCTGTTATGATAATGATGGCGGTGACTGTGAAGGCGGTGGCGGTACAGGCGGTGGCAGTGAAGACTGTGAAGATTGTCTCTATGATTTCACTCCTTATGGCAGCGAATGCTGTGATACTGCTTGGGATGAATACGGTATTGATTGTGCAACCTTAGAATCTAATTATTCATGGGATTGCTCAGGATGTGCTTGCCCGGGTGATGGTGAACCTGAATGCGGTGATGGTTCTTGTAATGGTGATGAAACTTGGGAAACTTGCCCATCTGATTGCAACGAACCTGGTACCTGTGATGCCGGTGAAGTTGTAGATTGTGATGGAACTGGTGAATGCTGGCCTGAAAGCTGGATTGGTGATGGTTTTGCTGATTGTAACGATCAAGCCTATGGCGCTGACCTAACCTGCTATGACTGTGACGGTGGTGACTGTCCAGAAGAAGATCCTGGTTGTGGTGACCCTGGTGATACTTATGGTTGTATGGATATGGATGCCTGTAACTATGACCCAGATGCAACCATGGATGATGGTAGTTGTGCTGAAAATGATGAATGTGGTGAATGTGATGGTGATGGTCCATCTGTCGAATGTTCAGATGGCTCAATGGCCTGTAATGCAGCCGATTGTCCACTTGAAGATCCGGATGTGTATATCATTGCAGGCGATGCTACTGTATCCAATGGTATGGCGTATGTATCATTATCCTATGAATCAAATCAAGATGTTGCTGGAATTCAATTCACTATAAGTGATGATCCAGATGTTGCAACAGCAGTTGCTTATGATGCTGATGACGATGTTTTCATGGCAAGCTCTAATGATTCTGATGGTGATGTAACTGGTGTATTCTTTAGTATATCTGGAGCAGCTTTACCTGCTACCGATATGGCTACACAGTTTGCAGTATTAACCTACGAACTCAGTTCTGAATTAAGTGCTGGTGATGTAGTTGCGCTACACTTCACTGATGTGGTATGTTCAAGCACTTCTGGTACCTCTATCCCTGCAATGGGTGTAGATGGAAGCATTAGTGATGGTGGAATGCCTGGTGATGTGAATGGCGATGGATCTATCAATGTTCAGGATATCATTGTAATTGTAAACATGATTCTTGATGGCAATTATTCTGCTGCTGCTGATGTAAATGGTGATGATGCAGTAAATGTTCAGGATATTATTGTAATTGTGAACATGATACTGGATGGTCGTGCTTCAGATGCATCCTCTGCAGAAATTCTAATGACCCCTGGTTCATTAAAACTTCATGCAGATGGCTTTATTGGCGCGGTACAAATGACATTAAATCATGGGAAAAACTTCTCAATTGATTTAACTGACAAAGCAATGGTATCAGAATATCGTACTTCCGGTAATCACACAACACTTATCGTGGTGGTTCCAGAGACCGATGAATTATTCACCTATTCTGGTGAATTTGAAATCGCTGATATAATGGTGGTTAATGGTTCGGATGAGATTGATGTAGTAACACCTGCTGTGTTTACGCTTGGTGCTGCTTATCCAAATCCATTTAACCCATCAACCAGTATTGCTCTGGACATTTCAGATGCTGGTAATGTAAATGTGGCAGTTTATAACCTAATGGGTCAGTCTGTATCAACCCTGGCTGAAGGTTATATGAATGCAGGAAGTTATACATTAACATGGGATGCTTCAGACCAGGTGAGTGGCATGTACCTGGTAAGAGCCGAAACTGCAGGATTTGTAAGTACTCAGAAATTATTACTGATTAAATAAAACAAATTCTAATTGTTAAATTAACACTGCCGCAGTATTATTACTGCGGCAGTGTTGTTTATAGATTAAATAAACTATACACTCCCAGTTTCTCTTTGATTTAAATATTTATTTGGTTGATATTTTTAGACTAATATTATTAATACTGTAGAATCATTTTTATTAATAACTAAATTAATTGTTAAATTCACCGTTTATTTTTAACCTATATAATTGAATTAAAGTAAATTAATGAAATTGAAAAAGATGTTACGAAATAGTAGTCTCCTGTTGATATTGATAATTGTTTTTGTATCTAATATTGCACGGACGCAGGTTTCCTGACGGAGGCCTGTACTACCGGTCGGTAGTTCTATGGAGCGTAATTCAAGTCAAGCTGGAAAATTATTACTGGGTTCCAGTTATGAATTTGAATATCTTCAAGATGTTGGAAATGGAACTCAACCAATTTCAAACCCCAGTAATGAACGAACCACCAGCGAAATTACCACCCTATTTTTAAACTACAGTATTACAGACAAATTTTCAGTTGAAACGGTTTTGCCATGGCGAAGAATTGTCAATTCAAAAATAAGTATTGTTCCTGAATCAGAGGGTACTTATATACGAGAAACAAATGGGTTTTCCGATGTAATCCTTCTCTTTAAGTATAGTGATTATTTCTTTGATGACCAAATATTGGCAACCTTTGCAAGTGGGGTGAAACTTGCAAATGGGAGTGTAACCGATTTAGATGAAGATGATAAAGTAATTTCAGAAACATTGCAGGTTGGTTCTGGTACGGTTGATCCATTGTTTTCATTATTCGTGGGCTATCCAAGTGGAAAATGGTTATTATCGGGTAGTTTGTTTTCCAGGCTATCTATTTATGAAAATATAAGAGGATATAAGTATGGAAATGAATTCCATAGCCGTATTTCTGTAAACTATGATAAATCAGATGCCCTATTTATTAAGGCTGGTTTGGAGACAGTTTTCACTAAAAGAGATACGCATCAATATGGCGAACCGGAAAGCCAGAGGGGTGGTAAATGGGCCTATGCAGTCCCTGGCTTTGGTATCAGATTTTTAAATAACTTTATTCTTGATGTTGAATTCCCGTTGACCATCTATTATGATGTAAATGAATCACAATTAGTACCCGATGGATTTCTTCGTTTAAACTTATTTTATGATTGGCCATTGAAATGAATTTCAATATTAAAATTATCATTTATTCATTTATTGTTTTAACCGCCTGCAGCTCGGATGAAATTGTACAATATTTTGAATACCCTGATCATAATGTGCTAAATATTGGATCCCAACTCACAGATCTTTATGTTACCAATGATTCAAATACATTAATCGTTGCAGATAAAGGTAACAACCGAGTCTTAATTATTGATGTATCCACAGATGAAATGTATATTAAAAATACGGTATGGGTAGGGTCGGAGCCTACCTCTCTCGAAATGACTGCTGATGGTCGTTATTTGTTTGTAGGATTATTGGGTGGCTCTAGTGTCTCTGTTATTAATATGGCAACCATGAAACTCGAAGGATCCCTTAATCTAGAAGAAGATTCTGTTTTCGATATTGAATATTTATCAGTCACTTGTCAATTGATTGTATCATTTCTATCTACCAATCCCACTTATAATAAGACCTATGTTCATGCCTGGTGGGCAGATCAGGATGGTGTTTGGTATGGTAATAATACTTCTTGTTCATACTCAGAAGATCCAGATTTTATATATCCAGAAATTACTGTATTAGAGTCAAATATGTTTGCGGTTAAACCAACGGAAATTGATAATGTGCAACATGCAGGATTATTGAGCATGTCCCAAGATGAATTCTATGTGTATATCTTAGATAAAACCCTAGCTCCAAATCGATTACATCGCTATGATATTGATGATGTAGGCCTGAGTAACAGGATTAACAATGCTCAAACTGCTAAAACAATTGATTTATTTCATGATTTAGAATATATCAGTAATTTTGGGGTCGTTGTTGCCTTGAGTGGAACAGATCCAGTAGATGGGTTAGAAATAGATCATGCTCCAGTTTATGATTTTGATAATCTAGATCATATCAGTAATCTAGATGTGGGTTCTGCTCCTTTGGCGGTTGCATATGATGCGGTGGGAGAGCATATTTATATCTCTCCTACTGATGTAGATGACAATGGAATGTTTATTGTTGAATTTAGTATAACTACACAACTTCAGACAAATTATTATCAAGTAGCTGGCTTGCTAGGGTCACATGGGCTTGTAGTGGATCCAAAAGGTGAATATATCTATGCAGCTGTGGATGATCTATCTGACCAGGATAATCATGAACCCTATAATGGTAGCTCATTCAATATACAGAAAATTAAAATTATTCCTGAAGGCACCTATCCCGTTAACGATTTCTAAACTGTAAAAAGGTAGTTTTGTTTTTTAGAAATTGTTTATTGTAGTTTATTTATTTTCCCTCAAAATAGAGCTGTTTTAGAAACAATATTGAAGTTAAAGTTGATGTTCATCACGAATTATATTAATATTTTGAGATTAATTTTAAGAATGTGTACTAGGACTCTTTTGATATTTAATTGTAAAACCTAATTTATTTAAAAATTGGTTTTATTAATTATAAGGACTTAAAGAATGATAAAAATAATTCTATTAATTATTATAGGTTATAATCAACTAACTGGTCAGTTATTTGAAGATATTACTGATCAATCGGGGACAGCTGTATATCGCCCCCAATATAGCTTCTTTGGTGCTGGGGCTACAATGGCAGATTTTGATCAGGATGGATACATAGATGTTTTTGTTGCTACCCCGAATGGAGAGGCACTGAAAGTATTTCATAACTTGGGAAATGAAACATTTGAAGAAGTAGCTGAATTAATTGGTTTAGGAGATGAAAATATTGAATCAATAAATATATTAGTGGCTGATTATGATAATGATGGGCATGAAGATATTTTTGTTGTAAACTGGCAAGGACTATCAAATTTGTACCACAATGATGGAGATAATACCTATAGCCTGGTCACTGAAGAAGCAGGTATGAGTATCTATTTTGAATCATCCCGTGCAGGCTGTTGGCTGGATTATGATAGAGATGGCGACCTAGATCTGTATATGGTAAATAGACTGCTGGAAGAGTTGAATATCCTTTACCGGAATAATGGAGATGGTACTTTTTCAGATGTAACACAAATAGCAGGGGTAGATGGCCATATAGATAAAATGGGTTTGGTAGTGATTTCCTTTGATTATAATAATGATCTCTGGCCGGATATTTATATTGGTAATGATATGGATGTCGGAAATATTTTTTATAGAAATAATGGTGATGGTACTTTTACTGATATTTCCGAAGAATCCAATATGGATCTAGCATTCAGCTCGATGGGTTTAGCTGCAGGTGATTATGATAACAATGGCTATTTAGATATTTATATCACCAATCTTGATTGGGGTAATGCTTTGATGCGCAATAATGGTGATGGCACGTTTACTGATGTTGCTGAGGAACTGGGTCTTCTAGTTAATTTGATCTGTTGGGGAGCTAATTTTATTGATCATAATAATGATGGTTTAATTGATCTTTTTGTAGCTGCAAGTTGTATTTCAGGTACTGGGAACGATGGTTCCTTAGGATGTAGCTGGAATGGAGGTCAATCAGATGTGCTCCCGACAAATAATGTATTATTCCAAAATCAGGGGGATGGACAATTTGTAGATATTTCAGGTCAATCTGGATTAGAAGGTCCTTATTTGACTACGGGTTCAGCAATCGGAGATATTAATAATGATGGGTTGATTGATATCTATGAAGTGAATGAAATGGACCCAATTTCTCCAGCTTCAAACTATTCCCGATTATACCGAAATAATTATTCTGAGGAGACATCTGAAATAAATAACTGGATTAAAGTTAAGCTGGAGGGAGTTGAATCCAACCGCAATGGGATTGGTAGCCGCATTGAAGTTTCTAACTTAGGTGTTACTCATATTCAGGATGTAATTTGCGGGGAGAGCTATAGTTCTCAAAGTAGTTTAACTCTATCATTTGGTCTCCGACATTCCAGTGTAATTGAGTCTATTATTATTAAATGGCCCAGCGGTACAGTTGATGAATTAACTAATGTTCAACCGAATCAAGTATTAATAGTCCAAGAAGGGGGTGGTGAAGAATGCGGCGAGTTGGGTGACCTTAATGGTGATGGTGGTTGGAATGTACTAGATATTGTAACCCTGGCCAACTGTGTACTTGCAGGTAACTGTGCAGAGCTAGAAAATGGCTGTGCAGGTGATTTGAATGGCGATGGGGGCTATAATGTCCTAGATATCGTAACTCTCGCCAACTGTGTACTTGCAGGTAATTGTGGTGGATAGTTCTATACCAATAATATTTTTTGAACCAATATAAAACTTATTTTTATCGTTATAAATAGTTGTAGTTTAATGACTGTTGAGAAGTAGTTTAATGACTGTTGAGAAGTAATAAAAATAATTTTTTTTTACTTTCACGACTATTATTGTTTGCATCTTAAATTAAAGGTTTACTATATTGTCCATGCTTTATTAGGAGGAAATGGAGGAACTAACCCCTGAAAGTTTGTTTTCTACAACAAATTTTATTTCCGTGATGCAGATCACATTTAGGTAGACTAACTCTACCGAAATTCCTTGAACGAAATTGTAAGTAGTTTTGAAAATTGATATATTAAGAAAACGAATTTCTTATATTAACTAAAAACAGGAGGAGTAATGAAATCCAATCTAATAACTAAAATAATAGTAACTTGTTTGTGTATGTGGGCCATTGGAATGGCTGCAGATAAAAATCAAGCAATCAAAGAAAAAACTATAATTCAAGTTGAAATTAAAACTCAACAGAAAGTGACAGCTTATCAGAATGCTAAGAAAATCGCTACAATGAAAGCTCAAAGCGTACCGACTTCGCTGGAAGTTCAAATAAAAGAGAATGCTTATAAATATGATAAGAAAGTAGCTGCAACGCAGGCTGAGAGAAAAGCGAATGCTGTGAAATATGATAAGAAAGTAGCTGCAACGGAAGCTCAAGAAAAAGCCAATCTTTATTATTATGAAAAGAAATGGGCCGAATTGAAAAACATCCAACCTTTAGATAATCCAGTTGAGAATCGTGACTGTGTTGATACTGATAATGGCGCGACTGATCCATATGGTGACGGATGTGCTGCTTATAATAACTTTCCATCTTGGTGTGATGGTTATGATGATGATGATTTTGTTTCTGGTGAAATGTGTTGTATATGTGGTGGAGGCGATGGTGGCAGTGAACCTGAAGGCTGTGCTGATGGTGAATTTGACTGTGGCGATGGATCTTGTATCTATGGCTCA
>JACNLQ010000084.1 GCA_014381415.1 Fidelibacterota bacterium
CCAAAACGTGGAGAAATAATTCCCCTAACAATATCTCTTGGGTTTATATCATAAATATTTTCAAATACAGCCATACCACTTTTATTATATCCATACACCTCATCCTGAAACCGAATGTAATCCAGGTGGATGCCATCGATATTATATGAATTTATGATTTCGTAATAAACAGACAACAGGTATGGATTAACCTCAGGGTGAGTCGGCGATAGATATACTCCTTCCCATTGAGGTGATTGTGGTTCAGAAAGTTTAATTTGCGAATCCATTTTACCATGGATATTTGCTTCTGTCCAGCCTTTTTGAGTATGATATAAATGTTTGTGATTTTCAGGAGGTGTCCTTGATGACCATAAAATATATGAATTCATCCAGACATGAACCTCTATGCCCAAAGCATGTCCCAGTGTCACTGCGTAATCCAGGGGATCAAATTCAGTTGCTATTTTGGGATGTTTTGGAACAATCTCAGAATTATAAAATGCATAACCACGCCCCCGTACCTGAATAAAAACAATGTTATATCCAGACTGGTAGGCATAAACCAATGCCGAATTTATCATTTTTTCATTGTACATACTTTCTCTGACAATCCACAGACAACGTGTATCCAAATCTGATAATTGGGCGAAGGAAAATTGAAGAAGGAAAAAAAACAGGGCAGAATATTTAATTGCCCTGTTCATAATACGAGTTATTTGATTCAAAATAATTTATACTGCCTAACTTTTGATATTATTCCTTAGTATCTCCCTTTTTTTCCTCTACAACTTCATTATCACTAATCTCCATTACATCTGGAGCAATATCAATAAATTCAATGAGAGAAACCGGTGCATTATCATTTTTTCGATTATTCAACTTTATAAGGCGGGTATAACCTCCCTTCCTATCAGCATAGGCCGGAGCTATTTCATGAATAAGGATATTTGCAATTTCTTTTCCTCTTTTGCCGGTAATTCTTTTTTGGATTAATCGCCGACCATGCACATCACCCCTTTTAGCGTAAGTTACCAACCGCTCAATATAACTCCTAAGTTCTTTGCCCTTTGCATCTGTAGTTCTTATTTTTTTATGGATAACCAAAGATGCCGCAAGGTTACTAAACAATGCTTTTCGATGACTAGCTGTTCGGTTAAGTTTTCTTCCTTTTTTCTGATGCCTCATTGTATTGAATTATTCCGTTTCTAAATATTGTTTTACATCCATACCAAAATGAAGTTCCAACTCACCTAATTTTTCCTGAAGTTCAGTTAATGATTTACGGCCGAAATTTTTAAACTTCAACATTTCACTTTCTTCTTTATCAACAAGTTCACTAATGGTTCTTATTCCAGCGGCTTGTAAACAATTATGACTTCTTACGGAGAGTTCCATTTCATCAATTGATTTTGTTAAAATGCCTTTTATCTCAAGTGCTTCGTTTATTTCTTCTTCATTAACCGCTCTAATTGCAGAAGAATCATTAAACATAAAGTATGCTAATTGCTGTCTGGTAATATTGGCAGCGTGATTAATAGCATCTTTTGGTGTTGTAGAACCATCTGACCTGATTTCCATTGTTAATCTCTCATGCCCTTCAGTGGAAGTTGCAATTGGTTGAACATCCCACGAAACACTTGTTATAGGATTAAAAATAGAATCAATTGGAATTGTACCAATCGTATCATCTTGCCGTTTATTTCTCACTGCTGAAGAGTATCCTTTTCCGCGAGAAATACGAATTTCAAATATGATAGTTTTTTCCTCAGTAATTGTTGCAATATGATGTTTTGGGTTAAGTACCTCAAACATCTTTGTTAAATTACCAATATCTGCACCAGTGAATTTGCAGGGACCATGTAATTCAACTAAAATAAGTTCTGGTCCTTCATCTACCATTTTAAACCTAACTTCTTTCAAGTTTAAAATTATGTCAGCAATATCTTCTAAAACTCCTTTAATAGAAGTGAATTCATGAGATACTCCATCAATTTTAATGGATGTTATTGCTGCACCAGGGATGGAAGTAAGAAGTGACCGTCTCAATGTATTACCAATGGTAACACCATATCCTCTATCAAAGGGTTCTGCAATTACCTTTGCATAATTTTCTGATTCATCGATAACTTCTATATCTAACTCTTGAAAATATTTATTACTTGCCATTTTTTCTACCTTTTTTTATTTGGAGTAAAGTTCTACTACTAATTGCTCTTCTACTGGTTCTTCGATTTCATCCCTTTCAGGTGCACTATCAAATATTCCTGTTAATTTTGCCTTATCAAGGGTGAGCCACGGCTTTGGATTATCACCTTGAACTGATCGCATAGATTCTTGAAAAAGTTCTAATTTTTTACTTTTATCCCTTACTTGGATAATATCTCCCGGAGATAACTGAAATGATGGAATATTAACCTTATGATTATTCACCAATAAATGACCATGATTTACCAACTGTCTTGCACTAGAACGTGTTGGTGCTAAGCCTAACCGGTAAACGGTATTATCTAATCTAGACTCTAAAAAAATCAATAGATTATGACCTGTCGGTCCTTTTTTAGATACCGCTTTTTTAAAATAATTTCTGAATTGTTTTTCTAAAACTCCATACAAATATTTAATGCGTTGTTTTTCTCTTAACTGGATTCCATAGTTGGATAGTTTTCTACGCCTACTTTGCCCCTGTTGTCCAGGGGGATAATTCTTTCTAATATTCCCAAATTTAGGTGATTCAAAAACGGGGAATTCTAATCTTCTACATAATCGTGCTCTAGGTCCTGTATATCTAGCCATGCTATTCCTTTAAGTTAAACTCTTCTCTTTTTAGGTGGTCTACATCCATTATGAGGAATTGGAGTAACATCCATAATAGATGTTATATTTAATCCTGCAGCTCTTAATGCCCGAACAGCTGCTTCTCTTCCGCCTCCTGGACCTTTCACGCGCACTTCAATTGTAGATAATCCCAGTGCCATTGCATCTTCAGCAGCTTTTTTAGCCGCTTCCGTAGCAGCAAATGGAGTACTTTTCCGAGACCCTTTAAATCCAAGAGCACCAGAGCTGCACCATGAAATTGCATTTCCAAATTTATCTGTGAGAGTTACAATAGTATTATTAAAAGACGCTTTAACAAATCCTATCCCCTCTGGATCAACTTTTACTTTTTTCTTTTTCTTTTTTGGTCCAGCCAATTAACTGCCTCCCTAAACTGCGGCTTTCTTCTTGCCAGCGATTGTTTTCTTTTTACCTTTTCGAGTACGGGCATTATTCTTGGTATTCTGACCACGAGTTGGCAGACCCTTCCGATGCCTTAATCCACGATAAGAACCAATGTCCATTAACCGTTTAATATTTCTAGAATTCTGTCCCCTAAGTTCACCCTCAACTGACAGCATGTCACCAATAGCATTTCTAATTGCTAAGAGCTGTTCTTCCGTTAATTCATGTACCCGAGTATCCGGATTAATATTACTACTATCTAAAATCTTTTTAGATTGAGTAGGCCCAATTCCATATATATATGGCAAAGCAAACTCAACTTTCTTATTTCTTGGTAGATCTATTCCTGCTATACGAGCCAACTATATTTCTCCTAACCTTGTCTCTGTTTATGTTTTGGATTTTCACAAATTACTCGAATCACGCCATGACGCCTTATGATCTGGCAATTTTTACAAATTTTCTTTACTGATGCGCGTACTTTCATAATTTAATTTTAATCCTGACTATTTATATCTAAATGTTATTCTGCCTCTGCTTAAATCATAAGGAGACAATTCTAATTTTACCGTATCACCTGGTAATATTTTAATATAATGCATCCTCATTTTCCCAGAAACATGAGCTAAAACTTCATGTCCGTTTTCAAGCTTAACCCGAAACATTGCATTTGGCAGTGTTTCAGTAATTTCTCCGTCAACTTCTATGGCTGCTTCTTTGGCCATTATATTGTAAGTATTTTTGCTCCATCTTCAGTTATTGTAATAGTATGCTCAAAATGAGCCGATGGCATTCCATCATTTGTACAGACAGTCCAACCATCCTTTTTTGTAAATACCCCAGGCGTTCCCATATTAATCATTGGTTCAATCGCAAAACACATACCCACCTCAATTTTGGGTCCGGTTCCAGATTTACCATAATTTGGTATTTGCGGTTCCTCATGCAATTTTGTACCAATACCATGACCAACTAATTCCGTCACTACACCATATCCATTTGATTCAGCCTTTTTCTGTACTGCATGACCAATATCTCCAATTCTATTTCCAGGCAAGGCTTGGCTTATTCCATCCAATAAGCATTCATGAGTTATATCCATTAATTTTTCCTTTTTGGGATCAACTTTGCCAACAGCGAATGATTTAGCATGATCTCCATAGTAACCCTCAATCAAACTACCCACATCAATTGAAACAATCTCACCTTCCTGCAATTTACGATTGTTGGGTATTCCATGAACGACCTCATCATCAATAGAAATACACAATGTAGCAGGATAACCATATAATCCCTTAAATCCGGGTTCAGCACCTTTGGATCTAATAAATTTTTCAGCTTCTCTATCCAACTCCATAGTAGTTATCCCAGGAGTAATTAACCCATGAATAAATTCAAGAGTTTCTTTAACAATTTGACAAGCTATTGAAATCTTTTCAATTTCATCAGCACTACGGATATGAATCACCTTAGATTACTAAATAGCAAGGAAGAATTTATCTTCTTCTATCTCGGCCCTTTAGTTTGCCTGTTTTCAAAAAGCCATCATAATGACGCATTAATAAATGTGACTCTATTTGTTGCAGAGTATCCAATGCGACACCAACGATAATAAGTAAACTTGTACCACCATAAAAACTAGCCAATGAGAAATCAACATTAAAAAAACCAGATAGAAAAGTAGGGAAAATTGCAATTAATGCTAAAAATACTGATGCCGGCAATGTTACTCTGGTTAGAATATGATCAATATAATCAGAAGTTGATTTTCCCGGCCTGACCCCGGGAATAAATCCACCCTGTTTTTTCATATTATCTGCTACGTCAACAGGATTAAAAGCAATTGCAGTGTAAAAGTAGGTGAAAATAATTATTAAGAATGCAAAAAACATTGAATACACAATATGAGTAGGTGCGAATACTACTTGCAACCAATCTCCAAAACCACTTCCCTGGGGGAAAAATGATGCTATTGTACTGGGGATAAACATAAGCGCTTGTGCAAAAATAATCGGCATTACTCCTGCGGTCAAAATTCTCAATGGAATATGGGTTGCCTGCCCTCCATACACTTTTCGGCCAACTACCCTTTTTGCATATTGAACCGGAATTTTTCTCACACCGGTAGTGACTGCCACTACCACCATCGTGATTCCAAACATTAAGACCAATAATAATATATTTTCAAATGGATTTGATAAACCGTTTTGAATCTGTATAAACTGACTTCTGAAAACACTGGGAGCACGTGCTATTATCCCGACCATAATAATAAGTGAAATTCCATTTCCGATACCATGGTCAGAGATCTGCTCACCCAGCCACATGACAAAAACCACTCCGGTTACCATTGTCAGAATTGTAACAAAATAAAATATAGGACCGGCATTAGGTACAACTGGTCCGACACTGGTTGTCTGGCTGGTTAAAAATACTGACATTCCAACTGCCTGAAGAGATGCAATCATAACTGTACCATAACGTGTGATCTGAATAATTTTCTTTCTTCCTTCCTCACCCTCTTTTTGAAGTCTCTGAAAATAAGGAATAACTGCACCAAGCAATTGAATAATAATGGATGCTGAAATATAGGGCATAATTCCCAACGCAAAAATAGATGCCTGGGAGAAGAACCCTCCTGCAAACATATCATACAATCCAAGTAGGGAATTAGCATAGCCTTGCATCATTGATGCTAAAGCAGTTTTATCAATTCCAGGAATAGGTACTTTCCCGCCTAGCCTATAAACTAATAGTAACAAACCGGTAAAAATTAGCTTTTTACGTAAATCAGGTATTTTAAAAATATTTAGGAATTTTTCCATCATTTATAAATGGCTTTTCCCCCTGCCTTTTCAAGTTTTTCAACTGCTGATTTACTGAACATATCAGCTGTAATTTCTATTGGTTTATTCAATTCTCCATTACCTAATATTTTAACAGGAATGTCCATTTTTTTTATTACACCTCTTTCATGTAAAATAGCAACATCTACTGTATCAAGCTCTAATGATGCAACTCTCTCAAGATTTACAATTTGAACTTCTTTTCTAAATCCATAATTTGAGAACCCTCTTTTAGGAAGACGTCTCATGAGAGGAGTTTGACCACCCTCGAAGTGAAATCTATTTTTCGTACCAGAACGAGATTGATATCCGTTATGACCTTTTCCGGCAGTACGCCCTTGACCAGTTGCATTTCCTCTACCAATACGCTTGGAATTCCTTACAGATCCTCTGGATGGCTTTAGAGTTCCTAAATCCATTAGACTTCCTCCACTTTCACAAGATGATTAACTGCATTAACCATACCCTTTATAGCCGAATTATTAATTTTAATCACAGACCTGTTCATTTTTTTAATACCCAATGCTATTAGTGTATCCTTAGTGCGCTGTCGATATCCAATTGCACTTTTAATTTGTGTTATTTTTATTTTTTTATCAGCCATATCTTTAACTAAACAATTCCTTTAAGGATATTCCTCTCTGCCTAGAGACTTTCAAAGGGTCACGCAAATCTTTTAGACCATGCTCAACTGCTTTTACAACATTAATTGCATTTGTTGATCCAGAATTTTTCGAAAGGATATTTGTAATTCCAATTTGCTCCATAACCGCACGGACAGGACCACCAGCAATAATACCTGTACCGGGAGAAGCAGGCTTTAACATTAAACGAACTGCTCCATATTTTATATTAATTTTATGTGGAATCGTACCATTTATTAATGGTGCTTTAAAAATACGTTTTTTAGCATTTTCTTTTGCTTTATTGACGGCAGATGCAACCTCATTTGCCTTTCCAAAACCAACCCCAACATGACCATTCCCATCTCCAACAACAACCAGAGAATTAAAACGCATACTTCTTCCACCAGTTGTTGCTTTTGAAACTCTATTAATACATACAACCGTTTCTTCTTTTAAGTCCAATTCTGTTGGATTTATGAAAGTACTCAAGAATATCTCCGTTAAATATTTATTTCTGCTGAACGGATTGCCTCAGTAAGCGCTTTAACCCGTCCATGATATTTGTATCCATTTCGGTCAAAAATAATTCTATTTATTTTTGCTTCTTTGATCTTTTCAGCAAGAGATTCACCTACAATCTTGCTTTTTTCAATTTTGTTTGCAGCTTTATCAATTGAGCTTTTGATATTTTTATCAATACTGGATGCCGACAAAACTGTAATTCTTTTTTCATCATCTACCAATTGAGCATATATATTTGTATTTGACCGATATACGACGAGACGAGGAAGATTACCGATATTTTTTTGCATTATCCGATATTTTATTCGTGACCGCTTTTTTAGCCATATTTGATATTTACTTTTTTTTGCCATAATTATGCTCCACCAACTCCAATGGATTTACCTGCTTTCTTTCTAATATATTCGTTCGCATATTTAATACCCTTGCCTTTATACGGTTCAGGCTTTCTCAATTCCCTAATGTTTGCAGCAACCTGCCCTACCTCCTGTTTACTAATTCCCTTTATAATTACTGTATTCGCGTTGGGGGTTTCAATTGTGATTCCCTCTGGTTTTTCGAAATAAATCGGATGAGAATAGCCAACATTTAAAAGAAGAAAATTGCCTTTACTTGCATCTGCGGTATAACCCACGCCAACTAAATTCAATTCTTTTTGAAACCCTTGAGATACACCTTCAACCATATTGGCAATTAGCACTCTAGTTAATCCATGTAATTCACGCTGATTTTTTTCATCTGAATTCCGAGTAACTAATACTTCATTATCATTTATTGAAATCTGAATATCAGTTTTAAATTCATGATTTAGTTCGCCAAGTTTCCCTTTAACAAAAATGTTATCCTCTATTCGACTAACTTCAACTCCTTCTGGAATTGTAATGGGCTGTTTACCTATATTCGACATATTACATTAATCCTTTTATTACCAAACCTGACATAAAACTTCACCACCCACATTGAGCAATTTAGCTTTTTTGTCAGATACGACACCTTTTGAAGTGGATAAAATTGAGACCCCCATCCCATTTAATACACGGGGCAGGTTATCCGACGCAAAATATCTTCTGCAGCCAGGTTTACTGTACCTCTGAATACCATGAATCACAGGATTTTTGTCAAAATCATAATTTAAATATAATCTAAGTATATCTTGCCTATCATCTTTAATTAATATAAAATCACGGATGAATTTTTCTTCTTTTAATACAAAGGAAATCCGTTTTTTCATATTAGATGCTGGAATATCTACCCAATTCTTTTGTGCGCTTTGGGCATTTCGAATACGAGTTAAATAATCAGCTATTGGATCAGTCATTGACATTCTATTCTCCTACCAACTCGCCTTTTTAACACCAGGAATAAATCCTTTTAGAGCCATTTCTCTAAAACAAATTCTACAAAGACCAAATTTTCTATATACAGAATGAGGTCTTCCACAATTATTACAGCGTGAATATTTTCGAGTTGAAAATTTTGGTTTTCTTTGAGCTTTTACTACTAATGCTTTTCTTGCCATTATGCCTCAGCACCTTCTTCTATTATCTTTTTTTTCTGGCGAATTGGAAGCCCTAAAGCAACGAGTAGCTCATATGCTTCTTCATCTGATTCACCAGTTGTTACAATTGATATATTCAGGCCTCTAATATTGTTAATTTTATCGTAATCTATCTCAGGGAAAATGATTTGCTCTGTTACACCAAAATTATAATTTCCTCTTCCGTCAAACCCCTTTGCAGATAGCCCTCTAAAATCTCTTATTCTTGGCGAGGCTACGGAGATAAATCTGTCCAAAAATTCATACATTTTATTTCCCCTCAATGTTACACGAATACCAACGGGGTCCCCTTCCCTGATTTTAAAATTTGATATAGCTTTTTTAGAATTTGTAATTACTGCCTTTTGTCCAGCAATTGTGGTTAATTCTTCCACACCAGAGGTGAGCCATTTTTTATTTTCTTTGGCATCTCCAAGCCCCATATTTAATACTATTTTTTTAATTTTAGGAATGCGCATTGTATTTTGAATACCCAAACGATCTGATAAATATTTATGCACAACCTCATTATACTTTTCTAATAAGCGGGGTTTGTAATTATTGTTTTCTTTTGCCATAATTAATTAATCACCTCACCGGTTGTTTTTGCATATTTAACTTTCTTACCATTTTCAAGCGATTTAAATCCTACTCTGGTGGGCTTTCCACCAACAACCAGCATAATATTTGAAATGTGAATTGATGCTTCTTTTTCCATAATTCCACCTTGAGGATTATCCTGAGTAGGACGAGCATGTTTTTTCACAATATTTACACCCTCCACAACAACTCGATCTTTATCAAGATAAACTTTTATAACACGTCCTGTTTTACCAGCATCATTGCCCGTTGTAACTTGTACAGTATCGCCTTTTTTTATTTTCATTCTATAATACCTCAGGAGCTAATGATAAAATTTTCATAAATCTTTTTTCTCTTAATTCTCTGGCAACTGGACCGAATATACGAGTTCCTTTTGGTTCTTGCTGACCATCAATTAATACTGCTGCATTATCATCAAACCTGATATAGGAGCCATCACCCCTTCTTCTCTCCTTTTTCGTCCTTACAACAACAGCGTGAGAAATTTCTCCTTTTTTTACGACACCACCAGGAATCGCTTTCTTAACAGAGACAATTATAGTATCACCAACATGAGCATACCGACGACCCGTACCACCAACTACACGGATGCACTGAATCACTTTTGCACCTGTGTTATCTGCTACTTTTAATTTAGTTTCCTGTTGTATCATTATATAATAATTTCTTAAATCCCTGTTGCTTTTTCTTCAATTTGATTTAAACGCCAACGTTTTAATTTGCTCTTAGGCTGACATTCTATAATACTCACCTTATCGCCTGGCATACACTCACTTTTAGGGTCATGAACATAATATTTTTTAGATTGTGTTACATATTTCTTATAAACAGGATGAGGGCCTCGCCTATCAATTTGAACAACAGCTGTTTTCTCCATTTTTGATTCTAAAACATACCCGATGAGCTGTTTTCTATTATTTTCTGCCAAAACTTAGTTTCCTCTTTTACCTAATTCAAATTCTCTAATTGCAGTTTTAATTTGAGCAATTTCTCTGCGAACAAGTCTGATTTTCTGAGGATGCTCCAGTTGTTGCAATGCTTTTTGAAACCTCAAATTTACCAAAGATTCCTGGCCATCTTTCAATTTAGTCACAAGTTCTTCCTGGCCCAATTTATTTAATTCACTTTTTCTCAAAATTATACCCCTACTTCACGCCTTCCAACTGTTTTGGTTTTGATGGGAAGCTTATGGGAGCAAAGCTTGAATGCCTGCTCAGCTTCTTTTTCATCAAGACCTTCAATTTCAAATAATATCCTGCCCGGTTTAACAACAGCCACCCAATATTCTGGCGCACCCTTCCCTTTTCCCATTCGAGTTTCAGCAGGCTTTTTAGTTATTGATTTGTCTGGAAAAATGCGAATCCACATCCTTCCGACTTTCCTCACTTTTCTGGAAATTGTTATACGAGCCGCTTCAATTTGACGGCTTGTAATCCATCCCGGCTCCATTGCTTTCAATCCGTATGATCCGAAAGATACATAATCGCCTGAATTTGCCATACCTCTCATACGACCTTTTTGCGTTTTTCTAAATTTTACTTTTCTGGGTGATAACAATGCGTTTACCTATTAGTTTCTTTTTTCACCTGTATAAATCCAAACCTTTACTCCAATGATTCCATAGGAAGTATGGGATTCTGTAATTGTATAATCAATTTGCGCCCTCAAAGTATGAAGAGGAACTCTTCCCTCTCTATAAGTCTCACTTCTTGCAATTTCGTTTCCATTTAAACGACCAGAAACACAAACACGAATTCCTTCTGCACCCATACTCATAGTTGACTGTATCGCTTTTTTTACAGCTCTTCTATAATTCACTTTCTTTTCAAGTTGTTGGGCGATATTTTGCCCAACCAGTTCAGCTCTTAGCCCAGGTCTTTTAATCTCAGATACATTAATGTTAACATCATAACCCATAAACTTTTTTAATTCTTTTTTTAGAGCTTCTACCTCAGAACCACCACGACCAATTACAATACCTGGTCTTGCAGTATGGATAGTCACAGAGACTCTTTTTGGGGTTCGTGAAATTTCAATGCGAGATATACTTGCATGACTCAATCTATTATTAATATAATTGCGAAGAATAATATCTTCATGCAATTTAGCTGCATAATTTTTCTCATCAAACCAAACGGAGTCCCAGTCCCGATTGATTCCTAATCTCAGTCCTATTGGATTGGTTTTCTGTCCCAAATCATCCTCTTTTATTTTTTATCATCCGAAATGACAATTGTTAATTGGCTGGTTCTTTTTAAAATACGCATTGCTCTTCCCATAGCTGCAGGCCTGAATCGCTTCATAGTGGGTCCTTGATCAACATATGCATTTTTAATATATAATTTATCCACATCGAAAGCTTCTTCTCGTTGCATTAGATTTGCCAAAGCAGAAGAAATTGTCTTGTGAATAATTTGTGCAGCCTTTTTATTAGTAAAACTTAATTTAGTCAGCGCATCATTCACCTTAGCATTTTTTACTACATCCAAAACATGTCTAACTTTTTTTGCAGACTGCCGGATATCCATTTTAGAAATTGCTTCCATATCTACGCCTTCCTATCTCCAGAATGCTGCCTAAAAACTCGGGTGGGTGCAAACTCTCCCAACTTATGACCAACCATATTTTCAGAAACAAAAACCGGAATAAATTTATTCCCATTGTGAACAGCAAATGTATGCCCCACAAACAGGGGAGAAATTGTGGATCTACGAGACCATGTCTTAATGACTTTTTTCTTAGTAGATTTGCTCATCTCATTAACTTTTTTCTCAAGCTTCGTATCGATAAAGGGTCCTTTTTTTAATGATCTTGGCACAGTCTATTTCCTCCTCTTAATAATATATCTATCGGAAGCTTTATTTTTTTTCCTAGTTCGATATCCTTTAGCTGGAGTTCCCCAAGGTGAAACCGGGTGACGCCCACCAGAAGTTTTACCTTCACCTCCACCATGCGGGTGATCTACCGGATTCATTGCAACACCACGCACTTTGGGTCTGCGTCCCATCCAACGGGATCGACCAGCTTTTCCAATGGATATATTTTCATGACTTTTATTACCAACTGCACCGATTGTAGCTAAACAATTTTCTGATATCATTCTTAATTCACCAGAGGGTAATTTCAGTGTAACCATGCCACCTTCAGATGCCATTATGCGTGCATAGGAACCTGCACTTCGCGCCATTTGCGCTCCCTTGCCAGGCTTAAATTCAATATTATGAACCACCAATCCTTCAGGGATCTTCCCCAACGGCATTGCATTCCCTGTTTTGAATGGAATCTGATTTTCCATTGATGAAATAATCTTATCACCAACTTTAATACCATCAGGGGCAATAATATACCGCTTTTCACCATCGTCATAATTGACCAACGCAATACGCGGAGATCTATTCGGATCATATTCTATAGATTCAATAATTCCAGAAAAATCAAATTTATTCCGTTTAAAATCTATTATACGATACCGCCTACGATGCCCACCGCCACGATGTCTCGATGTTATACGACCGTGGTTGTTCCTACCCCCAGTTTTTCGAAGAGCAGTAGTTAACTTGCGCTCAGGAGTGCTCTTTGTAATTTCTTCAAAGGTAGAAACCGACATATATCTACGGCTCGGTGTATCTGGTTTTAATTTCCTAGTAGGCATCTTTTATGCTTCCCCGCCTAACAGATCAATAGAAAATCCTTCTTGTAAGGTTACAATAGCCTTTTTCCAGCTTGACCGATTACCCCTTGTCCGCAAAACATGCCCATTACTTTTAATGGTCATATTTTTATTCTTCCCTTTAAAATTCATAGTTGCAACTTTTTTAATTTTAACATTAAACTTTTCTTCAATAGCATCTTTAATTTCAAGCTTATTGCAATGCTTCTCAACTTGAAAAACATATTTGTTCAGCGCTTCACTAAGCATTGTTCCTTTTTCGCTTAAAATTGGCCTAAGAATAATTGAGCTTTTAATTGACATCTTAAGATAATTGATTATTTAATATTTCAACACTTGCTTCATTTGCAAGAATCATTTGGCAATCCAGTAAATCATAAGTTGAGGCAGACTGCACAGGAACAACGCAAATATTTTTTATATTTCTTGAACCTAAATACAAATTCTCCTCCATTGCATCAGTCAACACTGTAACTTTTTTTCCTGTTAAGTTAAAATTTTTCAACAACCCAGAAAATTCACTTGTTTTAGGAGTTTCCTGCAATATACTGTCCAATACAATAAAATTGTTTTCAGAAACTTTCTGAGAAAGAACACTTCTTCTCGCTAATTGCCTTACTTTTTTATTCACCTTTTTATCATACTTATGAGGCTTTGGCCCAAATGCTTTCGACCCATGAACCCTTGAAGGGTTTCGGATTGAACCTACTCGAGCCCTTCCAGTGCCTTTTTGACGCCATGGCTTGGCGCCACTTCCTGCGACTTCGGCTCTAGTTTTGCTCGAATGAGTCCCTTGCCTAATTGAAGCCATCTCAGAACTCACCGCCAAATACACGCAATGTTTATTTGGTGTAATACCAAACACTTTTTCGTTGAGAGTCATTTTTTTTGCGGATTTTTTTCCTGATTTCTGATAAATATCTAATTTCATTTGAAAATATTAAATTTTGGATATAAATACAATGCCATTCTTCGCTCCTGGAACTGCACCTTTTATAAATACTAAATTTTTATCTTTTTCTACACGGGTAACTTCTAAGTTCTTCACTGTAACATTTTCATTACCCATTCTTCCAGCCATTCTCGTACCCGGCCAAACTCGAGAAGGATCTGATCCTGCACCAATAGAACCAGCTTTTCTCATCACACTATTTTTTCCGTGAGAACGTCTTCCACCACTAAAACCATGGCGCTTCATATGACCAGCAAAGCCCTTACCCTTAGACACACCTGAAACTGCGACAAAATCACCAGTCTCGAACATATCTGCAGTTATTTTCTGCCCGAGTTCAATATTCTCTAAATCTTGGAATGCAAATTCTTTTATAACCTTCTTAGGTGAAACTTTTGCTTTATCAAAATGCCCCTTTTCAGACTTACTGGTATGACGGGTTGCTTTTTCTAAATATCCCATTTGAACTGAAGTATAACCCTCCTTTTCAGCAGATTTAATTTGAGTAATTTCACAGGGACCTGCTTCAACAATCGTAACAGGATAATCAGACCCAAGATTATCAAATATTCTTGTCATTCCAACTTTTCTTCCTATTATAAAATCAATTGCCATAATTAAGTCTTTATTTCAATATCTACACCTGCAGGCATGTCAAGCTGCATGAGCGCATCTACAGTTTTAGAAGTTGAATTCATTAAATCCACGATTCGTTTATGTACTTTTATTTGAAATTGCTCCCTAGATTTCTTATCAACGTGAACAGATCGATTTACAGTATAAATACTACGTTTTGTCGGCAATGGAATCGGACCCATTACCAAAGCACCTGTATTTTTAGCTGTTTTAACAATCTTTTCCATGGATTTATCCAGAAGGATATGATCGTAAGCTTTTAATCTGATTCTAATCCTGTTCATTCTTCTTTTCTCTACCTATTCAACAATTTCAGTTACAACACCAGCACCAACAGTATGGCCA
>JACNLQ010000003.1 GCA_014381415.1 Fidelibacterota bacterium
GCAACCTTTACATTTAATTATGGTGTCTATTATCAAACTCCTGTTTATCAAAATATTTATCTAAATACAAATCGACTAGAAGATCCTGGTGAAGTAATTGAGGAAAGTGTGGGTTATATTGGAAATGCTACCATGGTTGGAGAGCGAACCCAATCGTATGAATTTGCTTTTAATGTTCAAGTTGGGCAAAATTGGGCCTATTCTATTGCAGGCTGGGTGAAAGATATGGATAGGCTAACTGCTTACAAAGCATATCGTAGTATGTTAGGTGAATATTCCGTTTCTTCAAATGGGGATTATGGTACAGCAAAGGGTATTGATTTCACATTAACCAATCGAGGTCAATTAATTAATACGACCATTCAATATACCTATTCAAAAGCTAAGTCAAATGGTGAGTATGATCAGGCCGCATTTGGCAATCAATATGTTGATGCCCCTACTCAGGAATTTACCATGCCATTTGATAGGCCTCATGATATAACTGTGCAACTGTATAGCTCAAGGCTGCCTCTTGGAGTGAATGCCGCTTTAACTGGATTTTATGAATCCGGAATTCCATATACAGGTACATTGGAAAAGGGGGATGGCGAACCATATGATGATGTATTAAACAAATATGCAAAAAGGACTCCATCAATAAGGCAGGTAAATATTTCATTTTCAAAATATCTATCGTTTGATGATATGAGAGTGTCTATGGGCATAAATGTATTTAATGCATTTAATATTCGGAATATTTATTCTGTATATCCAGAAACTGGAGACCCTTATACAAGAAGTGAATACTTTACTAAGGAAATTAAATTGCCTGCCGATGGAGGTACTATCTCCAAATCATATTATGATGCGCCTTGGCGGTTCAGCAGTCCTCGAGAAATCAACTTCTTCATTCAGATAGATTATAAATAAAAATGAATATAACTTTCGCAATTTATTTTCTTTTAATAGGTAATATTTTTTCTGCAGAGCCCATATTGGAAAATGCAGAATACCAGAATTCTAAAATTGGAAAGAATTCTTCATTGGGTAGAATTGGCGACTATGGGTATCCTGATAACCCTCAATTGGATAGAGCCAAAGGCTACTTGTTAAAAGGCAAAGTTAAAAATGCCATCACAAACTATGGAAATTTTATCACATGGGATTACCATCCTGCAGGTCTTTGGAATAATTTTGCATATTTGCCTCATGTTGGATTTGTTGCAGGATTGCCAGGACATGTGTATTCTTCAAAGTGGTCATCTGTCTCTTATAAATCCTGGATTCAGGTTAATCTGCAGGTAGGTGCCGAGTCTATTGAAGTTTGGGAGTCTTATGATGCCTATAATGCCTGGATGGATGGTGTTGAAATTTCTGATGCAACTGGTGAATTTGAAGGCAATTTTGTAGCCATAGTATATAACACCATTGATGATCGAGGAGATATTGCAACTGAAAGGTCATCTGTGGAAGATTTTGTAGTTGATAGTGATGCTCAGTGGGTTATTGATCATGTTGAGGAAAAAATTATACTATATTTGAATAATGTAAGTTTAGACCCTAATTTTGTAAACTCTAATGTTGGCTTGGCATACCCCTGGGGTATCAGGCCAGATTTAAAAGAAAGAACTGATGAGTTTGATAAATATGATTATGGTGAAGATTTAGAGGAGTGGACAAAAGATGATGCTTATGTATATTATGGTGCAACTTTTGCTGAGTCATGGTTTACTCGAGATAATGGTGCTAAATCAACAGATTGGCAGCCATCAACAAAATCTCGATTTACATCTCATAATTTAGATGTCACTGCCGGCGCCATGTTTGGAACTACAAGTTTCACAGATCCTGCTGACCCGGATGCGGTTTTGGCTCATAGTGCGTTAACTGCAACTTGGCCTGAAAAGTATAATGTGGATACTGGTACATTTGATAAATTTTGGCCAGGATGGTGGGCAGATGAATATTATGGCGAAAATTCTAGTTCTTGGGCAGAGTTGGGCATCACGGATTGTGATGCAGATAGGTTGGATGATGATTGTTGGAAGCCTGTAAGAGGTAGACATATTTCAGATATGGATGTATATATGGAATTTGATGATAGATGGGCGCATTTGGGGAATCAGGTAATAAATAATAAATATGAGCAAACGGGCTATCCAATGGGCTTAAAAGTAAAATCAATGGCCCATTCGTATGGTATTTCCTATGCGGAAGACGTAATGTTTGTTACGGTTAAGGTGAGAAATGAATCTGGTGACTTTTGTGCCTTTGAAAAAGATAAAAATGGATTGGCAATCCCTGTGTTTGACAATGATGGAAATGTTGTATGTGATGAAGGCATGATAATGCCTGATGGTACCAAGTTAAGGAGAGGAAAGGGGTTTGATTATAAAGATTTATACCTAGGGTTTTATATGGATGCTGATGTTCTTTCAACAGATGCATCAGGTAGTTTTAATGTGCATACCAATGACGATGATTATATGCGTTATATTGAATGCCTCACCTCAAAAGATGTATACCCCGATGGTTGTCCTGAAGTTCAGGGTAATCAATTGCGTATTAGTATGGCTATTATTGGTGATTATGATGGAGTGTCAAACTCGGCGTCTGGTTATAGTATGGAAGATGATGAAGTTAAAGGGGGTGGCGACTTTGGCGTGGTAGCAGTTCAATTATTGGATTCACCCTATGCCACTGAACCTGTAGATTTAGATCAGGATGGATTTAATGATATCTTTCCTGGTGAAAAATTAAAAATGACCGATTGGCATTGGTTTGACTGGTATAATAGACCCGGAGTTGTATCTGCCGAAAGTAATAATAACTGCTGTGCAGGACAGCCTGGAAGGGCTCAAGCGCGAAATAAGGAGCTGATTCAGTATAAGGTGATTTCAGGGGATAATTCAAATTTATCTGATTTTGAGAAAACGGCATTTTTTC
>JACNLQ010000040.1 GCA_014381415.1 Fidelibacterota bacterium
AAAATCTGCTAAGGCAACACCGGTTTTTACTTTTTCACCCATATCCAATGGAAATCCGTCAACATCACTGCCATCATGGTTGATTGCAAATAGCTTATTATTATTAGAGTAACCAGAAAATACCACTTCCAATTCAGGGTCATCATCTATATTCCCTATGGCAGGTGTGCCAATAAGGTATAATTCTGCATTATAGTCTGTTATGAGACCCGTTTGATTAAATATGTATAAATGTTTTGATTTAGAGGAAATGATAAATTCTACCATGCCATCATCATTCAAATCAGCTCCAGCAGAAGAACCCCAAATTTGGTTTCCCGTATCATAGGGGAAGGTCTCATCAATAATTTCAGATCCATCATCATTAAAAATATGAACTATCCCACTATAATCTCCAAAAATAACTTCATTGGTCCCATCATTGTTTAAATCCATTATTAATGGACTGGATTTTATCATAGAAAATATTTCCAAAGGAAATCCAAATTGCTGTAGAGAAATATCTAAATTTATGGAAAAATCCTGGATAACGTTTGATTCCACAGCTAAATTTATTTGGTAGTCTGCCGGAGGTGTATCATCATTAAATGAAATAATTATTGGATCATCGGAATTTTCAAACTCATCTCCAGGCTCCATTTCACCCACAAACAACTCATCATTTTCAATCTCAACAAATTCTTCATTAGCAGAGATTGTTATAAAAATATCTTCACCACCTACAAACCAATTGGATGGGATTTCAATGTTAACAATAAGAGCAATAGTTTCTCCGGGATTAATAACTCCATCTAAATCTCCCTGGATTTCATCAAAGTTGAAAGCATTCATTTCAAAATAGGGATAATCAGGGTATAAATCTGCTTTTGCCATAAAAGCCTGATTATTTCCTGTCCGCCTATCTGACCACACACAATACAAGCTATTTTCTACCCAAAGCAATTTTGCATCTCCCTGCATTATATATGAATCTTCAACATTTTGATTTACCTTTTGTATATTCATCATAAAATCAGACCCAATTTTTGACACCCCATAATAAATATCAGGATTTCCTAATGATTGATCTACCCAAACTGAATGAATATAGTTGTCATGCATTACAATATGGGGGTAATTCTGAGAAGCCTCAGTATCGTTAACCATAACTTCGTTGGCAAAAGATAAATTGGCTAAATTAGCTCGACTAAAAAAGGCATTTGCTCCTTGAGTTACATAATAACTTGCTGCTATATTTTCATTCTGCAAAGCTAAAGTGGGTCCTGATGAAGGACAATGATCAATAAAATCACTGTGGAAGGAAACTTGTGTTTTTTCAGAAAAACTAGTTTCCCCCTGAAGCTTTGTCACTATAAATGTATCCCTTATATCGCTGATATTATTTCTGTATGCAAAATAGAGATCATCGGTTTCCGAAATTAACAAATCGGGTTGACAACAATCGCAGGGTTCTTGGTATTCATCTACCAAGCCCACAATGGTGCTGGGAGAAAATCCTAAATTCCCCATTTCCATTGTGGAATAACGAACATCTTGCATAAGATTATTTGCGGCAAAATTATAATAAATAAGGTGAAGAGTCCCCTGTGAATCAATTTCTAATTCAGGATATAATTGCAGATAGTTCTGATCACTTATAAGAATTTCTTCCGTCCAGGATGATCCATCATCTTCAGAAATATTCATGTAAATTGCAGTATTTCCGGAACGATTATCCATATACACCACATACAAAATACCATTATAATTTCTTATAATTGGTCCTGCTTGTGGGTAGGCAATAATATTACCGGAATGTTGGTTAACCTGAACCACATTAGCAAAGGATTCACCACCATCATTGGTCTGGGTATAGACTACATTTCCACTACTCCCAGTTTGAGCATACCATACCAAATGAATATCACCCTCCCCATCCGCAGACATATCAGGGTATTTTTCGGTTGATTCACTTGGGGCAATATTTTGCTCCCCTTGAAATGCAAGATTTAATTCCATTTGATACTCCGCTTCAGCTAAAGCACCTTCATCAATCCAATCTGCAATGAGATCTATTTGATCTACAGAAAGATTATTACCATTGGGTGGCATTTCCCCAGAATTGACTTTCTGCCAAAGCAAGCTATTCTCATGATCAAAGGGAATTATAGCAGAGCCAGTATTACCTCCGTTCATAATATTATCATATGAAGTTAAATTTAGTCCACCTGACCATCCGTGACAACTAATACAACTATTATTTAATAAGGGCTGTATTTGAGTATGATAATCAACTTGCGCTTCCATTAATGAGAGAAAATAGATAATTATGCTATACCGTAAAATCATATTTTAGTTATCCAGAATAATATTTACTAAGGCAATTACATCCAAAACATTAATGATGCCATCAGCATTCAAATCAGCAGCTTCAAATTGGTCTGGGGTAGGATTCAGTATATCTAAAATAATATTAACCATTAGAATAATATCCTGAATGTTTATACTTCCATCCAAATTGATATCTCCCAGAACAATTGACCCACCATTTTCTACATCCATTAAAACTGTTACCGTTCCAGACCCTCCGTTGGAATTTATATTTAAATATCCACTATAATTTCCAGAAACTAATCCATCAGAGGAAGCCTGTACACTAATGACGGTAGTTTCTCCTTCAAGTATTTCTCCTGATATTGGAGTATAATTTAACCATTCAGGTCCCCTTTTAAATTTTGTAGTCAAATCATTATGGACGTAATCTCCATTAAAGTTTACTAATACACCTGCACTTCCATCATTATTTTGAAATCCGATTGTAGCCGAATGAGTTCCCGTAATCTCAGCATAATTAAACTGAATTTCTCCAGAAGGGTATAAAACTACCTGAAAATTATAAAAACTATTCTCATTATTGGTCCACCAATGGGCAACATTATTAAACCAAACTACAAATTTTTCCTCATCTCCATAATGCCAAACATCGCCTGAACAATATTGATTACAATTTTCATTTACTGGGTTTAAGTCATCCCAAAATGGGAAAATAGCATTTGCTGGAGCACTTTGTGATGGTAGAGACGTGTTATCCCAATAATCATGGTCATTTGAGAAGCCAAGCCATCCATTGGCGTTTACAATGCACTGAGTATATGGTGTACCATAATTGGGGTCATCTACGCCAAAAAAGGGAAACTCAAATGGTAATTCAATTGGGTCTCCTGCAGAATCGTTGGAAGGAAATATTATTTGTGTTGAAGTGGAGGGATATCCAGCTATATCAACCCATTCATGATCAATAGCGTTTTCTAAATCTGAATCTGACCAAAATAATAGATTTTCATTTCCACCTCCAGATTGGTTAAATGGTGTTTTTTCTATTGAAAAAATCAAATTTGATTCAGCTTCTCCAATATTTGATAATACTATATTATCATTTCCAACCTGATCAGTAGTTAAATTAAATGAAATTGATTCCATAGAAATTTCTAAATATGGTTGAGGACCACTAATAGCACTTGCAGATTGAAATAAATTTAACCTTCCTCCACTTACAGTATTTCCAGACAGGCTGGATAGTGGATCAACATTATCTAAAAGAGCTTGTTTTAGTGTTAGTGCACAATTTCCCGGATCATCAATACATAGTTGAGCTAAGTTTACAGAAGCAGCTGCATGAAGGAATCCAACTGCACCTGCTACATGTGGAGTAGCCATAGAGGTACCTGTATATGAGCAACTTGTTGAATTGGTTGGAACTGTACTGCAAATATTTGTCCCTGGTGCTCCCAAATCAATGGTAGTTGCACCGTACCCAGCGCTGCTGTATTTAACATCATTATTGGTAGTATTTGTAACAGAAATTATATAATCACTATTACACCCAGTTGGAACATCCCCTATTACATCAACATTCTGGTTTGCATTAATGGTAGCTGCTGCACTTAAAATCCCTACCTCACCCATTGAATTATATAAATCATTCCAAACAGGGTAGGATCCTGAATTACAATCCGCATAATCAATTCCAAAACTACTATTGGTGGCCACGACATTGGCCCCATATTCACCATTAGTTTCAAGCCACAAGGCTTTCTGATCAAGAACGTACCCATAAGCTATACTAATGGTTGATGTTGAGCTGGTAGCACCAGCTATACACATTAATTTCACATTCCAATTTACTCCAACAACATCTTGACCATTATCACCTACAGCTCCAACTGTTCCTGCAACGTGAGTCCCATGTGAGTCAGAAGGGATAGAGCCATCATTACTAAAGGCATCCCAACCATTAATATCATCCACATATCCATTGCCATCATCGTCTATGCCATTTCCAGGGATTTCATTTTCATTCACCCAAATATTTGCAGCAAGATCTGTATGAGAAGTTTGAACTCCACCATCAACAACAGCAACAACAATTTCATCCCCAAGTGCAGTCATTCCACCAGTAGTAATATCCCATGCTTCAGGGGCATCAATGTCAGCGTCGTTACTGCCACCATTTTGCCCTGTATTATGCATATCCCACATCTGGCTAAAATCAGGATCATTTGGCATTAATCTTTGGGTTACCCTATGGTCAAGTTGAGCATAAATAACATTAGGAAGTGTTCGAATTTTTTCCAATGATGATACTGTATTGGTAAATCTTTTCGAATCAATATCTACTGACCATATATTCAATTGTTTTACTAAATGTTGATTTATGTAAAAACCAGAATCTTTTAAAGTATTTTTAATATCACTTTTAGACGCTGAAGTATTGAATTTAACTATTAATTTATTTTGTACATAGGCAACTTCTGCTCCGATTGAATTAATCGTTAAGATTATTAGTATAAAGTATTTTATCACTTTTTATTTCTCCATTAAATTAATGTATTACAATATTTCATTGATATCATAAAACAGATTGTCAGGCATCCAGAATAATATTTACTAAAGCAATTACATCCAAAACATTAATGATGCCATCAGCATTCAAATCAGCAGCTTCAAATTGGTCTGGGGTAGGATTCAGTATATCTAAAATAATATTAACCATTAGAATAACATCCTGAATATTTATACTTCCGTCCATATTGATATCACCCAGTACGATAGATGAACCACCTCCCACTTCAAGTGAGACAGGCAAAGAAGCGCTTCCGCCATTACTGCTGATATTTAAATTTGCAGTATAATCACCATTGGAGAGACCTTCACTAGAAAAAATAACCTCAATAGACTCTGAAGATCCAGCATCAACTTCTCCCTGGCCAGGAAATACTGAAACCCAGGCTGGCTCTCCAGTAATTCTAACTGATAAGTCAGCATGAGCATAAATACCATTGTGTGACACCAGTAATCCATCTGTGCCATCGGCATTCTGCATACCGATAGTGGCTGAATGATCCCCTGTAATAGCTCCATAATTCAGATTCAAATCCCCATCTGAGTAGAGGACTACCTGGAATGAATAATAACTGTTTTCATTATTGGTCCACCAATGCGCTACTTCTTCAAATGAAATTACAAGGCGTTCTGAATTAGAATGATAATACACATTTCCAGAGCAATACTCGTTGCACTGATCGTTCACTGGATTCAAATCATCCCAGAAACCAAAGATTGCCGGCTTAGGAGCTGAAGTACTTGGGATTGATGAATTGTCCCAGGCATTATTATCAAAACCAAACCCAACCCATCCATTTGCATTCACAATACATTGAGAATAAGACTCACCATAAAAAGAATAATCAAAGCCAATATTGATTGGATCGGCTGACTCATCATTATGAGAAAAAGAGATTTGTGTCCCAATAGATGAAATATCTATCCAGTCTGGAGAAATGGAAGATTCATCATCTGAGTCTGCCCAAATATTTCCATTGTCATCTGGCCCACCACCTGTATTTTCAAAAGGCGATACCCCTATGGTATAAAATAGAGTTGATTCATCTTCTCCAATATTTGAAATTTCAAGTGACGAGGTAGATGATTCATCTTGTGATAGAGAAACATCAAATGATGTTGGAAAATTTGCTAATTCTGCTTGAGCTGCCATATCAATCCCATCCAAAACCATCGTACCAGTATTATCGGGGTCTAGATACTGACTCATCCCTGAATTCCAAGAAGAACTGACTTTTCCATAAGTATCGTATCCCCAGTTTGTGCAAGATGCAACCCCACCATAAAGTTGCCCCACAATTCGGTGGCTTATGCCATCAAAGAGCGGTGAACCTGATGAACCTGGCTCAGTAGTTCCGTCATCCCAACTATCGATATCCCAGTAATTCCCAGCATTTGATGCATTATCATAATCGAATGTAATCTTTTTAATATCACCAGATGGGTGGTGAATACATACAGGTGTTGACGGTGTATTCCCAGTTGCATCCCAACCGGCGTAATTTACATCATATGAATCAGGAATTGTTTCGGTCAATCTAAGAAGCCCGAAGTCAGAACTGGAGTTATTTGCCAAAAGGGTTGACCCCTGAACGGTTTGATAGGTTGGACCGTTCTGATTTGAGCAGCCTGAGCTCTGATAGTTAAACATGAATATCCAACTTGATTCACCACCAAGGCAGTGATTGGCAGTGAGAAAATATTGCGTCATATCCTGGCGAACATTATTTATTAACGATCCTGAGCATAAACGGGAGCCACCACTGGTAAGAATCATGGCTGCAGCTCGAACTTCATTCTGCCAATCGGAAAATTCTGAACAGTTCACATTGTTATTACAAGAACCAGAATCGCCATATCCTCGGTTTTCATTAAAGAAAATATCTCGATAGGCATGTACAACAGAATTTATCTGAATCTCGCCATGAAAAGAAACATTAGTTGGTTCATAGTATTCCAAAATAGTGACATCCCCTTTTGTTGGAGAAGTTGAAAAGGTTTCATGATCTTTATTATTTTCATGGGTGAATGCGCCAAGCACAGTAGTCATATCTTCATTATAGATAAACAGCTTTGAACCTTCAGGAAGTATATACCGGTCATACAGCAAATTAATAGAATAAGCATTTTCACTTTTAATAGAAAGCCTCCATAAGCGACCCCCAGTAACATCTTCCCAAACTCCTGAATTATCTAAATTGAACTGAACTTCAATAGGAGTACCAAAGCGGTAGGGAACATCCTTTGCCATTTCAATTTTATCTTCAGCTAAAAGTATGTTTTTATCTACTTGTGGAAGAATTACTGATGGTAAAGCGTTTGATAATCCAAGTTGGGTAGACTTTGGTTCACCACTACTACTTATCTGCGAAAACAGGGGTGTAAGGAGCAATGATGTTACTATGACTTGTGCAATGTTTTTATACATGGTTATTCCTTTCCTTTAAACTTATTTATTATATATCGAGGAATTTACACCTATTACAAAATTAAATTTAGTATAAAATTGTAAGTAAATGTTACAATCAGTTGAGGGGGTTTATTTTTACCCTTTAGCCAGATATTTTGCTTCCCAATCTGTCAATCTGGGAGTAATAACAGAATACCAGAGTGGTGGGATTAAACAAATGAAGAGAGTGGTCAAGTACCCATAGGGCATTTGAGGCGCATTTTTATAGGGGGCCAGCTTCCAGAATTTTACCATGGATTTTTCATGATGAGCAGAATGTCGTGTGAGTGAAAATAATACAATTCCACTCATTATCTGATTGGTATTCCATGAATGCTCAGGTTTAATAGATTGCCCAGGTTTCCTTGAAAGGCCATAATGCTCCATATAATTCACAATTTCCAGAATAAATTTTGCAATACCTGCCTGAGCTAAAAAAAGAATAACTCCAAAATATCCTCCCGCTATATAAAATAGACTAATCCACAAAATGGACATTAAATAGCCGGTGAATATTCTATTTTGTATGGAAACTATTGAAATCCCTTTTTTATGCAATCGTTTTATTTCAAGCCTCCAAGCACTGAAATGTCCTAAAATGGCGGACCTTATGGCGAAAGAATACACATTTTCGCCTTTTTTTGCGGTGGCGGGGTCTTCATCTGTCCCAACCGTTACGTGGTGCCCATAGACATGTTCAATGGCAAAATCAGCATTGCAGCTAACTGACAAAAGCCATCTGCCCTCAAACATAGCTAATTTATCTTTTACTCGATGGGTAAGCTCATGAGCAACATTGGTTCCATATCCTGCAACAATAAAACCTACACTCACAATACCGCCAATATAATCAGACCAGATACTGCTATTTCTTGCTCCGATAAAATCATAATTAATAAATTGAGAAAGTATCGCCCCAATCCCCAGAAAATCTGCTGCTCCCCCACCTGTCGACCAAGCAAAACTGATGAGAATAGAAATTATTATGGGAAGTGCTAAATGCAAGGGAAGTTCAATCATCCATGGACTTTTATATTCTGGTTGAGAAGTATCTTCCCCCAATATAGAATCACCAATTATCATCACAACCAATAACTCAACGAAGCCCAACCACATCCAGTGACCACCAAGCATAATCCCAATAATAATTATGGGTGATAAAACAGGGGTAATGTAATATTTCAAATATTTCATATTAATTGCCTCTCATTTGAATATAGTAAAATTCTGTTAGAAATTTACAACTGCTTTTATTGGACGAGCAAACCCTATTCAGAATTCTAAATGAAATTATTTTTTGAGCACGCAGTGGAGAAAGTGATCTTCCAAAACAGGACCAATAAGCAAATTATTTCTCCAAATGGCTGCCACACTGGAGCCTGATAGTTTACCACCATCGTTGAGATAAACTTCCTTAATTTTATGTTCAGCCCCAATTGATAATTTAAAGACTTGTGATGGGGACAATATATTACTGTTTTTAGCATGCTGGGTGAGGGTCAATAATTTGGGGTGAGAACCAATCCACAGACTTCCCTCATTATCCAGTTCAATATTATCTACCCCAGAATTAAATTCAGTAGATTGAATAAAAGTGAGGCCATGAGAGGATTTATCAATGGCATACTCTGTAATTTTTTTGCCAACAGTTTCAGCCACATATAGGATATTTCCATCATGACTTATATTGATACCATTAGCATACCCCAAGCCCTTTGCTGATATTGTAAACTTATTTCCATCGTAGAATACTACATTGGAGCGAGTTAATTGGAGGTAATCTTCAATCATTTTCATCCATTCAGAACTGCTGCCATGATCATTGCTTATATACATTTGTGTTTCATTTATAAGCACCAGGTCATTGGGACTAATGAGCTTTGGGTCAGCGATGGATTGCTTATGGATTAGCCCTTTATTCTTAGATTCAAATATTTCAATGAAATGTCCTTTTTGTGAATGATTGACTACTGCAATTATATATGAGCCATCACCTATTTCATGCACTGATATGCCATGAGGATGAAAATTAAAGGGGAGTGTTGGAGTTAAATTGATGAGCTGGGGAGTTTTTTCTTTTAGATCATAGGCATATATTGACCCCTGCACCGAATTACCAGCTAGGGTTTTACGCCTGTCATCACTGGAGATTATTGCCAAACCATTACTGAGAATGGTAATGTCTTCGGCTCCGACATTTCCATAAATGGAAATACATTCACCATCAAAATGGGATACAATTGTTTTGAACTCACCAGCATCATTTAGTGTTTTGACGATGAATGCTGTAAATCCAATTATCAGGATAATAGCAATATATTTCTTATTCAATTTAAATTTTTATCCGTCTATTGTGACTTTTTAACCCCTCCACCATTCCAAGCGGCTTTACGGATGAATCTTATTAACAAATCTTATTTAACCAACATCAATTTTTGAATAGATGAAAATTCGCCTGCATGCATGCGAATAAAATAAACACCACTACTATTATTTGCTGCATTCCACACAAGAGAATGATATCCCTGATTTAACACTTCATCACTTAATATTTTTATTATTCTACCATTTATGTCATATACTTCAAGTGTTACATTAGATCCAACGGGTAATGCAAAACTGATATTGGTTACGGGATTAAATGGATTTGGATAGGCTTTATTCAATTTAAATGATTTTGGAATAACCTCTTCAGCTAAGTTTATTTTATATATACCAAGGTTATTCCAAGCAGGCACTTCCTTTTGACTCAGTGATATTAATTCGCCTGTTTGTTTTTTAAATAGTCTGAACTGGGGAATATCACCTTTCTCGCAATAATTTATAGTAGATTCATCAGCATCAAACCCCATCACAGGAATATCTGTTAATTCTCCTGTCCACATACGTGCACCCACAACCGTATTTCCATTATAAGCAATGAGCCAATCCCCTATTTCTATTGAAGAATTTAGCAATTCTAAATTGTTAACAAAATAAAATGCTTGTTCAGTGGATTGATGAAACTGAAATTCAGCCGGAACCCTAGGCAATTTTTTAGCTATTCGAGCTAAATCATCATTACTTGGGGTTGGATATGAAAATTCTTCTCCAGTTCCATTAGTTTGAAACCAATATCCTGCCCCTGGCACAAAATCTGTGAGACTACCATAAAATATTCCATCATCACAGGTGGCGGCTATTCCTTGGGAAATAATTCCACTTATTTCTCCATTTTCGCAAAAATTATCTATGGATGCAATATCCTGAATAATAGAAAATGGGTACGAAATTAAATTTGCCATCTGATCAAAAGTATATACTATTTCCTCATTATAGGCGGAACAATAATTCCCATTAAATTCATCACCAATATAATCATAATTACAGGAATTATCATTTCCACGTTTTAACCAATACCCCGAATTACAACTCAATTCCTGTACACTACCAAACCATTCCATAGCTTGATAGTCTAGAGCAGACGCAGATCCTTCTCCAATAATCGCCTCAAACTCACAGTCATGATTGGATATCATATTTGACAATGAAGCATCGTCTGGGATTGCCCAAAAACTAACCAAGACGTTTTGATGTTGAAGCGTAATATCCACATCACAATCGTTGGGAATTCCATCTCCATCTGCATCATTTCTATCATCACCTCCAGCACATAGATCGCCCATATCACAAATACCATCTATATCAAAATCGGTTCCGTCATTAGATAGTTCATAACTACCATTGCTACAGTCATCACATTGATCATTGTCGTCATCACTGCATATATTCGGATTATTGTCATCTGAGTCTAATTCATCTAAAGAGCCGTCATTGTCATCGTCATCATCACAGGCATCTCCAACTTCATCCTCATCAAAATCCGCTTGAGCCGAATTAGGAACATTTGGGCAATTATCAGCATCTCCATTGCTTGCACCAAAGCTGCAAACAAAATCTTCATCAGGGTCATTATAATTTATTCCCCATTCAGTATTGCCTCCTGTACAATCCTCGCAATCATCAATTATAGCAAGTCCAAAGCAGTCTCCATTACAATCTTTATCACTATCTGCTTCATGATCAGAGCTACCACCAGAACAGACTTCGCAGGAATCAATAAATGCAGTACCAAAGCAGTCTCCATTGCAATCCTTGTCATTATCAGCCACATGATTTGAATTACCACCTGAACAGACTTCACAGCTATCCAATACAGCCTCACCACCACATTCTCCAGAACAATCTTCAATTTGAGCACTAAAACATTCCCCATCACACCCGACATTTTCCGACCAATCATATGGCCAGTTTTCATTTGTAGAAAAGGATGTATGTATTGCACATTTATTTTCATCAGATAAATTTGTATTATCAAACATACCATTCATATCCGTAACATTAGAAACATTCCAATTTGAAATATTCTGATTAAATGAAGCTGCACTTAAAAACATATAATTCATATTTGTCACATTCGATACATTCCAGCTTGATATATCTTGTGTAAAACTATTAGCATGACTAAAAGCCTCTTCCATGTTAGTTACACTGGCAACATTCCATCCTGAGATGTCTTGATTGAAACTATATGCTCTTTCAAACATATCCTCCATGGTTGTTACATTTGACACATCCCACGCTGATATATCTTGATTGAAATTATGGGCATTGTCGAACATGGATGCCATATCAGTGACATTTGATACAACCCATGTTGATATATCTCCATTAAAACTTCCAGCTCTAAAGAAAATTCGGAACATATCGGTCACATTTGAGACGTTCCAATTGGATAAATCCTGATTAAATGAATGTGCATTATCAAACATAAATCTCATGTTTGTTACATTTGAAACATTCCAACTATTAATAGTATCATTAAATTCATATTTATCTCTAAACAGATAGCCCATATCTGTAATTAGTAATACATCCCATGTATTTATTTCACCATAGGTAGAAAGGGCAGTCGCATTATCATCCACCCATAGATCCACTGCTGTTTGGAGTGCATCTTTAGTTGCAGGTGTAAATGTGCCATCACAAACAAAATTTTCAGCAGGACCAGAACCGAAACACACCCCACATTCATCTTTGTCGCTATCTGCTTCATGTTCTGAATTACCACCAGAACAAACCTCACAGCTATCAATAAAGGCGGTTCCAAAGCAGTCTTCGTTACAGTCCTTGTCAGCATTTCCGCCAGCGCAGATATTGCAGTCATCGGTGTCATTAGTATCGCAGTCAGGTTCTAGGTCATCATTATTTAATACCCAATTTTCAGGTAAGTTATCCAAACAGTAATCGGTGGATTCACCAAATCCCAATCCGTCACCATCAGAGTCAAAGTAATAACTAAGGGCAGCCGGATTAAAACAGCCGCAACCAAGATCATCAGCGCTATCATTGTCAGGATCACTGTCACATATACCACAACTGTCCTCATAGGCATCACCATTTGGAGTGCCGGCACAGTCATCACATTCATCACCACTGTTATCTGCAGTTACACAACCACAGTCACTATCCCAGCTATCACCATTTGGTACACCGGCACAGTCAGAACAGGAAGTATTATCACCACCACATACACCGCAATCATCATTTTCTAATGTTGAGCCGCAGACATCATTACAACCATCTGTTGGCAACTCATCATAAACTCCACAACCACATCCTTGATCATAGGCACTTCCACCCCATTCACCTGCACAATCCTGTACACAGTCATTGGTGGCATCATTATCACAAGTATTACAATTATCTAATACGGCATCACCATATGGTGCACCTGCACAGTCAGCACATGAAGTATTATCACCACCACATACCCCGCATTCATCATTCACTAAAGTAGAACCGCAGACATCATTACAACCATCAGTTGGTAACTGATCATAAACTTCACAACCACAACCTTGATCATAGGCACTACCACCACACACACCTGCACAATCAAGATATTCACAACTTCCATTATCCACATTTGCTTCTGGATTATAATTGCAGGCTTCCTCATACATACACCCGGGTATTTGATGGAAATAAAAAGCACCCATATCTGCCCTTGTGCCATCCGGGTCTAACTCGCTAGCAGGGTCGCCAGAATCTATACCGGGTGAATTTGCCTGTAATGAATAATCGTCATTAAAAAGAGGGTCTGCATCAATATTGCCGGTTCCTGCCCAACCATTTTGTATATTACTATAGGTAACATCTGCCCCCCCATCATTCGTAATTAAAAATGAATCAGGTGTATTGTAATAAATAATGGAATTAATTACAGATTGTGGGTCATTTCCAAACAAACCACCACCATAATCCAAAGCAGTATTTCCACTTATTGTTACTTGGTTAATATTTACTATTGCATTATTTGAGATACATAGACCCCCTCCAACACTATTACTACTATTACCAGTAATACTAACCCTTGATAATTCTAAAATAGTTGAAGATCCATCAACTCTGATTCCACCTCCGGATTGAAGAGCATGATTATTTTCAATCTGAACATTATCCAAAATATAAGAGCCACTAGCTAAGTATAATCCTCCACCATCTGATGAATTGGCATCCTCAAGTACATTCTCGCTAATAACAGAATTGGTTATGGTGATATTTCCATTTTTCATAAAACATCCCGCACCAGCACCATTGGCATAATTATTTTTAACTATAATATTATTGTATATTACATTGGAACCATCAGTGTATATTCCGCCACCCGCACCAGCATTTCCATTCTGAATTGTAATGTTTTCTATTCTCGCACTCTGGGCACCATATATTTTAACAACAGATGCATTATCACCTCCATCAATTATGGTATTTTCTCTGTTTTCACCAATTAGGGTTAAACTTTTCCCATTGAAATTAATATTTTCATAATAAATATCATTAGAAACATTTATAATATCCCCGTCACCACAATAATCTATGGCAGACTGAATGGTTGAGAAATCATTGGGTACATTGATATTTAAAGGATTACAACTGCCGTCATCCACGATGGCCCAGCCATCATAATTATCGGCAAAGGGATCGGTACAGCCAGAACAACTGGAATTATCACCATCACAAACGCCGCATTCATCATACTCACCAATACAATTATCTACACAATCACAAATACCGTCATTATCAATATCATCGCAAGAGGCTACTTCGCTTTCAGTCATTGCATACAGTTCCACTTTTTGCACAACCACTCCATTACCTCCAGGAATACCACCTCCATGGTTATGAGATGTGCCCACCGCGTACCACCACCAACCATGATTTACGCTTCCATCAAGAAGTGAACTTCCTCCTGTATTATACTCAAGCCCTCCCCAATATTCACCTGTATAGGTTATATTTATTTGCTCATAGCCTGTGACGCCACCTGAGGTATAGTCAAACGGGTTGCTTGACTGCTTCCATTCTTGAGGCCA
>JACNLQ010000057.1:0-17318 GCA_014381415.1 Fidelibacterota bacterium
AGTAATGCCTGCATATCTAAATTTTCAGTACCACTAGATTGCTGCCATTGTCCATGCAATTGTGTGATTAAAATTGCACAGAGCATGGTTGTATAATTAATTAAGTTTTTTTTCATAAATACTACTACCTCTTTATATGATTTTAAACAAGCAACAATAAGAAACCTATATAAATAAAAAGTTAACTCAGTTTTTTATAGTAATTGGATTAAAATACAAATTAGATTTCTAATATTATATTAACTAATTGATATTATATTAACTAATTGAACTATACCCAAAATACTTATAATCGTTCAACTGTACTAATCAATTACCCACGATAACCTGCACGATGGCAACAATATCTAAAATATCCACATTGCCATCACTGTTGTAATCTGCATTCGAATTATTAGTCTCTCCAGCTAAAATCATATTCACTATCATCACAATATCTAAAATATCTAATGAACCATCACCGTTCACATCACCATTATCACTGCCACTCACCCAAAACATGGGTGCCCATGCCCCAGCATAATCTACAATTGTTATCATACTATCTGTAACCGTATCATAAACATAGAGACCAGCAGGAGAACCCCAATATCCGCCGGTGAAATCCCAACCGGTAATTGTAATCTTTGATTGATCAGGAGACCATGCTTGAGATAACAAATACGCTTCAATTTCACCATCGATATCAATATATGACGTTTCATTTGATTCAAGATCAATCGTCCAATATTCATATGTATCATTTATATATTTTACATAAACTAATTTTTCTAAAAAAGAATCATCTGCTGCTGATAATGTATACCGTATTTCATTTTCTACTTGTTGAGCGGGTTCACCATTTGAACTATGTATTTTTAATAATTGTTGTACCCCTTCGCCGTCACAAATTGTAAAATATATATAATCATCTGCTCCCCAGTAGGTCTGAAAACCAGGTAATAAACCAAAAAAACACTCATTCCCTAAACTGGGGAATGATTCTAATATTGACACTTCGCCACTCTGAATATCAGCAATCATTACATCAATACTATCTCCCTCGCCAAAAATATAATCATAACTTAAAAAAACCGCTTTCTGATTATCCGGAGACATGGTAAGATCTCTAATACTCCCGCCCATATCAGGTATTATCAAAGTAAATGAACTATCTATGAAAGAATATTTATACAATTCATTCCCACTATCAGTAAAGAAAATTGTATTTTCATCGTACGCAAAGTGTATATCCTTTGGACTAAGTCCATACTCCGGAAAAAAAACAGATTGAGTCTCCATTGTTTCTATATCCACAATCGTAATCGTATGCTCGCCAAAAGATACTATTTTAGACTTATCTAACGACATATCCATCATCATCGAGAAATCGTCTACAATTACCTCATTTTCTGTACCATCTGGTTTTACTTTGCTAACGCCTTCAGAACTATTGTAATAAATCCACTCTTCTGCTTGTATAAATCCAAATGCAATAATAACGGTTAGTAGTATTTTTTTCATTTTTCCTCCTCCTTTTTTAGTTTATTATTCAGCCAATATGAAATCAACCATCATTACTACATCTAAAACGTTTACATCACCATCGCCATTATTATAGTGAGTGGTTTTAAGGTTTTCTGACATCCACACTTGCTCGCCTATTTGCACCGTTGCATAGCTGTTGCCGTCATAGTCCACACATGTATTGATAGCGTCATCACAGACATCATCACCAACTAAAATATCATCCACTAAATTGACAACATCTAATACATTCTTAACACCATCTCCATTCATGTCCCCAAGGCATTGCGTATATCCCATGGTACATATAGCGATTAATATAAATATATTCTTCATTTTTCTTCCTTCTTTTTAACTAATTACCCAAAATAGCCTGAACGATGGCCACAACATCTACTACATTTACATTACCATCACCATTATAATCTGCACTGGAATTAGATTCACCTGATAAAATCATATTTACGATAATCACAATATCTGAAATATTCAATATACCGTCACCATTTACATCGCCAGCCAACGAATCAGTAATCCATTTAATGGGTGATGCGGCATAATATGACTCAGGATCATCTGTATTAAGGTCATTCCCCACAGTATCAATGCTTTCAGTGACGGTATCATATACTCTCATATATCCTGGTACCGCTATCATTCCTCCATAAAGCCATTCAGAAAATGCAACTTTGGATCGATCAGGTGACCAGGTTTGATCCAAGGCGATTGACACTCCACCCTCAGGGTTAAAACTTCCAAGATAAGAAGATTCTCCAGATTCTATGTCATAGATCCAATGTCCGTAATTATCACCACAGGTCGTATATATAAATTTGTCTAAATTAGTTTCATGCGTTCTTAAAATAGAAGTAACACAATAAGCACCAATGCCTGAACATGGATTGTCAGTCAATTGCATTACATACCCCATTGTACTATGGATTGCAAAAAGCTCAGAACAATTACCTGCAAGAAATGATAGGTAAATAAAACCATCATCGCTCCAATACGGATTATTATTAAACATTCCACCCGCATTTGAAGCAATATCAAAGTAAGGGATAGTGGTTAATAGGGTTGATTCACCGCTTTGGATATCTGAAACAATTACATCTACATCTATAAAATCATCTTCTGTATTTTCATCATGAGTTACCTTAAAAAAGACAACTTGTTGTCCATCGGGTGACATGGTCATATTATCAAAACCAATGCTCAATGAGTCACTTAACATGGTGCTGGAACTATCACTAAAAGAATATTTATATAGAGTTTGGGTTGGACTATATTGAGATCCTTCCAGATATAGCACAACATCTTCATCGTGAGTAAATTTTGGAGTTGAGGGTTGAATGCCCGTTATTGAACTGATGGTTTCCATAGTTTCAGTATTATAAATACTAAATCCTACTACTTCATATCCTACCCAACTTGGCCCTTCAAATTGTTCATATTCAAGATATAATAATCGTGAGCCATCATTTGATATATCGGTATAGCTCACATCTTCCAAGACAGTTTCACTAATTTCTCCATCGGGTGAAATTCTACTCACGCTAAAATCCATTCCCACCCCCCATTCGTAATTGGTCATGTTATTAAAATAAATCCATTCTTCAGCCTGTATAAAGCTAAATGTAATAATAATAGTTAGTAGTATTTTTTTCATTTTATAGTTTCCTTTAGTTAAATTATTTTCGTGAATGCATTATTAGATTCTCAACCATTTTCATGGCACGGCTCTCAGCCTGTGGATCATTTAACAAATGCGCTGAAAAGTGGTGAGATTGTAATATGGCATGGAATTCAAATGCAAATAATTGCGTATCTAAATCATCTGAAAAGTGACCTTCTTCAACAGCTAAGCTGGCAGCTTTTGCAATAAAGTCTATCCAATATCTTTGATGGAAGACTAAAAAATCTCTTTGGGGTCCAGGTCTATCCTCAAATTCTATGGAGGCTGTATGCAACATACAACCACCAGGCATAAAACCAGAATCATCCCATTTTATTAAATTTTGTGCAAGCACCCGGATTCTTGCTTCGCCTCTGGGTGCTTCCAGTGAGGGCGTGATTACCACATCATTAAATTTCTTTTCAACAGCTTTTAATATATCTACTTGCATCTGCTCTTTAGAATTGAAATGTGCAAATAATCCACTTTTTGACATTCCAACAGATTTTGAAAGCTTTCCTATTGTTAATGCTTCAAAGCCTGTCTTGCTGGCAATGAAGATTGCTTCATTTAAAATGGTCTCGCGTGTATTTAGTTTTCTATTCATGCAGTAATAATAGTACGAACGTTCGTTTTATCGCAAGGATTATTTTAATTAAATAGGGAAATATCTTATAAAACTTTATTCACTTAACTCTGTAATAATAGCTTTAATTATATACCAATGGGATAGAAAGAAAGGTATTTTATTTTGTTAATGATAGAATGAACTTACAAAACTAATTTGTTAAGAATTGCACACCTCAAATTGCAAAAATGGAGTTGACGGTGCTGGGTTATTGAAAGATTAAATATTCTGAGATCACCAATTTAAAATCCCAATTTCCTAACTCCGATTCCTAATACCCGAATACCGATCACCGGACTTTTACCTACATTTCAAACCAGTAGTCAATTTTTACCATGATAGATTGATCCCGCAGAGTTTCAATCCATCTACCTTCAAAATTATATTGGAAAAAGTCACTAAGTTTTGAAAACTTTTTACCGTTTACCGATTTACGAGCGGTATATACAATATACAAATTGGACCCATGAGCATAATTCCATTTTAATACTCCATTAAAAATAAAACTGGTATAACGAGGATATAAACCAATATAGTAATTTGGGTCTAATATTAAAGAAGATGTTGGTGATTGAACTTCATTTTCATCGGTAGTGTATATTTCTTTTCCAATTAAATCACTATAGGATTTTGAAGCATCAAAATATTCACTATAATTACTATAGGTATCATTATTCTGGAAGATTTCTGAATAGAGCTGAATTGATAATTTTCTTCCAATATTTCCAGATGCTCTAAAAGAATAAATTTTTAGGTTTTTGTCAAAATCAGAAAAGATATATTGAATATTACCATTATCCTCCTCTAATTCTTCAAGCCAGTAATACTTTTTGTTTAACCTGTAATTATCATACGATCCGGAAAATGTTAAAAAAGTATTTGGCCGGTAGGTCAATTCAATAAACTTTCCCTTCTCCAAATCATCACGAGTATTTGTAGCAAAAGTCCATGATAAATTGGCAGATAATTTTTGATATTTATCAGAGGAAATATTAAAATGATAACCGGAAATTTCAGGTATATTTATAACTGGACCAAATGCATCCATACTATAATAAGAGAAAATTTTACGATCATCATTGTGCTCTTGAATTCCATAGTATCCACCGCCAATTTTCCAGAAATTTGTAAACATTGCATCATAACTAATTTCAACAGTTTTTCCCAAATCAAGTTTATCAGAATTTTTCTCCATGTCCCATTCTAAAATGATGGCAGAACTACGGATGACTCCCCAAGGCTCCTGATTTTGAAATTTTACCCCCGTTTTAAATTGACTATAGTTATCCCGCCACAAATACCCTAAATGTTCTAAACTAAGTCCCGGTTCATAATATTGATAATCCAACCAAGTACTGAAAAATCCCAGTGGAGAATAAGTTAGTTTTCCTAGCATCCCCATTTTATTATGAGAACTCATGACAATTTGACCATCTATCCCAATTTGATTATCCAGCAAATTAACCATGCCATCTACAGAATAAATATGGGCAGAATCATCAATGCTTGATGTGGTCATAAACCCCAAGAAGGAATTACCGGAAAAAAGATCTTGCTTAACTCGACTGATAAAATATTTCTTGGGATAGCTGTAGGGGTGTAAAATTGAATCTGGATTAAAATAAGAATGCCAGGTGCTACTATCTGTTTCATTGGTTTCAGCGCCTAAGAACCCATAGGATAAACCCTGTTCATTTTTACCTGTCAATTTTCCAGCAGCATTAATTTTCACCGGAATTTTAATATCATAAAATAAGGTGTCGCCTCTATTTTCCTCCATGCCCAATCCCCAAGAATTTTCTCCAATTCTTCTTGAATAAAAAAGTTCTATGGGTGTTTCAAATATATCTGAGTCCTTAAGGAAAAATGATCGCTTTTCAGGAAAATAGGTCTCATACGAAGTGAGGTTAATATCAGCAGGGTCCGATTCTACCTGACCAAAATCAGGGTTTATAGCCAAGGTTAATAAGGAATTGGGGTTAATTCGATATTTCATATCCAGTCCAATATTATAATCCGATTCATCCATATACCCAGTTTTATGACTGAATGGTTCATCCACATCCGTTAATTTTAAGTCGCTATAGTTTGTAAATCCTCCCAAAGAATAAGGTGAAAATTCGAATTTAGCTGGTGGGAATATACCCTTTAGCCCTGAAAGATGACCAAATTTTGAAGCGATACCTTCAATTTCTAATGGGAAAGCTACCCAGGTAATGGTTTCATATTTTCGTTGAATAAAACGCGTGATGTTCAGTCCCCATGTAAGTTCTTCTCCCTCATTAAAGGGGAGCATTGAAAAGGGAATTTCCACCTCAACCACCCAGCCAAAATCCGTTATTTGTACTGCAGCATCCCAAATAGCATTCCAATCGGTATCGTAATCTTCATCATTATAGACCATTTCATCAGACATAACCCCAGAAGCATTTACTGCAAAAGAAAAGGCAGTTTGATGGTCATGCCGGCTATCCAAATCAATACTGAACCAGTCTGCCTGGTCATCAAAGGCACCGTACCAATCATCTCTTGGGGCAAGTTGCCGGGCAATTTCAGCTGGATTTGAATCGTATAATTTTGCTCCTACATAAAGATTCCTATCATCATACCCAAAATAGACTTCCATTTTTTCTGTAGGAGCTGCCATATTTTCTGGCTCTTCTTGAACAAAATCGGTTATGGGGAGAATTGATGACCATTCAGATGGATTTAATACACCGTCTATAGTGGGAGCTTCGGAAATTGATTCTATATAATATACTTTACTGGACTTTTCATTTGAGAATGGTTCTCGACTAGTTCCTAAATATTTTACAATTTGGCGAGAAGGTTTTTCAGGGGGAATAATTATTTGGGAAAGCATTTCATTATTTGATTGGGATATTTCACAAATTTGATGTGCAATTGAAGTTACTCCATTTAAAAGTAAATCTTCAATACCATTTTGTGTACTGTATTCAGCACTTACATAGGCTTCTCCCGATTCAACAGATATAAGCCTTGAATCTAACGAGTAAACAACCCCTAATTTACTTAAACTTCCAACAACGATAAAATCGGTATTGAGCAACTGTCCAATTTCAACTGCACACTCACTATCTGTACAACCCGAATGTTGAAATTTCTGTTCTTTCAATATTTTATCCATATTATTTCTTTCAACTACTTGATATTTATCAATAGAAATAAGTTTTGTAGTTAACCTTTGGGTTAATACTTTAGCCTCTTGTTTGCTTAAACCAATTTGTTCTAACTCAAGAATAGCAATAATTTCATTTGCTAAGATTGGTGTTGTTATTAGATATAATATAAATAAAATATATTTCATTAAAATATTAATTTACTCTTAGAAGAATAATACTTCGCATTTAAAAATCAAATCTTTTCGATTGATTCTTTTGAAATTTTCTCATTAATTCTTGTATTTCTTAAAAATAATCACTTCATTAATGAATTAACTTTGAATTCTCAATAGATGAAAATTACTTGTATTATATTATTAAAGCAAAAATGGAATTGCATTAATTTTAAAATCCTAATATAATCTAATTTTTTCCACCTATTTATAATTCCTAATTATCGTAATTTTACTGATTAGAAACAGACTGTTTCTTATGAATTTTAATTTTAAACTAAGGAAGATTAATGAAAATATGTGTATTAATAAAACAGGTTCCGGATAAGGATTCGTCTCTTAACATTTCCGATGACCACCTCACTCTGGTTGAAAATAATATTACATGGGTTTCCAATGAAAGTGATAATTATGCACTAGAAGAGGCGTTACTATTAAAAGAAAAACATGGTGGTGAAGTCATTGCCTGCACTTTAGGTAAAGATTCTGCCAGGCAGGTTTTGAAAGATGCTTTGGCTAAAGGTGCAGATCGGGGAATTTTTATTTCCGATAGCTCATTTGACAATTTGGATGTCCTTTCACTGGGAAAAATAATTGCATCCTCCTTGGAGAAAGAAAATTTTGACATCATTATGTCGGGACTTCAATCTGACGATCAGGGGAATTCTCAATTAGGATTAATTTTAGCTGAACTATTAAACATGTCTCATGCAACCCTGGGAATGGGAACTGAAGTTGTTGATGATTCTACTATAAAGGTGAAAAAAGAACTGGAAGGGGGTTGGTTTCAATGGACAAAATTAAGCCTTCCAGCCTCAATAAGTATTCAATCAGGTATTAATTCTCCTCGCTATGCAACCTTAAAAGGGATCATGATGGTAAAGAAAAAAACGGTGGATGAAGTAACATCTGGGGATGTAGCTGCTGATGCATTGGAATCCAACGTTACTATTAATAAAATTTATGTACCGGATAAAACAAAAGAAACGCAATTTATTGAAGGATCTCCAGATGAGATATCTGAAAAATTAGTAGAACTATTTAGAAACGACATAAAGGTACTCAATTAATCATGAAAATACTCGTTTATATTCAACAAGATGATGGTAAATTAAACTCCGTTTCACTTGAAGCACTGAAGGGGGCACAGGAAATTGCAGCTCAAACTGGGGGGACTGTTTCAGCCATTTGCTTTAATTCTGATGTTACTACTCAATTAGCCGGATACGATCTGACAGAAGTTCTTTTGGCTGAGGATGACAAATTAAATACCTTTAACCCCTTATTTTACTTGAAGGCAATGGAGGACATTGCAAAAGCTGAATCACCGGATATAATTGTATTTGGACATAGTTACGAAGCACGGGATTGGGCACCCCGCCTTAGTGTTCGATTGGATATTCCATTAATTTCTGATTGTATCGGATTTAAAAAGGAGGATGAACTCACTTTTATTCGTTCTATTTATCAGGGAAAACTCAACTCAGATTCCGTTGTTAAAAATGGTGCATTCATCGTGTCTTTTCAATCTGGGGCATTTCGGGTAGATGGTATTCAATCGGGATCAGCAGAAGTTCGTAATGTCACGGTAGATTTATCAGAAGTGAATGATTCAATATCTCCTGAAGAAAAATTCCAGGAAGCAGAACAAGCTGTTGATTTAACCCAGGCAGAAGTAATAGTTTCCGTTGGCAGGGGTATTGGCAAGGAGGAAAACCTTGAGATGGTTCGTGAACTTTCTAAAATACTGGGAGCAGAGATTGCTGCTTCAAGACCGGTAGTTGACGCTGGCTGGCTGGAATCTTCCCGTCAGGTAGGAAGCTCTGGTCAAACCGTATCCCCAAAATTATATCTGGCATTGGGTATTTCTGGTGCAATCCAACATGTGGTGGGTATGAAAGGATCCAAACATATCGTAGTTATCAATAAAGATTCTAATGCTCCTCTGTTCGAAATTGCTGATTATGGTGTAGTGGGTGATATTTTTGAAATCGTACCACAATTGACAGAAAAACTACAAAACGCTTAATTTGTTGATAGAACATTCTTTCACAATTATAGAGAAAATTGTTCTAATTTCAGGGATTTGCATATCCCTTGGCTCATTTTGCTTTGAAGTATGGAAACGCCTGAGAATAGTTTTAAAAGGCACAGGATCCCTCCCCCTTGACAGAATTGGTGAAAGACTTTGGCGAGTGTTCAGAGAAGTTTTTCTTCAGGAAAAAGTTATTCGTGGCCGCCTGCTACCTGGATTGATGCATGGCTTTGTTTTCTGGGGTTTCCTTGTCTTTGGTTTAGTAACGCTTGATCACTTCGCAATAGGTTTCGAATTTCCCCTTATGAGCCTTGAAACTCGCCATTTATATTCTTATGTGGTAATTCCATTCTCAATATTGGTGTCAATTGGCATTTTATATCTGGCATATCGTCGATTCATTACCAAACCCAAGATCTTAGGAAAACTATCCCCCACCTCAGGATTAGTGGCTTTATTCATTCTATTACTAATGGCTACCTATCTTTTAGGCGAATTGGAATTGCAACCTTTAGTCTGGAAAATTAATTGGTGGCTCCATACCCTGCTGATTTTGGCATTTCTCATATTGGTACCCCGATCTAAGCATTTACATCTAGTATTGGGACCATTTAATATTTTCTTTAAACCATTCCATCAACCTCACCATACCCCAGTGAAAATTGATATGGAAGCTTCGGAAGAAGAATTAGATGAAATGCTATCAAATTTGACTAAAATGACTCAAAATCAAGCATTAGACATCTTTTCTTGTGTAGAGTGTGGGCGCTGTATGGATGTCTGCCCTGCATATCGTGGAGGTGGCATATTGAACCCAAAGGATCATTTTATCTTAGATTTACGTCAACCATTGCTGGAAACGAGAGATGTAGATGTTTTATCACAAATAAATGTAGAAGCTGGTTGGGAATGCACTACCTGTCAGGCATGTTCAGAAGTATGCCCCGTGGGCAATCAGGTGGAAAAATCCGATGAAATCCGTCGATTACAGGTTTTGGTTGAAGGAAATGTCCCTCAAGAATACCAAAAGCTATTTACCAATCTCCAAAATACGGGAAATTCTGAAGGGGCAACATCCAGCTCTTTAGTAGATAGGTTACCCAAATTCACTCCCGATATGGAGTATGTGTTTTGGCTGGGCTGTTTTGCCAGATATGAATTAGACCCTAATTTTACCAAATCAGTAGAAAATTTTACAAAAATTCTAGATACTGCTGGTGTTACCTATGGAATTTTGGAGAATGAACATTGTTCTGGAGACCCTGCCAATCGTTTAGGGGATAAACTTACCTATGCCATGCTCAGGGAGCATAATATGGAACAACTGGAAAACTCCAACAAAGTAGTTTCAATGTGCCCTCATTGTGTGTTAAACCTTGGTAAGGAATATACAAAATATGGCGATATTTCATACAAGGTAGAACACCATAGTCAATTAATAGGGCGTCTCATTGAAGAAGGGAAGATTGGTGTTAATATTGGAGATAACGGTAAAGTCACCTATCATGACCCTTGCAATCTATCTCGAATGTTAAATATAGTTGATGCACCGAGAACTGCCATTCAGTCGGTAACTGATAATTATTTTGAACTTCCAGAATCTGGTAAAAATACACTTTGCTGTGGTGCAGGTGGTGGATTGTGGTGGAAAAAAGAAACCGTAGGTAAAACGCATTTGGTTCGTGCAGAACAGGTGGTAGAATCGGAAGCAGATACTCTAGTTACAGGGTGTAATTTCTGCTATGGTATGATGAATCAGGGCTTAGATCCATTAATTCCTGAGGGTAGACCAAAGATACACGTTAAGGATATTTCAGATATTGTAGCAGATAATCTACAATGATTGATTATAATGAGATTTGGAACAGCTTACCCCCTTGGCTATTGTCTAAAATGATGATTGTCGTCGGTCTTATCATTATTTTTATAAGCCTTAATTATGCTGCTGTATCCAGCAGACGAAAACGAAATAAGTGATCTACGTCACTTTTTTCACCCATCCTATAAATATTTCTTGATAGACATCACAAACCTGTATTAATTTCATGGGTCATAGGTTACTTCTTTTATTAAAGAAAACACAAATTTATATTAAAAGAATAACTAAACAAAACGAAACTAAATAACTCGACAATGAGGAAACTAGGAGGAGTAAAATGAAAAAGACAATACTAATGTTATGTGCTGTTTCAGCGCTTATGGTAGCACAGGATGCTGCTGGGCAGTATAAATTAACAGGGGTTGATGTGTTATACACATTTATAACCCGTGATGCTGAAACACTTACAGTTTCAGATGCGTATGGTTTGGGTGTAACTGTTGCAGTTGCAGAAATACCAGCCGCAGTACCATTTACATCTCAGGCAATGCAATTAACCGATGCTGCACTTGGAGCTGTTGGAATTAACCTGAATGTAGCCTTAAACGAAGATGGATCAGGGGCGATTGCTGAAGGAAGTTATTACCCAGATGTAAATACAATTACAGATGAAAATGGTAATTGTGTAACAGTACAGCAGGTTCTGCCTGTGACAGATGAGTTTACTTATACTTCCATGGGGAATATGATGGAGTATGTAGGTATGGCTCACCCTGGTGTGAATGTTTTGGGACTTCCAGGAATTTCTTCTCATGCTGGTACACAGATGGGAGGGCTTTCACTTTCCAGCTCACTAACATTTGAGAACTTTCCTATGTTCCCAGCTAACCCAACATTATGCGATCCTTCAGGAACAGATTGCTTTCCATTCACAGTAGGTGATATAGACCAATCTGGAACTCTTGAAATTTATCCTGATGTAAATGCGTTTGGAATTCCTGAGTATGTACCAGGTGGTGCACCTTTGACTGGTGTTACTGCTGGATACTTCCTTAAAAGAGGATTAAATACAGATAACCTGTCTTCTGTTTTTCCAGGTAATACAGAACCTGATTTCATATTAGAATGGCATGGTGTTGATGGTGCTGCTTCTACCCTTGGATTTGGCGATGATGAAGAAGCCGATGAAGATGGTGACGGCACTTGGTTTGACCGTATTGTTGGAATACCTGGAATCACAGCAACCTATATGAACCCTGCCTGCGGATTTAACATGCCAATTTATGGTGATGTATCTGAAGTATTTGAAGCAATGGGTATGGGATTTTGTGTAGATCATGTAGATGCAGCTGCATCTGCATATCTTATGGATCCAGCTCTTGCAACCTGGGGTGGTTTCATGACTGCCAATGCGGCTCAGTTTAATGGCTGTTTAGCTGCAACTGGTGATGATATGGCTTTCTGTGGTGCATTATATGGTGCTGACGATAGTGATCATGACTTTAACGGTGTTGATGGTCGTTTAACCATGAACTTTGATGTACCATGTGTAGGTATAATAGAATCACGTGAAGTTATTGCTGAGTTTATTGAAGTTGGTGGTGGCGGTTGTGGTACTGGTGACATGAATGCTGATGGTGGTTTAAATGTCCTGGATGTTGTTGCTCTAGTTAATCAGGTACTATCTGGTGGTAGTGACGATTGTACTGGTGACATGAATGCTGATGGTGGCTTAAATGTTCTGGATGTTGTTGCATTGGTAAACATTGTATTAGGTGGCGGGAGAGCTGATGAAGCTACATCTGCATCTTTTGAAGTGATTGGGAATGAAGTAATCATGACAGCCAACGGTTTTGTTGGTGCAGTTCAAATGACCCTTTCACATGGTAAGGAATTCCAAATAGACCTTACAGATAATGCACTTGTTGCTGATTACAATACCCAAGGAAATACAACTACACTAATAGTTGTAGCTCCTGATGGTAGTTCTCTATTTACAACCAATGGTGACTTCACTATTGAATCAGTGCTTGCTGCTGCAAATGCAGATAGTTATATGGATACAAAAGTAATTGTACCTAATGACTTCGCTATTTCAGCTGCATATCCTAATCCTTTCAATCCAACAACTCAAATGACTCTTGCATTACATACTCAAGCAGATGTTTCTGTAAAAGTATTTAATATGGCAGGGCAATTGGTTGATGTTATTGCTGAAGGTCAAATGGATAGAGGATCTTATTCTCTTACATGGGATGGAACAAATGTATCCAGTGGTGTTTATTTTGTAAAAACTGAAGTTGGCTCTGTTGTCCAGAACCAAAAAATCATGCTTATAAAATAAGCTCTCACAAAGAGACTTGATATAAAAAACCCGCACTTAACAGTGCGGGTTTTTTTGTTTCATCCACTTTAATTAAATGGGGTAGATTTAACGATTCACTTTTTATACAATCAAACACTTTTTAACTAACTAATGAAAACAAACTCCATTATAAAGTTATACTTAATACTTATATTTCTTACAACTGTGTTCGCTGGCAGTAGTACCATTAAAGGTGAAATAACTGATAGTCGGAGTGGTGAACCACTCATAGGTGCCAATATTATGCTCAGTGGCACAATGCTGGGCTCAGCTACGGATGAAAATGGTTTCTATCTTATCTCCGAAGTGCCAATTGGTTCTTTTACCATAATGGCAATGTTTATCGGTTATGAAACATTTGAGAAAGATATCCAGATTGCAGCTGATCAGGAATATACTGTAAACCTTGCACTTAAGGCTTCTGCTATTGAATTGCAGGAAACAAAAGTAACTGCCGAAAAACGAAAGGAAAAAATAACCACCGCCCCTGCCTCAATGGAAATTATTACAAGTAGAGATATCAAAGGTAAAAATACCACCAATATGGGCGCTTATCTTAAGGGGTTAAAAGGTATTGACTTTACATCAAGCGGGATAAATAATTACAGTATATCAGTGAGGGGGTTTAACAGCAGTTTTAACACGCGCTTACTCACATTAAGTGATGGTCGGGTTGCCAATATCCCCGCTCTCCGAGTTATAAATTATAGTACTATTCCCCAATCCATGGATGATGTGGAGAAAATTGAAATTATATTGGGACCTGCAACTGCACTTTACGGAGCCAATGCTCATAGTGGGGTTGTAAATATCATTTCAAAACCACCATCTACCTCTGAAGGGTTCACCATGAGCTTATCTGGCTCAAATGATGAGCGTCAATTTCGCAAAATAAATGGACGATTCGCCAAAAAGTTAACTAATTCTATAAGTATAAAAATGTCCGGCCTATACCTACATGCCTATGACTGGCCCTTTATTTCTGAAGAAGAATATAAAGCGCATCTTTACCCGTGGTCTCTTACTCCAGGGCGAACTTTAGATGAAAAAGATAATAACCCCTGGAATGTTGCGGGTACAGAGGATCAACTAATTTGGGGTTGGGCAGTACATGACTTAGACGGAGATGGAGTTTTTACTGATAGTGCTTATGTACGAATTGGCAATGGCGAAGCTATGGATACTGGCGACCCTGATGGCGATGGAGTCATGGGTGAAGATTGGTATAATGGTTATGATGATGATGGAGATGGTCTCATTGATGAGGATTATTATTTTTCTAATCAAATCGATGATAATAATAATAGTGATGACTTTGGAGATTTTGGTGTTGACGGAATAGAAGCTTATGATTATAATAATGACGGCGATTATGATGATATTTGTGAAGGAGCGACGGTAGGTGGTGATTGTGATATTGCACCTGACTATGGTGAAGGAAACGGCTTACCGGATCCTAATGAACCAGGTGTTAATTCAAATGGTGTAATTTTTTCAGATGGGATAGATAATGATAATGATGGATTAACTGATGAAAATATTGATGAAAATATAGATGGAATATATGATTTAGGATTTGATGGTGTGGACAATGACCATAATGGTATAATTGACGATGAAGCAGGGGATGCTGTTATTGATAGCAATATTAAAGAATGGGGTAACAATATTGAAAATGATATATTAATTCCATTTGGCAGACAAGACTCTCTAATTAATGGCGAAGTAAATCCCTATTATATACCAAACCTCTCATGGGAAGGGAATGGAATGCACCTATTTGGCAACCATCGGTACAATGAGGGAGAAGTAAAATTAGAATTTGATATATTCACCTACGATTTTGGTGAAGATAGAATTCCGGGGGATCCATTTGTTGACTCAGCAGGAGATCATGAATATCAGCCTGGTGAATCTCTTTACCTTGGCAATTTCAATACTTATTTGTCTGATTGTGGATTAGATGGTATTTGTGAGTATTTAACTATGCCTTATGATTTAGATGGTGATGGTTATTTTGAGTATGGCGATTTAAATCCCGATTGGCCAGGTCCCGATTCTGATGGCACAGAAAGAGATGGTATATTGCAAGCAGGAGATACTTTTATTTCTGATGATGGAGACGGTATTTGGGAAGAAAATGAGTATATCGATGTTTGGCCTCCAGCAAATGGTGTATGGGATGAAGGTGAAGATGTATTAGGCGATTATGGTCAAGATGGTATTGCTGACACAGGAGACCCTGGTGAAGGAGATGGAATATTCATTGCATGGGATTCAGGAGAGAATGATGGTGTATTTGACACAGGCGATGGGCTATATGCATTTTCCGGAGAACCATTTTCTGACGATAATGGAAATGGTATCAAAGATCCCAACGAATCATTTACTGATACGAATAGTGATGGGTTATATAATGCTCCAGACCTGCTTGATGATTTTCAGGTAGTTTTAGATACAAATGGAGATGGAATGGATGACTACCCCGATTTTGAGATTGATAACAGAAAAGTGGAATTTCGTATTGATTATGACCCTAATCCTGATTTTAACATGACTTTACAGACAGGGTATTCTTGGACAAAAACAAACCAGGTAACCGGGACTGGTCGGTATATTGCTGATGGATTTGAATATAAATTTTATCAACTTAGAAGCCGTTATAAAAATTGGTTTTCTCAATTTTATATGAATGAGAGTTTCTCTGGTGATACCCGTGGTTATAATTTGGGAAATAGAATTATTGATAAATCAAAAAATTATGCCTTTCAAATTCAAAATAATTTTAATCTCAAATCCATGAATACAAAATTTGTATGGGGAATGGATTACTTTAGAACAGACCCGTTTACAAATGGTACTATTATTAATGATGGACCAAATGGATATGATAATGATGGTGATAATGTAATTATTGGTTATAATGGTTTTGATGAAGATGGAGATGGTACTCCTGATGACCCTTATTGCCCTGACGGTCAAACTTCAAGTTTTAGAAATGGAAAATTATGGAGTTGCGGTGAAGGAATTGATGAACCGGATGAATTTATTGATCCTCAATCCAATGAATATGGTATTTATTATCAAACTTCAACCGAATTATTTGGAACCAGTCGTTATGAATTTATAACGGCGGCTCGATTAGATTACCATGATTTATTGGATGAAGGTTTATTATTTGCCCCTAAACTTGGGTTCATTTATAAACCTGATTCAAAATCATCCATGCGCTTCACTTATGGAAAGGCTTATAATACCCCAAATTCAATCTCACTCTTTACTGACCTTTTTGTTGGGAAAAGTAGTGTTTTTGAAGTCTATTTAAGGGGAAATTACGATGGTACAGTTTATTGTCGGGTTGGTTTACCATGTCTGGGAGAAAATTACCCCACCAGTGTAGCAACTCCCGGATTTTATGGTGAAGATGATAGTACATTTTATACATTTGGTCCATCTGACAACATAACTTATTTTTCTGGTATTACAAATGATAATGGTTCAGGATATTCATGTTCAAATGATAATTTTTTAAATGAAGAATCATGTGAATTTGCAGGACACAATTGGATAATGAATGTATCTGGGTGGGAAGAACTTCCTTACTCTTATAGAGTGGATGGAGCACCATATTATTTTCAATTTGACGGAAATGATCTTATTTCTGGAGATAATATTCCATTAGACACCTCAAAAAATGTTATTTTTGTGCCTGAACTTAATGGAGATGGTGTTTTATATACAGCTGAAGAATCTATGAATATCCCCGATGTAGACCCCATTAGAACCGAAAAAATTCAAACTGTTGAATTTGGCTATAAAGGATTCTTAGGTAATCGAACCCATTTTTCTCTTGATTATTACCTTAGCTATTACGAAGATTTTTTCAGTCCTCCAACCATTATAACTCCATTGATTGTGAGTAGAAAGTTCGATGA
>JACNLQ010000057.1:17881-56351 GCA_014381415.1 Fidelibacterota bacterium
CTCAGTCCAATGAATTATGGTGAAGTTTGGATGCAGGGGCTTGATTTTGGATTAACCCATTTTCTAACTGAAAATATAATCATAGATGGCAATCTCTCCTGGTATGGAACCACAGATTTTTACAATGAACTTACTAAGAAAAAAGACCCTATAAATGCACCTAAATGGAAATGGAATGCCAGTATTAAAGGAAAATCAGGTTTTGGTGATTTTATTGTGAATTATCGGCATGTTAATAAATTTCAATGGAGTGATGGAATTTGGTCCGGAATTATTGGACCCTATAATATTATTGATTTATTCTATACCTACCATATTACAGATAATCTTGAATTTAACCTTTCTGCATTAAATCTAAATAATGACCTGCATAAAGAGTTAGTTGGAGGCGCAATAATGGGTCGACAAATCGTTATGCGGTTTACTTCAACCTTCTGATTTAATAATTTTTTATTTGTTTGGATTTTCTCCTTTCCATCGATCGGGCTTGTTTTTTATTTATAAATAATAATCTGTCAAACCCGATATTTGATTTCATCATGCCCCTGTTTGATGAGACAAAATATTTCATTCCTTTAATGTTAATCCCCTGGCTGTGTGCTATTATTTATGATAAGAAAAACCGTTGGCAATTGGCAATTTTAATCCCCCTTGTAATTATCCTTGTTGATCAGTCTGGCTTATTTATTAAAAAAACTATTCTCAGACCCAGACCTTGGGCAGGAATGGACATTGAATTAGTAAATCATTTAGTTGGAGAAAAAGGACGGAATTATTCCTTTCCCTCAAATCATGCAGCTAATATGGTAGGGTTAGCAATGGTATTTTCAGCAATTTATTCTCGATTTGGCAAGCTATTTTGGAGCATTGCTGGAATCGTTATGTTTTCAAGAGTGTACATTGGGGTGCATTATCCATCTGATGTAATTGCTGGTTGTATTTTGGGTAGTATATATGGTTTACTTTTGGTAAAGGGCTGGGACAATTATGAAAAACGTTACCAATATAAAAATTAAATCTTAAATAAAAAGCCCCTGATTTTCAGGGGCTTTTTTATTAGTTTGGTAATACATCATCCGGCAATTTAATATTTGGGACAGGTCCTCCACCCTTTGTTACTTTAATTTCCCCAAATTTACTTTCATATTTTCTGATATTATCCTGCAACGCCATCATAAGTGTTTTTGCATGCATGGGAGCCATAATGATCCGTGATTTCACTTTTGACTTTGTCATACCGGGTAATACCCGAATAAAATCCATCACAAATTCTGCAGGGGAATGGGTTACAATAGCCAGGTTTACATACTCCCCTTGGCCAACATTATCGTCCAGTTCTATTTTAATCTGATGTTGTTTTTTCTTTGGTTTATCCATTAATTCGTACCCCCTCCCTCCTTTTTATTTAATTCAGGATTATTCTTTCTATTGAATTCCTGCCAATCCTCTTCAATACCCTCCCAATGCCTAAACTCCTCTTCATCGGTAGTTACCTCCTTAAGGTCTGGGGTTTCTTCATGATAGTCCATATTACTGGCCTTATCTTCATAATCATCTGGATTAGTCTCATCCTGTTGTTCTTTTTCCTCTACAGTCTTTTTAATTTCATCTCCATAAAGAGTCTGATCAAAAAAATCAATATTGGTTACTAATCCGTGCATCATGAGAAATTCAAGAAATGCTAAGAACTTTTTTTGTTTTAGATTTGTACTACATTCAGGACAAATCATTTTTTCTTCCAGCATCGTCTCATCCAGTGGATTTGAGCATGCTGGACATATTAAACCTTCAAATGCCATATTTTTCTCCAAAATTCAAGGCTGGAAATATATTTTTACTGTGGATACTGTACAAGGTATTTTGTATTTTTTTTAATATTTATTTTCAAATAATTCTGTGATAAATATTTTTTCTGTAGAACTTAATGATTTCCCTCTTCTTTGTTTCATTTTTTCAATGGTGGTGAAAAACTTATTCAATTCTGTTGTATCATTTTTACCCCAGCGAAATGATGGAAGATATTTCTCCTGGAATCCTTCACCAAAGATATTAGCTCCCAACCCAACTATTGTGCCCGTATTAAGCATGGTTGAGATACCTGTTCTTGAATAATCACCTATCATTGCACCTAGGAATTGCATCCCAGTCTCGATTTGTTTCTCACCAATAGTTAGTTTGATTAATCCATAATTATTTTTTAGATCACTGTTATTGGTATTTGCACCCAGATTTACCCATTCGCCTATATAGCTATGCCCAAGGAACCCATCATGTTGTTTATTGCTATATCCCTGGAAAATTACATCCTCCACTTCTCCTCCAATTTTACATTGGGGACCCAACGTTACATTTCCTCTCAATTTAGCTCCTGGATTAATGACACATCCAGAGCCAATAAACACAGGTCCCTGTATGAGAGAACCAATATCAATATATGCATTCTCAGCAATAATTATTGGACCAGCACTGGCATCCATAACGGCACCTGCTCGAACTTTTGCACCTCCCCCAATAAATACATTATCACCATTTTCAATGGCAACCGTTGGATGAATATCTCCTTGTTTATGATCAATAATAAATTGAGAATCATCTGCAATTGTATCTGATTGAAAGAATATTCCATCCCATATATTTTTTATAAATTGTATATTAATCTCTGTTGAAACTTGGCGGACTGAATCCAAGTGAGAATAAAATTCAGATATTGGGATTCTATCCTGACTTTGATTAGCTAATAAAACACCATTATTTGTATATGACCTGCCGGAAGTTATCTCATTTAATTTATTTTCATTCCACAATCCTCTACCATTTAGCCAAACCCCTTGGGAAACCATTTCCGGATTAACCGTTAAATTTGGATATCTTTCCTGTGTTAGGGGTTTGAGTGCATCACGTACTACTAAATGAATAGAATCATCCGGAGTTAACAGATTATTAATTCGTTCTAAATTTGTAAACGCACCACAGCGTAATTCGCAGGATGCACGATTTATATTTAATGGAAATAAGGATGAATAGTGACTATCTTCAAAAATCGTTATTATCATTGGGCAAGTATCCAATTAATTTGTTTAAATCCTTTTTCCATTATTCCTGACTTTGAAATATCCAATTGAATATTATAAAATTTATCTGAGAAATCAGATGCAAATCCTACTTTCATTTCTGATTTTAATAAACTTATAAAACGAGATATTGATAATTGAAAGATTGGATTTAAATCTACAATAATATCAAATTTATTTTGTTTTAAGGAATTCAGAAGAACTTTTTCTCCTGAAAGGATGGAATCTTTATCAGAATGGTTTATAAACATAGAATTGCCTATGCGTAAATGAAATAAATCTTTAAATTGTTCCTTCACAATAAAAATAAATTGCCTTTTTTGTACATTTTCTTTTCCTAAATCACGGAAAGCATAACAGGCAACTCTAAAGGATGGTTCGTCCATTGGGAAAATTATCAGGATATTTTCAGGATTTCCATGACTTAAAGATAATTGGAGCCTGGAATGCATTTTTTTTATCCTGCCGGTAATGGACCAAAAGAATATTTTCCAACGTAATTTGAGTAGTTTTAGACTCATAAACATGGATAATTTACAAACTTGGGATTCAAACGTTAAACCCTCAATAATTTTATTTTACAACAAATTTTAGTTTAAATTGATTAATAGAATTTGCTTCATAATTACTCTTTTTTTCAGCTTGACCATTTCACAAGACTATCTTTGGCCGGTAAAAGCTAAAAAAGAAATTACTGCCGTTTTTGGGGAGGAACGCCCTGGGAGGTATCATACTGGAGTTGATGTGAGGACTTTTGGTGAAATTGGGTATCATTTAGTTGCAATCGATGATGGATACATTTCACGCATCAGAACCAGTTCGAAAGGATATGGTAAAACTATTTACCTACAATTAAATGATGGCAATACAGCTGTTTTCGCCCATTTGGATCATTTTACACCCGAAGTAGATAATTTGGTAAATGCCCTTCATGAAGAATATGGAAAATATACCATTGATCACAAAATAGATCCTGATGACTACCCTGTTAAAAAAGGTGACCTTATAGGCTATTCAGGTGATACGGGTGGCGTATCTGGTCCCCACCTTCATTTTGAAATTCGAGATGGCTACGGGCAGCCTGTTAATCCTTTTCAATATTCATTGGACTTACCAGACGATTTGCCACCAGAAGCAGAATCTATTGCGGTTTTACCTTTAGATGAATTTGCAATAATAGACGGTTTCTCGGAACAGAAGATATTTCCACTCAAAAAAATAAATGACAATGAATATGTTTTAGCTGACACTATTTATGCTTTTGGAAATATTGGAATCGCTATAAAAACTCTTGATAAAATATCTGGGCAGCATTTCAATTTTGGAATTTACAGCATTAACCTTTTATTAGATGCTCAATTTATTTATTCCATGCAATACAACAAAATTGATTGGGGAAATGCAAGTAAAATTTATACAGAACGCAGCTACTCACTTGCACGTGAAGGATTTGGAAAATATTATCATATTTTTAGTCACCACGATAATCAATCGCTTCCATTTATTAATAGTAAATCCAGATCTGGGTTTGTTTTTGACCAAAAAGTAGTTCATGATGCAATAATTGACATTCATGACTTTGCAGGAAATAAAATTGAAATTCGTGCTTATTTTGTCTCCGATACTTTACCAAAATTTGAATACTCCACTACATTTCTTGATAATAAGTGTACCATTACATTTAATCATGAGGAGAAAGTTCGACCATATTTTTATTTAACAGAGCCTAGTTCTACAGATATGCTTATCCCAACGGAATATTATGATATGGGTAATAATACATTTTTGGTTGAACATATTAATCCACCATTTAATGTATTACAGGTTTTTGGGAAAAATAATTCAGGAGTTTCAAGTCCGCCAACCTTTCATAGCAAACCACTACAAAATTTTGAAAATATTAAAGGTGAGTTTAAATTAAAACATTACGAGCAGGGAATATTTATTTCATTTACGGAGAATATTTTTTCAGGTCTAAATGCATTTCTCTCCATGAAAAAAGAGGGGATTTTGTATTCTCATGAATTAAAACGCACTTCTAAACTTACATTATCTTCAGGATTATTGGCACCTACTGACCTTGAAAATGTAACCGAACTTAAAATCTATTATGAAGATTCTACTCCTTATGAATTATTTAATATGAGTCTTTCTGGAGGAATTGTTTATCCAGATTCATCATTTCAAATTGAACTATTAGATGGTCAAATAGTATTGACTGGTGAAGCAGATACTTTTTATGATACTACATTCATTTGGACTAGGCCCGTAAATACCTCTCAACCCAAAGAAGGTCAAATAATTGCTGGACCCTATTATTTACATCCTAACCTTATTCCATTTAATAATGAAATTCAGTTAAATATTGCCATTGACCCAATATATTCCATGAGAAATATTGGCATCTATTACTATAATCAGAAAAAATTTGAGTGGAACTATTTACCATCCGAAATTTCCTCTGATTCTATATTTATAAATACTTCTATATTATCGGGAGAAATATTTGCAGTAATCGAAGAAAACAATTCACCTGAATTATCAAATTTTATCCCAGATTTAAATGGCACCTTTTATTCCTCAGGTCTTGAACATATTTCTTTTAATGTAATAGATTCATTCTCCGGGTTAGAAGGTGAAACAGATGTTATTGTTAAATTAGATGATAATCCGGTTGTGTTTGAATATAACTCCTATCAAAATAAAGTACGGTACCCATTAAAATATAATTTGAAAAAAGGAACTCATACCCTGTATGTTCAGGCATCAGACAATGTGGGAAATAGATCAATTGTGAAGGGTGAATTTTATATAAAATGACTCCAGAAGAACTAGTGCAACATTCAATAAAGGCTCAACAAAGAGCAAAGGCACCTTATAGTAATTATTCGGTGGGCGCTGCTCTTTTGACGGATGATAATTCCGTTATTCTGGGATGTAACGTCGAATCAAAAGCATACCCAACAACCCTATGTGCTGAAAGGGTGGCTATATTTTCAGCAATATCCCAAGGGTTTACCAATTTTACCGCATTAGCACTCATTACAAAGGATGGTGCATTTCCCTGTGGTTCCTGTCGCCAGATCATTCATGAATATGCAAATGGAATCCCAATTTATATTGCCAATGAATCTGGTAATTTTATTACTAAATATAGTTCAGACCTTTTACCTTTTCCTTTTGGATAATGAATAAATACGCCATTTTAATAGGCATCGCAGGTGGAACAGGCTCTGGAAAAACATCTGTTGCAAAAGCCATTGCAGCTGATTTTGGAAAATCAGATGTAGCTTTAATAGAACTCGATTCCTACTATAAAGACTTATCCCATCTCACTTTGGAAGAACGAGCAACTGTTAATTTTGATCATCCAGATTCTGTTGATTATTCACTAATGAAAGAACATATAAAAAAACTGATTAATGGCGATAAAATAGAAATTCCAATTTATGATTTTGCAACTCATACCCGAAAAAAGGAAACCCATTCGATTGAAAAACATCGCATTATTATTTTGGAAGGAATATTGGCATTATTTCATGCAGATATTCGAGATATGATGAATATTAAAATCTACGTAGATACTGCTGATGACATACGAATTATTCGGAGAATCAAACGAGATATTAATAAACGAAATCGAACATTTTCTTCCGTTATTGAACAGTATTATCGAACGGTTCGCCCTATGCATTTACAATTTGTAGAACCCACTAAAAAATATGCAGACATAATAGTACCAGAGGGAGGTAAAAATAAGGTCGCTGTAGATATTTTACGGACTAAGATAATGACATTAATTGTGAATTCTAAAAATGCAACGTAAATTTTTATGACATTAACACCCAAAAACTCTGGATGGATTGAGGTAATCTGTGGTCCCATGTTCAGCGGTAAAACTGAAGAATTAATTCGCCGACTTGTCAGGGCACAAATTGCTAAACAGAAAGTTGCCATATTTAAGCCAACTACAGATAATAGATTTGATGAAGAATATATCGTATCTCATAATCAGAGAAAGATTAAATCGGTTCAGGTTCACGATACAGAAATAATCATGGATTACTTAAATAAGGCTGATGTATTTGGTATAGATGAAGCACAATTTTTTGATAATTCAATTGTAAACGTTTGCAAATCGCTGGCAAATTCAGGAAAACGGGTTGTAGTTGCTGGTCTGGAAAAAGACTTTCTTGCAAAAAGTTTTGGCTCAATGCCAGAATTACTCATTGATGCAGAATATATCACCAAGGTAAACGCAATTTGTATGGGCTGTGGGGATCCTGCTAATTTTAGCCACCGAATCACTCAAGAAAAAAAACAGGTTGTTGTTGGTGAAACTGATAAATATGAAGCGCTTTGTCGACGTTGCTATAATAAACAAACAGGGGACGATTAATGAATTATATTAGCATTTTGGGATTATTTACATTATTAGGTGCAGCCTGGTTATTGTCTTATCACAGAACAGATGTAAAATTACGGCCTATATTATGGGGAATTAGTCTACAGCTTCTTTTTGCATTAATAATTTTAAGGGAAGATATAGGCAGTTTTATCGGGATGTGCATTCTGGGGTCGTTAATAATAACCTATTTGATGAGGGGGAATGAGGCACCCCAAAAAAGTATTGGATATTTTGTTGTTGCAATATTCATCAATTCCCTTTTGATATGGTTAATTAATAACTCAATTGCGTTAAGTGCCAATTTCCCTTCATTTATTTTTGTTTTTGTTATTATCCTATTTTCTATAAATTATTTCTTGAAAATTGATCCTTCATTACAAAAATATTTTATTTCAGTCTTACTACTTAGCGGGATATCCCTACTCATTCTCAATGATTTGCATGGAAAGGTAATAGTTGAAATTTTCAGTACCAAAGTAAAATCATTTTTAGGATTATCTGATTGGGGTGCAAAATTTCTCTTTGGAAATTTAGCAGATGAAAATTTCTTCGGAGCCTGGAATGACAAATTCCCAAATAAAGGTACTTGGCCAGGATTCGGTTTTCAATTTGGATTTAAAGTGTTGCCTACAATTATATTTTTTGGCGGTTTCATGAGCGTTTTATATTATTTGGGAATCATGCAAAAAGTTATTCAATCTATAAGCCGATTTATGAGATGGACAATTGGCACAAGTGGAGCTGAGACCTTATCCTGTAGTGCAAATATTTTTGTTGGTCAAACTGAAGCACCATTATTAATAAAACCATTTTTAAACAATATGACAAAATCTGAATTGCTCACTGTTATGGTTGGGGGTTTTGCAACTATTGCAGGAGGCGTTCTGGCAGGGTATATTGCCATGGGGGTCCCTGCAGGGCATTTGATTGCCGCATCTGTTATGTCTGCACCTGCAGCTTTGGTGATTGGGAAAATCATATTCCCCGAAAAAGAACATTCTCAAACAGCTGGTGATCTCGAATTACCGGATATTCAGGTTGGGTCCAATGCCATTGAAGCTGCTTCAAATGGCATAACTGACGGACTGAAACTCGCTGTGAATGTAGGTGCAATGCTAATCGGTTTTATCGCACTCATAGCAGTAATTGATGTACTTTTAAATTGGCTGGATTCCATTATTGACGGCTCATTATTAAATGGAATTTATTTGGCTTATGACTCATCTGGCTTATCACCCGTAAATGGTGAGTTTTCGGGATACTTCCCGGGATCCCTTCGAACCTTATTCGGAACGATTTTATCACCCCTTGCATTCTTAATGGGTGTTCCTTGGGAAGATGCTGGTCATGTAGGTAATTTATTAGGTATAAAACTTTCCCTGAATGAGTTTGTAGCATTTGGGACGTTGGGAGATTATATTAATTCTGGCATGCTGAGTGAACGGGGAATAATAATATCTACCTATGCCCTGTGTGGATTTGCAAACTTTTCTTCTATTGGGATACAAATTGGCGGTATTAGTGCGCTTGCACCATCAAGAAAAGGTGATTTAGCAAAAGTGGGGTTAAAAGCAATGTTTGGAGGGGCTATCGCATCCTGGCTCACAGCAACTATTGCAGGCATTTTTATTTAGGAGAACAGTATGAGGCTTATATTAATCGGACCTCCCGGAGGCGGAAAAGGTACGCAGGCAAAATTCCTAATTGATCACTTTGCAATTCCCCAAATTTCAACTGGAGATATGCTCAGAAAAAATGTGCACGATAAAACAAACTTAGGTCTGGAAGCACAGAAATTTATGAATTTGGGTAAACTGGTCCCGGATTCTGTAATTTTACAAATGATGCAGTCCCGAATAAATGAAACCGATTGCAGTAATGGCTATATTTTAGATGGCTTTCCCAGAACTATTCCTCAGGCGGAAGGTTTAGATGATCTATTATCTGAATTGGAACAAAAACTAGACCATGTTGTGGAAATAAATGTACCAGATAATCTGATAATAACCAGACTGTCAAATAGAAGATCGTGCAAAGAATGCGGACAGGTATTTAATCTTATTTTTGAGCCCCCAACAACCGCTGGAAAGTGCAATACCTGTAATGGTGAATTATATTTACGGGATGATGATAATGCAGCAACTATTCAACAAAGATTGTCGGTTTATCATAATCAAACTAAACCTGTAATCGATTACTATTCAAAACAGGGTTTGACACAGGTAATTAATGCAATAGGAACAATTGATGAGATTAGATTGGAAATTTTAAAAAATATTGTCCTTTAGAATTGTTAAATGTTTAAACTTGGTATTACAGGTGGAATAGGATCTGGAAAATCTACAGCATCTGAGTTTTTTAAGAAAAAAGGTGCAGTTGTTTTTGATGCCGACTCAGAAGCTAAAAATCTGTTTACAAATAACCCAGAGCTGACCCAGCGAGTTATTACTACCTTTGGTACTCAGATAACCAACAATAATCAGTTGGACTTAAAACGATTGTCGGAGCTTGTATTTTCGTCCAAATTCTTACAAAATCAGCTGAATGAAATAATCTGGCCTGAGGTTTCAAAATTAATGAAAAAGGCTGCACAAATAGCTGAAAATGAAGGAATAAAATTATTTATAGTGGATGCTGCTCTTCTATTAGAAGCAGGGTTTACAAAATACTTTGATTCTATTTTACTCATTACTGCTGATAAATATATTCGAATCAGACGCATTCTCAATCGAAAGAATATTCCAGAAAATCAAATTGAAAATAGAATGTCACTTCAAATGCCGGAGTTAGAAAAAAAGAAAATAGCAGATACCTCTATTGAAAATAATGGTTCAATATTAGATTTACATGAAGAATTGACGGATTATTTGGAATCTTTAAATATTAATTATTGAGTTTCGAGAGGTGGGAGACTAGAAGAATGAAATTACAGATATAAATTCCGAAATTCGAATTCAATTTCTCCCAACAAAAAACACCCACGCTGCAGTCGCTGAATATTCAGACGACTGCAAACTATAGGTGTATCATTCACGGCATTCACCGTTAGGGTAATATTAGTAATTATTTCATTAAAATTAGTTTCTGTGTTATGGCTGTTTCTGGGGTTACCATTCTTAAGAAATACATACCACTGGCCTGACTATTGGCGTTCCATTGAATTTCATGGTACCCTGCCTTAACTACACCAGATATAAGCTCATAAACCAATCTTCCTTTCACATCATAAATAGATAATTCCAATTCACAATCTATTGCCACATCATAGGTAATGGTAGTAGTTGGGTTAAACGGATTAGGGAAAGGATTACCTAATCTGAAGGCATCTGGTATTTCAACTATATTTTCTAATAAACCAGCAAATGAAATAGCATTATTTGACCATGGTGAAATTTCACCAGTTAATTCAATCAATTCACCGGTGCTGGGGCGATATAATTTAAATTCCGGAATATCACCTAATGCACAGTATGCACTTGAATTTGAATTTTCATCTGTTCCCATAACTGGTACGTCGATTACCTCACCATTCCATTCCCGTGCTCCAACAACCGCTCCATTGTTAGTTGCTAATATCCATTCACCGGGATATATATCCAATCCATCTACCATTATAGCATCAAAGAAATAGAATGATTGCTGGGTAGATTGTTCATATCTAAATTCATCGGGCAGATTATCGTTTTGATCAACTTTGGTTTCAGAATACTGTTTTCTCACCAATCCATCACTTACAAAACTAAATTCTAAATCATCTATATAGGAAGTTATCCAATACCCATTTAAAACGTTCCAATTCTGTAAACTACCCATCCATTCACCATTCCCATTGGGCATTGCTGCAACACCTGCTGAAATAATTCCGGTAATATATCCTTCAATGTCATCTGGGAGAGCCTCGCCTATCTCTGCATTATCAGCTCCTACGTATGAAACTAGATTAGGACCTATATGCAAATTATACAATTGATCCGGATTGGTAGGAAACGCATCAACACTATATGGTATAGGAGGATCTACTGGTTCTTCCTCATCTATAGTGACCCAATACCCGGAAGTTGGTTCTATTTTCTGTAAACTACCCATCCAAGTTCCATCCTCATTTTGAATTGCAGCATTACCCTCTCCAATAATTGAATAGGCCATATCTCCCAGCGGTGCTAATACTGTTTGAATTGTACTGTCCCCTGGTATCCCCAAATAACTAATAAGGTTCGCTTTGCTGCTAAATTCCCAATTCATTGAAATCATATCTGTATAGGGTGTAACTAAAATATAAATTTCTTGTGATGCTGGTTCAATTCCATCTTCTCCACCATCAGAAGCCAATATTGTGATCGGGCCATATTCACCTGGGAATTCGGGTACCCATGTGAGATAGCCATCCTGGTCAATTGTCATTCCAGGCGGTGCATCTATTAAGAAATAACTAAATTCGTCATCGTCAATATCTTCAACAAGAATCTGATAAGAATAAGTATTACTCACCATTATTTCAATTATTTGAGGAGTGGAAACAATTTCAGGAGGATCATTCACGGGAATTACAACAATGAAAAATTCTTGATCATATGGTAAAGCACCATCTTCGCCACCATCATTTACTGAGACGGTAATTGTACCTGATGATGCTACACCATTTAGAGGAGTCCATAAAATTAGCCCATCAGAATTAATTGTCATACCTTCGGGGTTATTTCTTAAGGTATATCCAAATTCCACATCATCAGGATCGAATACCATTACTTGATATGAATATAATTCATCTTCGGTAGCTGTAGGTGGTGCGGTGGAAACAATTTCTGGGGAATCATTTACAGAGATAACTTCAATTACAAATTCCTGAACATCGGGGAAATCAATCCCAGGCGTGGGATTTTCTATGTCCCAAACTGCTAATGCAACTACGCCGGAAGTAATTATGCCTTCCGTGGGTGTCCAGGTAATAACCCCATTTGAATCAACAACCATTCCTTCGGGATTAGACATTAAATTATAATAAAATACATCATTATCTACATCATCAACTAATACCTGGTATGAATATTCTATATCTTCCCATGCCGTACTAACCGGTGTGGATGAAATGGTGAGAGGGTCATTTACGGGAAGTACTGTTACTTCAAATTGATCAATAACTGGGTTTGCTCCCTGCTGATCACTTGCTGAAACTGTTATAGTAATCGGTCCGCCAAATTGGTTTGAAAGTGTAGATATATATAAATTGCTCCCATTAAGGTCAATGAAAATGATACCATCTATATTAATTGCAGCTTCATATACAAGATTGTCACCATCCACATCTGAGAACACATTACTGAGCACCATTGTGGCAACCCCAGAATCTTCCAGAAGCTCAATATTTTCCAGGGGTTGCGAAACTATAGGTGCATCATTCACGGCTTTCACCGTTAGGGTAAAATCTGTACTTTGTATAAATTCGCCATCACTTACATTAACGGTTAAATAAATATCACCATTAAAATTAGCATTTGGGGTTACGGATAATAAATTGCTGCTAATAGAAACTTCTGCCAGACTTGAATCTGCTTCAGCCGTAAATTCGAGTAAATCTCCATCCAAATCAGCTGCCTGAATAGAATAAAGGAATAATCCGTCCTCATTTATTTCGTGATTTTCAATAGCAGAAATATTTGGCGGATCATTAACTGGTGTGAATTCAAGTGTAAATATATCACTGTCAGTATATTCTCCATCATTCACCTCAATAGAAATTAACACCTCACCATTAAAGTTTTCATCTATCGGGGTAATTGTTAATTCATCACCAACAAGCTCAATATCCACATTTGCATCTGAAGATGCAGAAAAAGAGAGCTCATCTCCATCAATATCATTAGCAATTAAAGTATAATTTAACGATTGTCCTTCCTCAACTAATTGATTTTGGATATTTACTAAAATAGGTTGGTCATTAACCGAATTAATAGTAATCTGCACAATTGCTTCATTGGAGGTAAGTTCCCCATCAAATGCGTGATACGCAAAACTATCTGCACCATTAAAATTAGGATCAGGTATATAATTAAAATATGCTTCTAATAATTCTATGCTCCCATGCGAAGGTTCTAAGGTAATAAAATATTCCAGAGAGGGACTATCAATATCTTCAGCATCCGGAATAATAGATTTAATACCATCTTCATTTAAGGTTTCTGCTATATCATTCGCAATAGGGGCATCATTTTCTGGAGTTACAGTTACTGTGAATTGGTCACTTGCGACCGCTCTATCCTGTTGATCATTTGCGGTAACAGTAATGCTTACTGGTCCGCCAAATAGATTTGGAATAGTGGAAATAATTAAAGTATCTCCATTAATTTCAGTATTTATTATTCCGTCAATATCCAGAGAAGCATCATACACTAATTCATCTCCATCAATATCAGTAAACACATTGCTGAGCACCATAGTCGCAACCCCTGAATCTTCCAGAAGCTCAATATCTTCTAGGGGTTGCGAAACTATAGGTGCATCATTCACGGCTTTCACCGTTAGGGTAAAATCTGTATTATCGGAAAATTCACCATCACTTACATTAACTGTTACAAATATTTCTCCATTATATTCGGAGTTTGGAGTGATGGATAAAATATTACCGGTAAAGTTTATATTTGCTTCAATAGTGGCCTCTGCACTGAATACTAAAATATCTCCATCAACATCACTTGCGTTTACTGAATAGAATAAATAGCTACCTTCGTTTATCTCTTGATCTTCAATTAATGAAAGGGTGGGAGGATCATTCACCGGACTCACATTAATTATAAATGTATCGCTTGCTGGGTTGCCACCTTGTTGATCATCAGCTGTAATTGTTAGAGAAACAGGTCCACCATTCTGGTTTAGAAGTGTTGTAACAAGAATTTTTCCATCTTCAATTTCTGCAGTTATTATATCCTCTGAGCTTAAACTAATACTATAAACCAATTCATCACCATCAACATCAATAAATACATTATTGAGCACCATTGTGGCAACCCCAGAATCTTCCAGAAGCTCAATATCTTCTAGGGGTTGCCAAACAATAGGTGCATCATTCACGGCTTTCACCGTTAGGGTAAAATCTGTACTAACTGTAAATTCACCATCATTCACAGAAACAGAAATGGATGATTCTCCATAAAAATTTTGTGGAGGCAATAAGGTAAGAACATTACCACTGATTGATGTACCAATTCCTCCAGATTCAATTACATTATAAGTTAAATAATCACCCTCAATATCGCTGGCATTGAGGAATACATCTATACTATTATCTTCATCCACATCCTGATTAGAAATTGAACTTAAAACTGGCGGGTCATTTACAGGAAGAACGGTTATTGTTACCGTCCCACTTTCTGATAACTCACCATCTGAAACCATAATAGTGATATTTTCTGATCCACTCCAATCGTTTTCAGGAGAAATGGTAAGAATATTTTCATTGATTGCAACCGAAATATGTTCACTACCTATTGCTGAAAATTCAAGATCTTGCGAATCAACATCTGATGCCACTAATGTAATTTCAGTACTGGTATCTTCTGACAAAGTTAAGTCTGAAATTGTATCTAAAAGAGGAGCATCATTAACGGGCAGAATTTCAATTGAGACTTCCTGGCTGTCTTCAGCCCCTTCATTATCAACTACGGAAACTGAAATTGTACCTTCACCAGAAAAATCATTACTGGCAGTAAGAGAAAGTAGATTGTTGCTAACAGTTACCTGAATATCTTCTGTATTGCTCTCAGCTGAATAAGTAAAGGATACATAATCTACATCTGTAGCAGATAGTGAAATTGTTGTAGATTCATCTTCACCAAAAGATATGTCATTAACCGTTGTCAGGATGGGTGAATCATTCACAGGTAAGATATCAACGGTAAAAATCTGGGTTACTGAGTTTCCTTGATTATTACCAGTGACACTATAATCCTCAGGGATATTAGAAATACAATTTCCAAAAGAATCAAAATAGTGATGACCACCAAGCGTTCCCAAGCAGTCATAGATTACTTCCAATTTATCAACAAACTGAATTCCAAGGTTTTCAAATGGATTCAATTCGCTATTTGCATTCACATCAAATAATTGATTAGCAGAATGACTATAAATCCTAAATACGGGTGTATCTCCCACTTGTAAATAATCTGAAGTGTATTCACTGCCATCATTTCCCATTACTACCACATCCGTATTACTTCCTTCCCAGACAGCCCCGCCTATAGGATTCCCTGATGGCAATCCAAATGAGTTTTGTTTGTAAGCAATAATTTGATCACCATTCTGTATTGAAACTCCATCAATTTCAGCTTCAGTAATAAAATAAAATGCCTGGGCAGTTGACTGCTCAAAATCGAAATTAACTTCAGTAGCTGTTACTGTAATGGCTGCATTTCCATAGAAATTATTATCTGGCTGAATTTTAATTGAATTTGAACTTTCGGTAAACTGTACAAATATATTATTATTAGAAGAAGTTGCAGATAATGCCAAATCACTATCCGTATCTTCAAAATATATATCTACGATATTTTCCGTATCTTCATCTATTGTAATATTTGATATGGAATTTAATATTGGTAAATCGTTTACAGGATTTATAGTAATTGATATTATCCCCTCTTCTGAAATACCATTTTCATTACTGGGATTTTCAACTGTATAACGAATTTCATCTTCACCATTATAATTTAAACCGGGAGTATAAACTGCCGTCCACTGTGCCAATTGTTCAGAAGAGGTTGATGAAAAAGTGATATCTTCTAAAATACCATTTTGGGGAGCTTGAGTGATGGATAAATTTTCTGTACCATCTAATGGGAAGCTGTAAAATACGTCAAAACCAACCATGGTAATTTCTTTAGCTTCATCTTCAGCTATATTGATATTATCATCAAAAGCTGTAGGAGGGAAATTCCGTGACCAGCTTCTTCCGTATAGGTTAAATGTAACCATATACAAACCAGTTTCAGCTGTTCCATCGGTGGCTTTATACAGCATAAAATCAGCGTCAGACTCTATGGATGGTGGAATATATTCATAAACTAGATAAGCAATTGGGATAATTGAACCACCGAAAATAGTATTTAAAGTATCATCTTCTGAAGGTGGAACTGTAATAATTGTCAACTCATCTCCATCCGGGTCAAATACTGTTGAACTGAAATCTACTATATAATGAGATTGATCTACCTCAAATATCAAATCACCTGCTAATGGATTATCATTGATACCAATAACCTGAATATTTACCCATGCCGTATCGGAATCTATATCACCATCAAAAGCGGTAAATGTAAATACATCACCACCATAAAAGTTTGAATCAGGGGTATAGATCAAGTTTGGAGCAATACCGGATAATGTACCATTGGTAGGATTTGAAAGATTATAACTTAACTCTTCTGCTTCCGGATCGTTGGCATAAATAGTAAACTCTACAAAACTATCTTCTTCAACATTGATGCTTAAATTTTCAACTACTGGGGCAGAATTTGCATTTTCTACAAATAAATCAGCCGTCCAAGATACAGAACCAATACCATCGGATAATTCAAGCGTTACATCTGTACTACCTGCATCATTATTATCTGGTGTTCCTCCGAGTGCAAAGCCATTTAACTCCAGCCAGTTTGGTCCTGACACGATGAAAAGACTTAATTCGGACTGCTCATTATCAATGTCATCTATGAGAATATTTGCTTCATATTCATTATTTTCCAAAGCATCTGGAAGATTTTCTGTAATAAAATAGGGATTATCATTTACAGCGTATATTAAAATTGATGCAGTCTCATCCACTTGATTTTCACCATCACTCACTCGGAATATAAATGAATCGCTACCGAAATAATCCGCATTCGGGATAAACTCATAGGTACTGCCTGTAAGTAATGATAATGTTCCATTCTCAGGTGATTGAACTATGGTATATTCTATATCATCTCCCTCAGGGTCTGATGCAGCAAATGTAATCTCAATACTCGTATCCTCATCTAATTCAATAGATAATGGATCCACTACTGGAGGATCATTAACAGGAATTATTTCTACACCGAATGAGGTACTCACTGTAGCACGACTAATATTATCACTGGCTGTAATTTCTACAACTCCGCTTCCAAAGGATTCATCCTCAAATGATAGGGTTAAAACTGATTCAGAAATTTCTGCAGATAATCCGTTGACATTTTCACTCACGGAATAGGCAAGTTCACTTCCGTTTTCAACATCATAAAATATTTCTGTTAGGTTTATCAGTACATCTTCAGCACCTTCATTCACGGATATATTTTCAATATTGCTAATAAGCTCAGGTGCATCGTTCACAGGAAGAACATTTACACTAAATTCGGTACTATCTGCAAATTCGCCATCACTTACACTCACCAATACATTGATATCTCCAAAATAGTTTAATACAGGAGTTAAACTTAATAAATTATTCTCAATACTCATGAGAGCTTCTGAAACAGGATTTACATAAAAAGTTAATTCATCTCCATCAATATCACTGGCGATTAATTCTACAATTAATTCTGAATCTTCATTAATTTCCTGATCATTAATACCAACAAGAATTGGAGGATCATTAACAGGTAGAACTGTAATAATGAAGCTATTACTAACCTCATATTGACCATCTGAAACAATTATATTGATGAATAAATCACCATTAAACAATGGAGCTGGAATTACTGTTAATATTTCGTTTACAACTTCAGCTGAACCATTGCCATCCATCTGAGTAATAAATAGCAACTCATCTCCATCTATATCACCAGAATTGAGAGAAATTGAAAAACTATCACCTTCATTTATAACTGTATCTAAAATTGCTCCCAAATAAGGGGGATCGTTAATAGGATCAACAGTAATATTAATAATTCCTTCATTTGAATTAAGTTCTCCATCAAACGCAGAATATGTAAAACTATCTATCCCATTAAAATTAGTATTTGGTGAAAATTGAACTTCATTTTCATTAATTTCAACAACGCCATTTTCAGGATTTGTAACTATATTAAAATTGAGTTCATCACCATCTAAATCAATGCCTTCAAGGGTGATAGTAACTGATTCATCCTCTGCTAGTGTAATAGAAAGGTTGTTTACCGTTGGTGGATCATTTACATCTAATACGGTAAGGGTAAAACTTTGATTTTCAACCAATTCACCATCACTTAATGTTACATTAATGGAATGCTCTCCGATATCACTATTACCTGGAATTCCACTAATCACCGTGTCTGAGAAATTTATCCATTGCGGTGCAGATGAAATACTGAGACTCAATGAATCGCCTTCCACATCATTAGCAATTATTGCATACTCATATAATTCTCCCTGGAAAACTTCTAAGATAGGATCTGATGTAAATTCAGGAGCATCATTGACAGGTAGAATGTTTAGAGCAAATTGAGTGCTATCACTAAACTCACTATCAGAAGCGCTCACGGTAATTATTAATTCTCCATTAAAGTTTTCAGCTGGAATAATATTAAGTATATTTCCACTTATTATTACTTCTGCATTTTCACTTGCTGAGGCATTAAAACTTACATCATCACCGTCAGGGTCGCTGGCATTAAGTTCAATAGTTAATTCAGAATCTTCTAAAATAGTTTGATCTGTCAAACTTATTATAACCGGAGGATCATTAATGGGGATAACCGTTAAAGTAAAACTCTGGTTTACATCAAATTCTCCATCGGAAGCTGTTATGGTAACTTGAATATCACCAGAATAATTATTTTGCGGAGTAACAAATAAAGTTCCGTCAACAATTTCTGCATTACTATTTCCATCTGTTTGTACAAATAAAAATAATTCATCACCATCAGCATCACCAAAGTTTAAACCATAAGAAAGTGATTCTCCTTCAATGATAGAGGTATCTGGAATAGATGAAAGATAGGGTGCATCTGGAACAGGGGTAATGGAAATACTAATTGTACCATCAAGGGAGGTATATTCAGAGTCACTAACATTATAGGATAAACTATCAAATCCATTAAAATTTGGATTGGGTGTGTACAGAACCTGATTACCGCTCAATGAAGCAATACCATGAATTGGGAGAGATGATAAAGTATAACTTAATGAATCTCCATCCACATCATCTCCTAATAAATCAAATGTGGCTATATTATCCTCCAAAACTGTAATTAAAATATCATTGGCTTCAGGTGAATCATTAACGGGATGTACAACAATTGCGACCAATCCCAATTCAGAGGTCCAATTTCCATCTGTAGCCGTAAAGGTAAATGAATCCGTACCATTAAAGTTGGTATTGGGTATATAAGTTAAATATTGCCCCATTCCCATGAGTATTCCCTCGCTAGGATCATCTATAATTGTAAATGAGATTGGGTCATCATTAGGGTCATTACCAATTAACGCTAATTGAAGGTTGGTGTCTTCCTGTGTTTCAATATTTTGGTCCATTACAACAGGTTGATTACAATAGCTGTCATCTCCAAAACAAATACCACAGGAATCTTTTTCATTGACTTCACAACACTCACCAAATAAGTCCATATTTTGATTAGGTATTAATACATCCGTACCTACACAATCCCCACATTCATCAATCATGGAGGTTTCTAGGTTAGGATTTGGACAGTTTGGCTCAGGGTCTAAATTATTATCTGCATATAAATTGGAAACGTTATCCAAACATAAATCCACACTATTATCTCCGAAACCAAAACCATCACTATCAACGTCAAGCCAATAAGGTGCTGGTGCAGGATTAAAACATCCACAGCCCAATTTATCACTGTCTGCAACATGATCTGTAGAACCTTCTGAACATACACCACAATTATCTACAATCGCCCCATATTCTAATCCTTCTTCTGCTTGACCAATACCAACGGGAGTAGATGGTTCACAAACTCCACTACAATCTAAATCAATATTTGGAATGTCTTCTAAGCACCCAAGTGGTGTTTCATCACTTGCATAATAACCGCATATACAAATACCACAATCATCAATAAAAGCCGTTCCAAGTTCCATACCTGAGCAATCCGGTCCTCGACCTACCATTTCTTCTACGAAGAAGAATTCAAAATTTCCCCATCCAGTATAATCATTTCCATAAATATCTGTGATGTTTACTTCGGCACTCATATATTCATCTTCAGAACTATTATAAATATAAAACGTTGGGTAGTCTCCTGATACAAGGTAGTTTTCAGTTAGAGTACTTCCATCATACCCCATTGCTGGCAGTGTAGTCTCATAACCAGTCCATGGATATGTACCAACACAAACACTATCTTTAAATACACCAATCCAATCCGTTAGAATTTCAAGATCTTCTAATTCATCATTTTCATCATATTGAATTGTTGCATCTTGAATAATATAGAAAGCTTGTTGTTGGGACTGATTAAAAGTGAATTTTTCAGGAGGATAAATACAACTACCGTCATCTAGAGTAATTTCATCATCACATGGAGGAATTTCACCATTATGGCAGCCATAGTTGAAAGCTTCATTATCAGTACACCCTGAACATGTGCTATCATCCCCTTCACATATTCCACATTGATCAATAATGTTACTGAAACAATTATCATCTAAATCATCATTATTTAATACCCAACCCTCAGGTACTTGTGCACTACAGAACACCTGGTTTATTCCATTTCCTAAACCATCGCCATCATCGTCATTCCAATAAGTCTGATTAACTGCTTCACCATCGCACACATACGCACAATCATGTATATTTGAGAAACAATTATCATCTTCATCATCATTATTTAATACCCAGCCTTCAGGAACTTCTGCACTACAAAATTCTTCTTCTATCCCATCTCCTAAACCATCGCCATCATCATCATTCCAGTAGGTTTGAATAAAAGATTCGCCATCACAAACACCCATACAATCATGGTCATTAGAATAGCAATTATCATCTAAATCATCATTGTTTAATACCCATCCATCAGGAACTTCTGCACTACAAAATACTTCTTCAATTCCATTTCCTAGACCATCACCATCATCATCATTCCAATAGGTTTGATCAACATCTAGACCATCACAAATACCTGCACAATCATGGACATTGGAATAGCAATTATCATCAAAATCATCATTGTTTAATACCCATCCATCAGGAACTTCTGCACTACAGAAATCTTCTTCTATTTCATTTCCTAGACCATCACCATCATCATCAATCCAATAGGTTTGGATAACTGCATTACCATCACATACATTAGCACAATCATGTATGTTTGAGAAGCAATTGTCATCTTCATCATCATTGTTTAACACCCAACCTTCAGGTACCACTGCACTACAAAAATCCTGTACTATATCAATTCCAAGGCCATCAAGGTCTTCATCTAAATAATAGGTATTAATTTGAGAAAATCCATTACACTCTCCTGCACAGTCATGATAATTAGAATAACAGTTGTCATCTTCATCATCTGAATTTAACACCCATCCGCTGGGTACTTCAGAACTACAGAACTCTTCATCTATACCACCACCAAGTCCGTCCCCATCATCATCATTCCAGTAGGTTTGGATAACTGCATCACCATCACATTCATTAGCACAATCATGTATGTTTGAGAAACAATTGTCATCTTCATCATCTGAGTTAAGCACCCAAACTGTTGTATCAACTTCGCCTGTACAAAATTCATCTGAAATTTCATTTCCTAAACCATCACCATCATTATCCAAATAAAATGTTAAAACAACATCTTCACCATCACATATACCCATACAATCATGGAAATTGGAGAAACAATTATCATCGTCATCACTATTATTAGATACCCATCCATTAGGAACCTCTGCTGAACAATAACTTTGGTTATCATCACCAAATCCTAATTCATCACCATCAGAATCATACCAATAATCTTGGACAATGGCAGTTCCATCACATTCACCGGCACAATCATGTACATTAGAATAACAATAATCATCCTCATCATCTGCATTACTAACCCAGTTATTACCAGGAACATCCCATCCACAGAAAGATTCACAATTAGAGTCATTTTCGCAAGGAAGACAGGTAGAATTTTCAACAGTGCAACTTCCCAGTCCATCACTATCATAATCATACCAATAATCCGTAGGCGCTCCATTAAAACATCCACAACCCTGTTGGTCTTCATTATTTCCAAAACAAACTCCACATTGATCCATATCAGAATTAGGATTGTGCTCTGTACTTCCACCTGAACAAATACCGCAATCATCATAATAAGCATTACCACCAGGGATTCCAGCACAGTCAAATGGACAATCATTTTCAGGATTGTTATCACAAACACCGCAATTATCTAAAACTGAATCACCGTTTGGTACGCCTGTACAATCTGCACAACTGCTGTTATCTCCACCACATACACCACAATCATCAATATCATTAGTTGTACAATCTGGTTCAATATCGTCATTATTTAATACCCAGCCATCTGGAACTGATGAATTACAATATTCTACACTTTCACCAGCACCTAAACCATCTCCATCCTGATCATAATAGTATGTTTCTACAATTGCACTTCCGCCCCATTCATTAGCACAATCCTGAACACAATCATTTGAGCTATCTGAATCGCAAGTACCACAATTATCTACTACTGCATCCCCATTTGGAATTCCAGCACAATCTGCACAACTGCTGCTATCTCCATTGGGTACGCCGCATTCATCCATACAAGTGCTGTTATCTCCATTGGGTACACCACATTCATCAGCACATAAGCTATCGTCTCCCCCACATTCACCACATTCATCAATTACAGAGCTTCCATCACAAACTCCTGCACAGTCATGTGCATTGGAATAGCAATTATCATCTACATCATCATTGTTAAGAACCCAACCATCTGGTACCGTTGCAGAACAAAATTCATCTACACTTCCATTTCCCAGTCCATCACCATCAACATCAAAGTAATACGTATTTATTTGGGCAAATCCATTACATACTCCCGCACAATCTAAATAGTTGGAATAACAATTATCATCTATATCATCATTATTCAAAACCCAGCCAACGGGGACATTCGCTGTACAGAAATCCTGTTGAATACCATTACCTAAACCATCACCATCATCATCATTCCAATAGGTTTGTATAAAAGATTCGCCATCACAAACTCCTGCACAATCATGAATATTAGTAAAACAGTCATCATCAGAATCACTGCTATTACTAACCCATTCCTCAGAAACATTACCTGAGCAGAATGACTGACTTTCTCCACTACCGAGACCATCTCCATCGTTATCAAAATAATAAGTTGATGTTATATCACTACCATCACATACATTCATACAGTCATGGTAATTAGAAAAACAATTGTCATCAATATCAGCATCATTGGCAACCCAAGCCGGTGGAACATTTGAATTACAAAATTCTTCACTAGTATCACTTCCTAATCCATCGCCATCAAAGTCAAAATAATAGGTGTTAATGACAGCACTTCCAAAACATTCACCACTACAATCCTGATCACTATTTGCAGGGTGTCCGCTTAACCCTTCAGAACATTCACCACAATCATCATAAATAGCTTCACCAAAACAGTCACCACTGCAATCTTTATCAATATTGGCAACATTACCACTTTCACCTTCAGAGCAAATTCCACAATCATCTATAACTGCTTCACCAAAACAATCACCATTACAATCTTTATCACTGTCTGCCGGATGTCCACTTAAACCATCTGAGCATTCCCCACAATCATCAATTATTGATTCACCAAAACAGTCACCATTACAATCCTTATCCGTATTTTCTGTATGTCCACTATTACCACCAGAACATACACTGCAATCATCTTCGTATGCTTCGCCAAAGCAATCTCCATTACAATCCTGATCACTATTTGCTAAATGCCCTGAATAACCACCAGAACATACCCCACAACCATCAAAATAAGCCGCACCATAGGAAAGACCGCAATCACCATTACAGTCCATATCCTCATTTTCACCGAAGCAATCCCCACAATCATCTTTATCACTATTAGCCTCATGTTCAGTATCACCCCCAGAACAAATTCCACAATCATCAAGGAATGCGTCACCACCAGGAACATTGTTACAATCGAATGGGCAATCGTTTTCTGGATCTAAGTCACAGACACCACAGTTATCTTCCTGGGCTTCTCCTCCTAATACCCCCAAACAATCTCTTTCAACCTTCATTTCATGCACAGAATACATACCAAGGAGTGCACCTTCAAAAATATGATTATCGTAAGCATTGGCATTAAAATATATTTCTTCGGAAGCATCATAAATAACAAAGCGAGGATATTCTCCTGCAACAATGTAATCGTGGGTGGCCTCTATTTCATCATCATACCCCATTACCGGAACATCTGTGGGTATTCCATAAGTACTCATGCCACTCCATTCTCGTGCTCCAACGCAAACATCTCCATAAAACGCACCAATCCAATCCTCACCAACTTCTAATGGGTATCCATCTATATCTGCATTTTCAATCCAATAAAATGCCTGATAGGGAGATTGTGTGAAATGAAAAAGAGATGGAGGTTCGCTTCGCTCATTTGTACTGCGTTGAGATGGTGAATCAAAATCAGGAGTATTAAAATTAAATTCGAAAGGTTCAGTAGAAATTACCCAATACCCTTTTGTGGGTTCTAAATAATCGAGTGAACCAAACCATGTACCATTTATATACTGTGCAGCCTCGCCACTTCCAGCAATAGCAAATATATTATTTATATAGATGTCATCAATTGCATCGTCAATACTCTGACCACTTGAAAACGGATAGGATATTAAATTATTTCCATAATGGAGATCATATAAAACTGTATTTTCATCTGTGCTGCTTGGAATTGCTGCATCAATTGAAAATTGAGCCGCCTCTTCCACAATTAGCCAAAATCCTTTATCTGATTCAATTTGCTGAAGGCTTCCATACCAGTTTCCAGATTGATAAAATGCTCCAGCACCCTCAGCGATGATATATTTCGCATTATCACCTAAATCTGAGAAAATAGCATCTATTGAAACATCCTCAGGCAATGCATAAAAACTTATAAGATTGGCTCCAGGATTTAGATTAAATTCTAATTCAGTACAATCATTGGTAGGTTCATCATCGCAAGTCCCACAATCATCTTCGTAAGCATTACCAAAACACTCACCAATACAATCCATATCGCTATTTGCAACATGTTCACTTTCACCATCGGAACAAATTCCACATTCATCAAAATATGCACTTCCAAAGTAATTTCCATTACAATCGATGGGACTCGAAATACATTCACCTAATTCTACATCAAAATTATTTCCTTGGGGGTCAAATATGAATCCTTCTGTAATATCCAAACATGTGAAATCACTTACAGAAATATTTTCATCAAAATACTCATCTCCTATTTCAGCATATTCTAAGTAAAAAAGAATGCCATCTCCTGATGGAATTGGAGAACCCGTCATAGAAAAACCCGTTACAAAATCTTTACACGCATCATCTCTCCAACATGTAGAACCTTGATGAAGATAAAAATTGTTTTCTTCTGCTGATCCACCATAGACGTTGGTAATATCAATCCCCTGTATAAAAAACTGAAATCCAGTAATTTCACCTGTGGAGTTATAAAGTATTGGAATAGTTTGGTTATCGATATTTACCTCACCAAACTCAATTGAAATGGAATTTGTTGCAAATACTGGAGTTGCTCCCAGCATAAACAGGCTTAGCCAAAAAATGGCTAAATAATATTTTTTCTCTTTCTTAAACAATTTACCCTAACCGTTTGTGAATGATACACCTATATTTCATTAATTAAATTTACAATCTATCGACGCAAGGCACTATTGAGGTACGTCACATTGATAGAATATTTTAATCTATATCACATTCTCCTTTAAATCATCATTTCATTTACATTATTTACTGTGTACTGGTGATTGTATATACACTATTTTCAAAAATATTAAAATAGGATACGCCTGCCTCCTGAGATACAAGAAATGAAAACATTATTAATATGATGAATAATTGATTTTTATATACCATATCCTTTAATTTTAAAAATGATTGAAAACCTCCTCTAATTTAAACAATATCATTTAACGTCAAATATTATGGTAATTTATTGAGATACTCCTCTGAAATAGAGTGATTTGCATCACAATAAAAATACCTAAAATATAATTTTTATGAAGAGCCTAATCTAGATAATTGATCAGGAATTAGAATTTTCCTCCTTTTAAGATTAGTATAATACTAACACCTCCCTCCATTTCTTTTTGGTTTCTCGAGGGGAAAATGCTAATATAATCCCCACAGGAACACCATCTCCTTATCCTAAATTTAATAAAACTTATAGATCATATAAAAACATTAACTTTCCTCAAGGAATTTTGTAATTTAGAGAAATTTTAACATAAAAAAAACTCCAGAATTTCTTCTGGAGTTTTTTAAGCCCTAAAACTAAATGAAAATGTTATTTCTTTTTCAGTTCAGCATCAATAATAGTTGAATAATTTTCTATATTTCTGCCACCTTGAGGTTCTTTACCATTAATTAGGAATTTAGGTACGGATAAACGAGGAATTCCCGACTGCCTCATTTGATTTGTTTCCTTATCAATTCGAGCTTCTAATGCAGGGTCTTTCATATCCTGATCAAACTTTGCCATATCTAAACCCAATTCCTGTGCATATTGACGAGGTAAATCCTCATTGGTTTTCAAATTACGGTAATTATCCATAATTTTTGTATACATATCTTTATACTTTCCTTGCCGTTCAGCAGCTAAAGCATATAATGCTGCTTTCTTGGCTTGCTTATGGAAAGAAAGAGGAAAGTTTTTAATTACAATTTGTACATCATTAGGATATTTCTTTGCAATATCGTCCATCAAACTGACGGCTCTAGCGCAGTGCGGTCATTGAAAATCCATCCATTCTATTATTGTTACTTTTGCATTCTTTGGTCCCATTGTAAAAGAATCACCAATTTCGACATTATAAACCTTATTGGGGTCAGCTTTCGGAGGTTGTTGTTTTTTATTATTTGGTGCAGGCTTATTTTTACTTGAAACAGCTAAGTTTGCAATTGATTTTTCTAATGAGGCAATTTTTTTCAAGATAACCTGTTGGCCATCCTTTAATTCATTAATTGTCTGATCAGAATTTTCATTATTTTCCACACTACAAGAAATTAATAATCCTGCAGTTCCAGCAATAAACAGCCGGGTTATTTTTGATTTAATCATTTACTATTCCTTTAATTTTATAAAATTACATTTTATATACAGATATAAATTTACATTAATTATTATTAACACTAAAATAATTCTTTTCTTCTTTTAAATGGTTTTACGTCTAAATAAAAAGGGGTTTGAAATCACTCAAACCCCTTTTCGGGAAATATTTCATCCAAAAGATTACTTCACGAGCATTATTTTCTGGACTTTAACTGCAGTTCCTGCAGTCATTTTGATCATATACACTCCACTTGAGTGCTGATCTGCATTCCAGGTTATCTCATAGCGTCCCTGGTCATGCATGTCATTTACAAGCTCTTCAACCATTCTACCACGCACATCATAGATACCCAAACTGATAGACATATCAGATGGTACATCGTATGTAAGCATAGTTACAGGGTTAAATGGATTTGGATATGCATTACCAAGGCTAACCTCAGTGGGCAAGAATGTATCTGTTAAGCTAATTACAGATATTCCCATACTTGTCCATTCTACATCTCCTTCAACATCCATATCCATTAAAGATCCTGTTGAGGCATCTAATACCTTAAAGGTTACTTTATCACCTGCTGTGCAGTATCCTGCATACATTTCACCACCATCAGAATCTAATCCAATAGCTGGTATGTCTGTATATTCACCGTTCCAATAACGTGAACCTACAACTACATCACCATTATACGCTATTATAATGTCTTCTGCTTCTAATGCTTCACCAGCAATGGTAGCATTTTGTACAAAGTAGAAAGACTGCTCATCTGATTGATTATAGCGATATGCTTCAGGCAGTGCACGAAGTGCGGTCTGTTCTGTCCTGGCAAGTCCATCTGCCGTTCCATTGAAACTGAAAGTAAAGTCATCAGTAGCTACAAGCCAGTATCCCTTGCCACCTTCAAAGGCTTGTAAGGAGCCCATCCAGCCATCTATAGTATTTAAGGCAGCCACACCTTCTCCTGCAATCGCATATACATTCGCAGCAGCATCACCCAGAGCATCGCCTGGAGATTGAGATGTCTGGAATGGGTAAGAGATTAGGTTGTTACCATAATGCATATCATAACTTACTTCACCATCTGCATCATAGTTAACAGGATCTGCATCGTCAAGTGCAATTGTAGTTGCATCTGAAACCTTTACCCAGTATCCATCATCTTGGGATACTTCAGTTAAACTTCCAATCCATTCACCATCAATATTCACTGCACCAACACCTTCACCGATAACACCGTTGGCACCATCGAAGATATTTTCTACAGAAACATCTTCTGGAAGGGCATTGAAGCTAATTAGGTTTGCACCTTCATGGAGATCTAAACCAAGATTATAGCAATCTGTAAGACCATTATCATCACATTCACCACATTGGTCCGTGTAATCCCAACCTGCAGAACCTTGACCTAAATCAGCTGCACCATCACCACTATACTGCTCGCCTGAACAATCTACACTGTATTCAAACTCATCCGATACTTCACAACCATAAAAGTGAACAAATGGATCAGTCACCATATCGCAAGCAAACAGAGTCTGTGCTTCATCATCTGCAAAAGCCCAGGTATTTTCATTAAGGCTCACTGTGATGTTATTGCTAAACTCAGCTGTGGTTGGTGTAAATACAAAAGCTGCTATTAAGACAGGCGTATATGCACCTTCTGGACCGTAATCAAGCCACGTAGGATTAATCAAATTACCCTCCATAGAGAAGCCCATAGTCATACCATTGACATATTGGGTTGATTCCAATGTAGGATTAAACCCAACTAGAGCAGCGATTTCAACTTCATCTGTATCAAATGCAATATCAAATTGGAATCCAGATACCCACCATAGATTCACCATATGAACATATACAGCATTTGGCACTCCACCGATTGCACCACTTGGATCTGCCGTTACTTGCAATCCTACTGCAGATGGTGGTAAGGTGGTTGAACAAGATTCAGTAGAAGAATCATTACTTTCACGCCCATCAGCATTAATACTGGTAACAGTATAGCAATATTCTGTAGCATATTCCAGACCCCAACCGCCTTCAGGGTCAACATATCCATATGCCAATCCAGCATCACCACCCTGAGCTTCAAAAGCTGGGTTGGTATATAAACCATATCCTGATTGACCAACAAGCTCGCCATCACGATAGATATTATAAGCAAGACCCTGTGCAGCATGAATACTGTGGCTATGTCCAATATGTACTTCGTTTGGACCGCCAATAGTCATAACTACAGATGGAGCTGCAGGATCACCGGCATCACAAATGCCATCGGCATCAAAGTCATCACCATCAGAATCTAAACCATAGCTTCCATCTGAACAGTCGTCACAAAGATCATCATCATCATCTGAGCAAACATATGGATTGTTATCATCTGAGTCAACATCATCATTGGCACCATCGTTATCATCATCATCATCACCATCATTACAAATACCATCACTATCATTATCAGTTCCGTCAGAATCTAAGCCATAACTACCATCTGAACAATCATCACAACTATCACCGTCATCATCAGAACACTCAAACTCATTGTTATCATCTGAATCATTTTCATCTAATGCACCATCATTATCATCATCGGCATCGCAATCATCAGGATTGCCATCTGAATCGTAATCATCATCATAGGTAAATGGTTCATCATCAATACCATCATCACATCCATCATTATCATCATCTGGATCTGTTAAGTCACAAATACCATCACCTTCATTATCCGCACCATCATTAGATGTATCATATTGACCATTTGAACAGTCATCACAACTGTCACCATCATCATCTGAACAGACATTTGGATCATTATCATCCGAGTCATCACCATCAACCGATCCATCATTATCATCATCATCATCTACGTCGATATCACATAGATCATCACCATCAAAGTTGGTACAAGGAACAATTTCAGCGGTATCTGGACCTGAGACAGCAATCTCTTCACCGCCTGATGAACCAATAATAACATTAGACAATCCAATAATTGCCCCATCTAAATCAGCATAAAACAATAGGCTTGCAAGACTACCAGCACCCGGATCCAACTGAGCACCAATCATATCAAAGGCAATCACATTGTTATTATTTGATTGAACTGTTAAGGCACCATCAGAAGCAGATATAAGATCAACACCTTCTACAGTGAACTGGAATCCAGAGATACCTTGACAACTGGCTAATTCATAGTCAATTTCAATGGTTGTCTCTGTTGCACCGGAGAAACTCAAGGTAATTTCACCACCTACAGTGTAATCACCTGCATCACAAGTTCCATCACAGTCAAAGTCATCACCATCTGCACCAGTATTATAGGAACCACTTGAACAATCATCACAGGTATCACCATCATCATCAGAACAGATAAACTCATTGTTATCATCTGAATCATCAGCATCTAATGCTCCATCGTTATCATCATCATCATCGCAATCATCTGGCGCACCATCTCCATCATAGTCATCATCCCAAGTCATTGGATCATCATCTATATCATCTGTACATCCATCATTGTCATCATCATCATCACCAGCATCACAGGCACCATCACCATCATTATCATCACCATCACCACCTGTATTATAAGTACCAGATGAACAATCATCACAGGTATCACCATCATCATCAGAACAGATAAACTCATTGTTATCATCTGTATCAGCACCATCTAATGCGCCATCATTATCATCATCATCATCGCCAGCATCACAGGCACCGTCACCATCATAGTCCCAGCCATCATCAGAACCACCAGAGGTATCTAACGAACCATCTGCACATTCATCACAAGTATCACCGTCATAATCATGACAGGCAAACTCATTATTATCCTGTTCATCAAGATCGTCGGTTTCGCCATCATTATCATCATCATCATCACCAGCATCACAAGCGCCGTCACCATCATAGTCCCAGCCATCATTTGCGATGTCATAAAGTGCATTAGAACAATCATCACAGGTATCACCGTCATCATCTGAACACTCATACTCGTTATTATCATCTGAATCAGCAGCATCCAATGCGCCATCATTATCGTCATCGTCATCGCAATCATCTGGCGCACCATCTCCATCATAATCATCATCCCATGTATTTGGTTCATCATCAACACCATCTGCACAACCATCGTTGTCATCATCATCATCACCAGCATCACAGGAACCATCTTCATCATTATCAGCGCCGTCATCACCTGTATTATAAGTGCCTGATGAACAGTCATCACAAGTATCACCGTCATCGTCAGAACAGATAAACTCATTATTATCATCTGAATCTACATCATCAGCAGCGCCATCGTTATCATCATCACCGTCACCTGCATCACAGGCTCCGTCACCATCATAATCCCAACCATCATTAGCACTATCATAAGAACCAGATGAACATTCGTCACAGGTATCACCATCATCATCGTTACAGACAAACTCATTGTTATCATCTGAGTCTTCACCGTCTGCGGCGCCATCGTTATCATCATCGCCATCACAATCATCTGGTGTACCATCTGAATCATAGTCATCATCCCATTCAAATGAGGCATCATCTATATCATCTGTACATCCATCATTATCATCATCGTCATCACCAGCGTCACAGATGCCGTCACCTTCGTTATCAGCACCATCATTAGCACTATCATAAGAACCAGATGAACATTCGTCACAGGTATCACCATCATCATCGTTACAGACAAACTCATTGTTATCATCTGAGTCTTCACCGTCTGCGGCGCCATCGTTATCATCATCGCCATCACAATCATCTGGTGTACCATCTGAATCATAGTCATCATCCCATTCAAATGAGGCATCATCTATATCATCTGTACATCCATCATTATCATCATCGTCATCACCAGCGTCACAGATGCCGTCACCTTCGTTATCAGCACCATCATTAGATGTATCATACTGACCATTTGAACAGTCATCACAACTGTCACCGTCATCATCTGAACAAACAAATGGATCATTATCATCTGAGTCATCAGCATCAGCTGAACCATCATTATCATCATCATCATCTACATCAATGTCACATAGATCATCACCATCAAAGTTGGTACATGCTACGATATCTGCAGTACCAGGACCATAAACGGTAATTTCTTCACCACCAGATGAACCAATAACTACGTCCGATAATCCAATAGTTGCACCATCAATATCTGCAAAGAACAATAGACTTGCAAGGCTACCGGTACCAGGATCTAACTGTGCACCAAGCATATCAAAGGCAATCACATTGTTATTATTTGATTGAACTGTTAAGGCACCATCCGTAGCTGATATAAGCTCAACACCTTCAACAGTGAATTCGAAACCGAAAATACCCTGGCAACTTGACAAGTCATAGTCAATTTCAATGGTTGTCTCTGTTGCGTTTGAGAAACTTAAGGTTATTTCACCACCGTCAGTATCATCACCGGCATCACAAGTTCCGTCACAGTCAAAGTCATCACCATCAGCCCAAGTATTATAGGAGCCACCTGAACAGTCATCACATGAGTCTCCATCATCATCAGAACACACATACTCATTATTATCATCTGAATCATCTGCATCGGCTGAACCATCGTTATCATCATCACCGTCACAATCGTCTGGTGTTCCGTCTGAATCATAGTCATCATCCCATTCAAATGAGGCATCATCTATATCATCTGTACATCCATCATTATCATCATCGTCATCACCAGCATCGCAAATACCGTCTTCATCATTATCATCACCATCATCAGCTACATTATAAGTACCAGATGAACAGTCGTCACAAGTATCACCGTCATCGTCAGAACAGATAAACTCATTATTATCATCAGAATCTACATCATCAGCAGCACCATCGTTATCATCATCATCGTCGCCATCATCACAAGCACCGTCACCATCATAATCCCAACCATCATTAGCACTATCATAAGAACCGGATGAACATTCGTCACAGGTATCACCATCATCATCGTTACAGACAAACTCATTGTTATCATCTGAGTCTTCACCGTCTGCGGCGCCATCGTTATCATCATCGCCGTCACAATCATCAGGTGTTCCATCTGAATCGTAGTCATCATCCCAATCAAATGAAGCATCATCTATATCATCGGTACATCCATCGTTATCATCATCATCATCACAGAGATCACCATCGGCGTCTCCATCATTATTTGCTTGATCCTGGTTGTCTGTATTTGGGCAGTTATCTGAATCACCATTTGCTGCACCATCGTTACATACTGTATCACCATCTGTATTATTATAATCCTGGGCATTACCAGTATTACCACCCCAACAATCGAGGCAAATACCTGTAGTTACAGCAGCACCACCCAAGTCATCATTACAATCTGTTGCCAGGCTTAATGATAGACCAACATGATAATCTAAACCAAGATATGCAGGAATATCCTGCAGTTGCGTACCATCTGCCGCTGTATATTGAGCAATAGACTCAAGCGGAGCAGAGGAATCAAAAACATAGAATTGAGGTGTTTGACCTGGCAGCATCATACCACAGGTATTAACCGGACCAGAACCACAAGACCATCCATCCACTTCAATCATTTCTTCACCCATAACCACAACTTCTGTACCAGCACCGTTCCATTCAGCTACACCAACCATTACGTTACCATTTCTGGCAACCAACCAGTCACCAGTTTCAAGGCCAGCACCATCTAAGGTTGCAGAATTAAAGCTATAAATTGCCTGTTCCATAGATTGAACCACACTGTACACACAGGAGGATCCGTCACCACCACATATGCCACAATCATCCATGCTGGCATTTTCACCACCACATTCACCGCAATCATCAATCACTAAAGTAGAACCACAGGTATTATCACAGCCTGAAGGACCAGCTTCAAAACAACCACAACCTTGATCATCAGAGCCATCACCACCACATACACCACATTCATCTAAAGCAGAACTACCATTGGGTACTCCGGCACAATCTGCACAGGATGTGCTGTCACCATCACATACACCACATTCATCTAAGGAAGATGAACCAGCAGGAATACCAGCACAATCAGCTGTAGGAGTAGAGAAAGTATCTACATCATAACAGCCATTAAGCGGATCAAGATCAGCATCACAAGCATTTAAGGTAACAGATGCACCTGTAAATGGATTAATACCTGATACTACAAAATCTGATATAGTAACTCCAACTTCAGAGCCAGAACCACTATACTGTGAATTCAGTACAAGTACTGCTAATAAATTACCTTCAGCACCACCATCACCAGGATAGCCAGCAGGTATAGACCCTGCTCCATTCATATCAAAGCCCATTACAGTTCCACTACTACCAGCACCACTCATTTGAGCTGTTAATCCAGCTGCACCGCCTGTCATCATAGTGGTTCCATCTACAGCAGCTATTACAGCTACTATATCTGGATTTAAACTAAAGTTGAACTGATAACCATTTACTGCAAAAAAGTTAACCATTTTAACCATTATAACAGCATCTGCATTACCATCACCTGTTAAATCTCCAAAAGGTGATGCTACTGCTGCTACCTCTGCATTAGCTAAACTTAGATCTAAATCTAAAAATGCCTGAAGTTGGGGTAGGGTTGTACCACATGCTTCATCTGAAGATGCACCACCAGCTTCCACAGTATAACAGTATTCTGTATCAAAGCCAAGACCCCAACCAGATTCATCACCACAACTACCATCATCTAAGTAGTAGGGCATGGTTCCTGGAACACTACACGCAAGTTCTCCATCTCTATAAATATTATATGAAGCTGCACTTGGGTTATAATCCCATTGAAGCATTACTTCATTTAAACCGCCAATAGCGCTGAGACCTGTAATAGCTAAACAGCCATTGTCTCCACCACATACACCACAGTCGTCCATATCAGCATTCCCACCATTACAAACACCACAGTCATCTAAGGCAGAAGATCCACCGCATTGTCCAGCACAGTCTGCATCATCACAGCCTGGCACCGAAGCATCAGCAGGTGTATCAGCAGAAATACTGGTCCCACCACCACCTGAAACCACCAGTTCACTCAAACTAATTGTACCACCATCAGCAGTAGGCACAAATGTCAAAGATGCAAGCGTTCCACCACCAGCAGGTATAGAACTGCCAGACATACTGAAACCAATTACAACCCCACTTTCACCAAAACTTGTCATATCAAATCCGGAAGATGCACCGGTCAAGGTTACACCATCTATTCTAAATTGGAATCCATAAATATCAACATCACTGTTGTATGATAAATCTGCAGACTCACTGGTAATATTGGTAAAGCTTAAATTGGCTTCACCATAAGGCGTTGAATCGTTTGCATCACAGGTACCGTCACCATCTGCGTCTCCAAAGTTTGACCCACCACATTCACCACAGTCATCTACAACAGTATCCCCATTTGGAATACCAGCACAATCAGCACAGGATGTGCTGTCTCCGCCACATACACCACATTCGTCATCTACTAAAGTTGATCCACAAACATTATCACAGCCTGAAGGGCCAGCTTCACCGCAACCACAACCTGCGTCTACATTACCATCACAATCACATTCACCATCAGCTATACCAGAACCACCACATACACCACATTCATCTAAGGAAGATGAACCAGCAGGAATACCAGCACAATCAGCTGTAGGAGTAGAGAAAGTATCTACATCATAACAGCCATTAAGCGGATCAAGATCAGCATCACAAGCATTTAAGGTAACAGATGCACCTGTAAATGGATTAATACCTGATACTACAAAATCTGATATAGTAACTCCAACTTCAGAGCCAGAACCACTATACTGTGAATTCAGTACAAGTACTGCTAATAAATTACCTTCAGCACCACCATCACCAGGATAGCCAGCAGGTATAGACCCTGCTCCATTCATATCAAAGCCCATTACAGTTCCACTACTACCAGCACCACTCATTTGAGCTGTTAATCCAGCTGCACCGCCTGTCATCATAGTGGTTCCATCTACAGCAGCTATTACAGCTACTATATCTGGATTTAAACTAAAGTTGAACTGATAACCATTTACTGCAAAAAAGTTAACCATTTTAACCATTATAACAGCATCTGCATTACCATCACCTGTTAAATCTCCAAAAGGTGATGCTACTGCTGCTACCTCTGCATTAGCTAAACTTAGATCTAAATCTAAAAATGCCTGAAGTTGGGGTAGGGTTGTACCACATGCTTCATCTGAAGATGCACCACCAGCTTCCACAGTATAACAGTATTCTGTATCAAAGCCAAGACCCCAACCAGATTCATCACCACAACTACCATCATCTAAGTAGTAGGGCATGGTTCCTGGAACACTACACGCAAGTTCTCCATCTCTATAAATATTATATGAAGCTGCACTTGGGTTATAATCCCATTGAAGCATTACTTCATTTAAACCGCCAATAGCGCTGAGACCTGTAATAGCTAAACAGCCATTGTCTCCACCACATACACCACAGTCGTCGTCTGTGTTACCATCACAATCACAAGCACCATCTGCAATACCGTCTCCTTCACATGCTCCACATTCGTCGTTACAGTCACCATTATCACAGTCATAGCAACTAAAATCTAAACCATATGCCATATCTGTACCATCACACCAACCATCGCCAAGCCAGCTCTCATATCCATCTGCACATTGGCCTGCACAATCAAAGAATGAGCACGCAGCAACACACTCGCCATCCACAAGTTCAGAACCACAATCACCATTATCACAATTAAAATCACCACAACTTACAAAATCAGCACCCCATGTGCCATCATCACAATAGCCATCACCAATCCAGCTTAAAAGAGATCTCGGCAAACATCCACCAGCACAATCGGTAAAGGCATCACCACCACAGGTACCAAAACAGTCTTCTTCTGCATCTCCATTTGGAGTACCAGCACAGTCAGTACAACTGGAACCATCACCTTCACATACACCACAAACATCTTCTTCAGGGCAGGAACCACAGGTTGCCGGGCAAGAATCACCGATTGGTGCTCCACCCCATAAAAAATCACAACCAAATGAAGCTACAGCGGAAGCACAGGTAAATGGTGCTACACCAGCATCATTATCTGAACATTCAGGACAGCCTAAATCTGGCACACCGATATTCATGATCCATGGGTCCGTCACATCACCAATAATATCATTAATAATAAAAGTATAGTCTTCAGATATCTCTAATATGGCATCTTCTGAAGCATCATAATACTTGAATGATAAATGATCCCCTTCAGCATTACTCCGCATTTGCATTTCAAATACAGGCGTTCCCTGGTAAGGTCCAAAAGGCGGGCTAAGCTGCAGAGCAATACCACGGTTGTTACCAGCATCATCAAAAGCTGCAAAAATATCGCCATCATCACCAAGCTGAACACCATCATTTAAAATTACAGCACCTGAAATTGTGGCTGTAAATTCATAACAGGAAGGGCAATCCTCCCAATCCGGTGTAGATCTTGTAAACACAGGATCCTGAGGCCTGATAATTTCCTTATCTGGCAAAGCAGCCTGAGCATCCTCAAAGCTGATATAAATTTCTTTACCATCAGAAACTGTATTGTCTGCTGCAAAAATTTGAGTAAATACAGCAAATACTACTAGATTGATTATGTATGTCATTGTCTTCATTAGTTAACTCCTCCTCGAGTTTATTTTACTTAGTTACGGTCAATTACTTGGCATAGTGA
>JACNLQ010000002.1 GCA_014381415.1 Fidelibacterota bacterium
CGGGAATTTGCTGATAAAGATCAAAATCCAGAAAACCATACCCTCCCTATATTGGGTGCAAATGATGGCGCTAGTGGTGTGGCTGCCTTGTTAACTTTGGCTGAAATATTAAACCAACTACCCCTACTCAATATTGGCGTTGATCTTCTTTTTGTGGATGGTGAGGATATGGGTAAAAGTGGTGATGCAGAAAAATTTGGATTGGGAACACAAGCTTTTGCTAAGCACGTACCAGAACCCCAGCCTAAGTTTGCCATTTGTCTAGATATGATTGCAGATCAGGATCAGCATTTTCCTATCGAATATTTTTCAATGCAGCAGGCACCTGAGGTTGTCCAGGCAATTTGGACATTGGCAAATGATTTGGGTTATACGCAATTTGAAAATAGAATGGGGCAAGCGGTGATGGATGATCATTATTATTTATACAAATATGCCAATATTCCAGCCATTGATATTATCGATTTTGAATATCCTAATAAGGAGGTCAACTATTGGCATACTCTCCAAGATATTCCACAAAACTGTTCTGCAAAAAGTCTGGAAGCTGTGGGGTCGGTTATTACCCATTTCATTTATAGTCAAGATGAAGGGTTTAAAGAATGAGCCCTTTACCCGATTATTTTGATGTACTTAGTATTAATGATGAAAACGGAAATGTGGATATAATTCAATCGCTCTTGGGAAATGATTGTTTAGGTTCATATTTTGAAAATGGGGCTGCTCAATTATATTTTGATGGAGGAAAAAAGGACGATATCGATGGGCAGCTTAAAAACATTAATGTGGATTTCCATTTTCAGTGGAAGTGGAAACAACAAAATAAAGCAGATTGGCATTTAGCCTGGCAGGATAATTTTACACCCGTTTTAATTGAAAATAAGCTGGCTGTAATTCCGAATTGGCAGGATAATTTTGCGGCCGAAATCGTAATTAAAATCAAACCGGGAATGGCATTCGGTACTGGGCATCATGAAACCACCTGGCTTATGCTTAATCAAATTTTGAAACAAATTAAGCCAGGCATGTCTATTTTAGATTTGGGAGCAGGAAGTGGAATACTTTCTATTGCATCTGTCAAAATGGGTGCCACCAAAGTAGATGCTGTGGAATTTGATGTAGAATGTGAAACTAATTTTAATGAAAATCTGCAATTGAATGAAATTGATAATCACATCCGCTATTATAATCACGATGTTCTCACTTGGGAAAATTTCAATTATGATTTAATTTTGGCAAACATCAATTGCAATATTATTGAAGATTTAATTTCTAAATTTAGAGGGACAAAAGCAATAGTGATTTTGTCAGGTTTATTAGAGAGCGATTATGAAGCCATCGAGCAAATTTGTCAAAAGCAAAACTTTCAAGTAAAAGAAAAAATAAATAAGGGGGAATGGCTATGTTTAGGAATTTGTTCCCTTTAAAACTAATCATTATCTCCATATCATTACTTATTACGTCCTGCGTGATGAATGTTGAAGGTCCTCAGGAAAATTCTTTATCCATTGAATGGCTCGAAATAGATTATACTCAAAATGATACTACACTGTTTCTCCAAATAGAAGTGTTACCCGAAAATGAAATTATTACGGATATTTTTGTTGAAATTTCTTCAGAAATTTTTAATACCACTATATCATTAAATGATAGTGGAGAATTTGGGGATATAATCCCTCAGAATAATATTTTTTCATCTTTTTCAGAAATTTATTTACCTTTTGATGCCTATCAATTTAAGGCAGTAGTCCAAACATCATCATTAATAGAATTTGACAAGAAGAAAAATATTACTATTGAAGAACAATATGAGCCTGAAATAGTGGATATTATATTTTGGGAGAAAAAAGCAGATGGGAGTGGAGTTATATTTGATCCAGATTCTGAAGTTTTTCAGGTAGATGATGACGAATATAATTATCTTGACTTTCAGCTAATTATCAATGACAAAAATGGGTTGGATGATATCCGCTATGTCCGATATCAAATAAATATTGAGAATATGGCAGCAGAAGATAGTTGTAATTATGAACCAGAATCTGGATTTCTAAACTATCCCCAATGGTTTCTGGAATATAAGGAAACTACAGATGAGGGATTTGTTTTCGATGTTAACAATGCATATCTCTCAGAACCAGGCATCCCCATCAAACCACTGAATCAATGCGGTAGAATTGGAGTTTCAACTTTTCGTTTTATTGTGGCAGACATGAATTTTGATCCAATAATTAAAGACCAACCGGTAGGGTTTGATAAATAATGCCTTATATTATATATTTCGTTTTTATTATAGTTAGTATTCTCTTTAACCAAACCCCTATAGAGTATCAAATAGTAGATAATAAACCCTTAGGGCGATTTGAACTAAATTCTATTAAGGGACAGCTGGCAAATAATGCCGTAATTGATATAAAATATTCAGGGGATTCATTATATTTTTTTGGAACAGGTAATGGCTTAAGCTATGCTGATGTTTTACCTGATGGTACACTTGACTTTGGGTATTTCTCAATTGCAACGATGCCAGCTGGTGGTAATCCAGCTTTAGCGGTGAGTGGAAATATCATCGCTGTTTCCGGGGTAATTGATACAGCTGTTGCAACAGGTACAGAACCAAAAGGTACGGGTATTGCTTATTCTACTGACTGGGGAGAAAATTGGGAGTACCTACCCCAGCCAGTTGATCCGGATACTGTTTATTTTGAAAACTATAACATTAATGAATGTATTAATAATGATTATGATTGGGATTCACAATCAGAATTGTGTTTTTCAAATAAAAACTGGACCATCCCTTGGGGGGGGCAATATCTGAAATCTTTATTGGTGTCGTCTGAGGTTGATAATGTGAGTTATGATCTAGCTATTTACGACAACTTTATTTATTCAGC
>JACNLQ010000042.1:0-6391 GCA_014381415.1 Fidelibacterota bacterium
TGGGGTGCGTGTTATGATGGTGAAATAGTTTATGGTTGCATGGATATGGATGCCTGTAATTATAACCCGGATGCTAATACCCCGGATGATTGTACTTATGCCGAAGAAAATTATGACTGTGATGGCAATTGTATAGTTGAAATAGATTGTTATGGAGTATGTGGAGGCGACTTTACTCCTGATTTTGAATGTTTTGATGGTTCCATAGTGTGTAACCCCTCTGATTGTGGGGGCGGTGAGCCAATTACGTATAATGTATATCGGGATGGTGAACTCTTGATGGGTTGGCTCATGGATCCAAATTATGTGGATTCTGATCTGGGCTATTCTGAGCCTCACTGTTATACAGTTACCTATAATTATGGAGCTGGTTTTGAATCTGAGCATTCCAATCAGGCTTGCTCTGAAACTGATGAAATGGTGGTAATTCCGGGTTGTATGGATGAAGATGCCTGCAATTATAATCCTGATGCAAATGAAGATGATGACACATGTATTCATCCTGAAGAAAATTATGACTGTGATGGCAATTGTATTCCCGGTGAAGATGAGTGCGGGATTTGTGGGGGTGATGGAGTAGAAATTGAATGCTGGGATGGGGAAATAGTTTGTGAAGAAAGCGATTGTTCTGATGAACCCGATAATTCTCCTTTTAGTTTCAACCAGTCATCAAGCCAGGCATTCTACCATATTTTCAGTGCTTATGATTTAGATGGAAATTCACTGGTTGCAGGTGAAGACTGGATTGGTGTTTTTAGTGGAGATGTATGTGTAGGGGCAAGAGAGTGGACTAATGACATTTCAACGGATATCCCAGCCATGGGTGATGATGGGTACTGGTATTCTATTGGATATCTGCAAGAAGGAGATTATCCCAGTTTTCAAATTTTTGATGCTTCCGAAAATCTATACTATCCAGCCCACCCTGCAGAAGAATTTGCATTTTCGAATAACGGCACATTCAGTGTTGAAAGTTTATCTGCTGGAATTAATTATACCCTGAGTCTTAATAATCATCATAATCTGGTAAGTTTTTATGCCCTGCCGGAAGATGTGAGTATTACCGGAGTTACTTCCGATTTGGGTAATAATGCCCTGTCTGTTATAGCGGAAGGTTCTTCAGCCATAAATCTTGATGGGTTATGGAGTGGATCACTCACCGAATTTTCAGGTGAAAATGGATATTGGATTTCCATTAATAACTTTCCTGACAATTTGTCCGTAATCGGTTTTGATATGGATCCTGACAGAATGTATGAACTCCATGAAGGGCCAAACTTAATATCCTTCCCAGATTCAGGGTCAGCAGACTTGAGTTCAGCTATACCAGATGATGTTGAACATTTATTTACAGCTATTATTTCTGAAGGAATTTCAGCCTTGAATTCTGATAATGGCTGGGCTGGGTCTCTTACAGGATTTCAAGGTGGCGCTGGATATTGGGTTATCGTTCAGGAAGATTTAACATTTAGTTATAATACCGAAGATTTATTGTCGAGGTCCGTTCATTCTTTCTTAGAAAAATTACCTGATGAAGCAGGATTTACGGTGGCTCAGTCTTCGAGGCAGGCATTTTATTTTGTAAATAGCATTAAATTGGATAATGGCAGCGTGGAAGATGGTGACTGGATACTCAGTTATAATAATGATGTTTTAGCTGGAATTCGTCAGTGGAAAGGTAAGTCTGTTGATATCCCCGCAATGGGATCTGCTAACGATATAGTAACGGCTGGTTATTTTAATTTGGGCGATACTCCCGCTTTTAAATTATTAAAACAATCTACTGGAGAGATCATTGCACTTGAAGGCAATATCCCTAGTTGGTCAAATAATGGAATATTTAGTGTTGGTGAACTTTATGAGAAGCAGCCAATCCCTGAACTATTTACCTTAAATAAGGCATACCCCAATCCATTTAATCCTACAACTACCATAGGATTTGGACTGCCTGATCAGTCGGAGATAATGGTTGAAATTTTTAATTTACACGGAAAACGGGTGGAAATCCTTGTGGATAAATCAATGCCATCAGGGTATTCATCTGTTGTGTGGAATGCAGATAAATTTAGTAGTGGACTTTATTTTGTAAAATTGTCTGCACAAAGTTTTAACGGGATAAAATATACCAGCATACAAAAGTTGATGTTGGTGAAATAATAGGTTTTGATGTGTTACAAAATGTTACCATGTTGTTTTTGGTACTAATGAAGGTGCATCGCTATATTTTAAAGATAAATTATTTAGAGATTAAATAATTAGTCCATCTTTTTCAGGAGGAAAGAGATAAAATACACAAAAAAGGAAGGAAAAAAAGGAGGGGTCATTTGGAAATATCATGGATTAATTTGCGTTTGAGAGTTCAATTATGCAATTTTTGTCAATATGATACCCATCACAAACCCTCAATTTTAAATCAAATAAATTTTAACATAAATTAATGATTAATAAAAGGAATAACTCAATGAGACTGAAGACAGCGATAATTACACTTATTACGATTTTTACCAGTTCAATTTTGCTGGCAAATACACTTAGCCTTGGAGATAATGGCGATGGTACTTGGAATGTTCACTATTCCAGTGATGGCGAAATAGGCGGATTTCAATTTAATGTAGATGGTGCTACCATTAATGGTGCATCTGGTGGCGCTGCAGGTGATGCAGGATTTATGGTTTCAACCAGTGCAACAACCGTTCTTGGTTTTTCACTATCTGGTGCAACATTGCCAGACGGTTACGGGGTATTGACAGTTTTGAGTCTTTCTGGTACTCCCGAAGGTCTAAGTGGAATAGTAGTTTCCGATGCTGGCGGGCAAGATATGGGTTTCTCCTATGATGCTGGTGGTGATGGTGGCGGGAATATTACGGATGGTTGTGATTTGCCTACAAATAATGTTCTTTTAACTTCTGATGGAGATATTTTGTTTAATACAGATACTCCTATTGCAGGATTCCAAATGAATGTAGATGGTTCTGATATAGCTAATGCTGGTGGTGGTGCCGCAGGCGCCGCAGGATTTATGATTTCTGCAAGTGGAAATACTGTGCTTGGCTTTTCTCTTTCAGGGGCAACAATTGAAGGTTGTGGGACGTTAGTTGAGCTAGAATTAAATGGTAATGCCACAGGTTTATCAGGAATTATCATTTCTGATGGAAGTGGTCAATCTATCCCGTTTGAATATTACTCTGGCGGTAATTCTGATGTTGAGGGCTGTATGGATATGGATGCCTGTAATTATAACCCGGATGCAACTGTAGATAGCGGTTGTGAGTATGCAGAAGAAAATTATGACTGTGATGGAAACTGTACTGCAGTAATTGACTGTGCTGGTGAATGTGGTGGTGGCGCTATGGAAGATGAATGTGGTGAATGCAACGGTTCAGGCGCTGATGTTGAATGTTGGGATGGCTCAATGGTTTGTGATGCTGATGATTGCTCAGATGAACCAAGTGGAACGGTTGAAATTATGTATGACAGCTCCGACCCTATTGGTGGATTTCAATTTAATATAACAGGTGTATCAATAACGGATGCCAGCGGTGGTGCTGCTGGTGATGCTGGATTTATGATTTCTTCTAGTGCGTCAACTGTTTTAGGATTTAGTCTTACCGGTGAAACCATACCTGCTGGTAGTGGTGTGCTGGTTGTTTTAGAAGTGGATGGTGATGCATCTGCAGCTTGTCTCGAAAATGTTATTTTATCTGACTCAGATGGAGTTGCAATGGATAGTAGTGTTGAAGGATGCGTATCTATTGTTGTGGGTGGTTCTGGCGGTGGTGATTGGGACGGTGATGCCTGTTCCATGCCGGGAGGCTCAGTGCATTTAACTTCTGGTGGTGATATATTATTTAATACGGGGACTCCATTGGCAGGATTTCAAATGAATGTGGATGGTGGTGCAACCATTTTATCTGCAGGTGGCGGTGAAGCTGAAGCTGCTGGATTTATGGTATCGGCAAGTGGAAATACTGTGCTTGGTTTCTCTTTAACGGGAGCAACTATTGATGGGTGCGGAACATTGGTTGAATTGGAATTAGACGGCAGTGCATCAGGTTTATCTGGTATTATAATTTCTGATAGCGATGGACAAGCGCTGCCCTTTGAGTATTTTGATGGTTCAGGTGATGGTGAAGATGTGTATGGCTGTATGGATATGGATGCCTGTAATTATGACCCCGAAGCAACTGTAGATAGTGGCTGTGAGTATGCCGAAGAAAATTATGATTGTGATGGAAATTGTACTGCCGATATGGACTGTGCAGGTGAATGTGGCGGAGACGCTGTGGTAGATGAATGTGGTGATTGTGGAGGTGATGGTGCCGATGTAATGTGTGAAGATGGCAGTTATGTCTGTGATGAATCTGATTGCGATAATGGTGGTGGCTGGGATGGTGATGCTTGTAGTATGCCTTCAAATACGGTCCATTTAACAGCGGGTGGCGATGTATTATTTAATACGGGTACTCCCTTGGCAGGATTCCAAATGAATGTGGATGGTGGTGCAACCATTTTATCTGCAGGTGGCGGCGAAGCTGAAGCTGCTGGATTTATGATTTCAGCCAGTGGAAATACTTTCCTTGGATTCTCCCTTACCGGCGCTACGATTGACGGCTGTGGAACGTTAGTTGAACTTGACTTAGATGGCAATGCAACTGGTTTATCCGGCATTATTATTTCTGATAGCGATGGAATCGCTATTCCATTTGAAAATTATGATGGTTCTGGTGGTGGTGAAGATGTTTATGGTTGTATGGATATGGATGCTTGTAACTATAACTCTGATGCAACTGTTGATGAAGGTTGTGATTATGGTTCCATGTGTTGGGATGGTAGTTATGAATGTGACGAAATGGACTGCCCAGATGATCCAGGTGGCTGGGATGGTGACGCCTGTACTATGCCTGATCATTCAGTACATGTAACATCCAGCGGATCTGTTTTATTTAACAGTACTACTCCTGTAGCAGGTTTCCAGATGGATTTAGATGGTGCAACAATACTTAGCGCTGGTGGTGGTATGGCTGATGAGGCTGGATTTATGATCTCATCTAGTGCAACCACATTTCTTGGTTTCTCATTGGACGGTTCAACAATAGATGGATGTGGTACTATGGTTGAACTTGAATTGGATGGGGAAGCCTCTGGTTTGTCTGGTATTATTATTTCTGATTCTAATGGTGAACTTATCCCCTTTGAATATTTTGATGGCTCAGGTGGCGGTGAAGATCCTTATTGTGGCGACGGTGAATGTAATGGTGATGAAGATGCGACATCCTGCCCTGAAGATTGTGAAACACCTAGTGAATGTGAATCAGATGTTTGTTTATCATTTATGAATTTTAATGAATCAGCTGGAACAGTAAATCTGCACATGGTAAATACGGTTGATGTTGCTGGTTTCCAAGTTGAATTAGAAGGGTCAACAATTGCCAGTGCTTCTGGTGGATTAGCTGAGGCTGCAGGATTTATGATTTCAAATAGTGAATCCATGGTTTTGGGTTTCTCCGTTACGGGCGATGTGATTGCTCCTACAGCAGGCAATTTAATTTCCCTCACCTTTGATAGTTATAATGGTTACACTTGTTTTGCAGAAGGTACAACTTTCTCCGATTCCGGTGCAGATGCTTTAACCCTTACTTTAGGTGGCTGTTTGGGTGATGAACCTATACCTGGATGTACAGATTCTTCTGCCTGTAACTATAATTCTGACGCCAATGTAGATGATGGCTCTTGCTGGTCTGCAAGTGCTGGATGTGAATGTGAAGACGGAATGGGCTCTGAAGTTGATGAATGTGGTGTTTGTAATGGTGATGGAATTGGTGATGGTGAATGTGACTGTGAAGGTAATGTAGAAGATTGTGCTGGAGTTTGCGGCGGTGATGCTGAACTTGACCCTTGTGGCGTTTGTGATGGTGACGGTAGTAGCTGTGATCCGGTTAGCCTTAGTTTTAGCAATGTTACATCAAATTCTTTAGATGTAGTAATGGATAACCCAATGCCTGTAGCTGGATTCCAAATGGAACTCCCAGGTATAAATATTAACTCAATTTCTGGTGGTACTTCTGCAGCTGCTGATTTTTCTATCAGCTTTAGCGGTAGCACCCTGGTTGGTTTTACCCTGTCTGGAACTGATATTCCGGCGGGTAATGCTGTTCTTTTCAGTGTAGGTTTTACTGCAGAAGGTGATGAAGTATGTTTCCAGGACGCCATTGTATCTGACGAAAATGGTGTTGGTACTGATTTGGATCTTGGAGATTGTGCAGATATTAGTGGCGGTGGGGGATCATGGGATGGTGATGCCTGTACCATGGATGATAATAGTGTTCATGTAGCAGCTGACGGGTCTGTTTTATATAATACCTTAGAGCCTGTAGCAGGCTTCCAGTTTAGT
>JACNLQ010000042.1:6528-14054 GCA_014381415.1 Fidelibacterota bacterium
TGCTTGGATTTTCACTTGACGGATCAACTTTTGATGGTTGTGGAACCATGATAAGTCTTGAGTTGGATGGTACTGCTTCTGGAATGTCTGAAATCATTATTTCCAATGCTGCCGGTGAAGATATTGGTTTTACTTACTTTGATGAAGAAATTGTAGAAGAATATTGTGGCGATGGTGAATGTAATGGTGATGAAACAGCAGAATCCTGCCCTGAAGATTGTGATGACGGTGGTGACTGCGAAGAAGCTTGGGATGGTGATGCCTGTACCATGGATGATAATAGTGTTCATGTGGCAGATGACGGGTCTGTTTTATATAATACCTTAGAGCCTGTAGCAGGCTTCCAGTTTAGTATTGATGGTGCAACAATTCTTAATGCATCTGGTGGAGCGGCTGAAGATGCAGGATTTATGATTTCATTCAGTGAAACTACTGTGCTTGGATTTTCACTTGACGGATCAACTTTTGATGGTTGTGGAACCATGATAAGCCTTGAGTTGGATGGTACTGCTTCTGGAATGTCAGGTATCATAATTTCTAACGCCGCTGGTGAAGATATTGGTTTTACTTACTTTGAAGGTGGTGGAGATGGTGAGCCCTGCTGTGGTGATGGCGAATGTAATGGTGATGAGACTTCAGAATCTTGTCCAGAAGATTGTGGTGATCCTGAACCATATTGTGGTGATGGAGAATGTAATGGTGATGAGACTTCAGAATCTTGCCCTGAAGATTGTGGCGGTGGGGGATCATGGGATGGTGATGCCTGTACCATGGATGATAATAGTGTTCATGTAGCAGCTGACGGGTCTGTTTTATATAATACCTTAGAGCCTGTAGCAGGCTTCCAGTTTAGTATTGATGGTGCAACAATTCTTAATGCATCTGGTGGAGCGGCTGAAGATGCAGGATTTATGATTTCATTCAGTGAAACCACTGTACTTGGATTTTCACTTGATGGATCTTCCTTTGATGGTTGTGGAACCATGATTAATCTTGATTTGGATGGTACTGCTTCTGGAATGTCTGAAATCATAATTTCCAATACAGCTGGTGAAGATATTGGTTTTACTTACTTTGATGAAGAAATTAGTGAAGACTATTGTGGTGACGGTGAATGTAATGGTGATGAGACTTCAGAATCTTGCCCTGAAGATTGTGATGAAGGTGAATGCCCTGAAGGGTATGATGAATGTGGTGTTTGTGATGGACCTGGTGCTGAATATGAATGTTGGGATGGTGAATTAGTTTGTGAAGCCTCTGATTGTTCAAATGAGCCTGGTACTGATCCATTTAATTTCAATCAATCTACTATGTTTGCATATTACTTTGTATTCTCAGCCTATGATTGCCCAGGTGACTATCTGGTTGCAGGTGAAGATTGGATTGGTGTATATAATGGTGATGTATGTGTGGGTGGTGCTGAATGGCCAGGTGGCCCTACAGAAGTACCCGCCTTCGGTAATGATGGCAATGAATATTCAGAAGGATATTTAAATCCTGGTGATACGCCAACTTTCAAAATATATGATGCCTCTGAAGACAAATATTATGACGCAATGCCAAATGAAAACTTTGCATTCCAGCCTTACGGCGTTAACAATATAATCCGAATGGATGCTGGACTTTTCCAGAATGTGATGCTTGATGAAGGTGCAAATTTGGTATCCTTCTATGTTCTTCCTGAAGATAACAGTGTAGAAGATATGATGGATCCATTAATGGGCAATGTTTCTGCTGTATTAAGTGGTGGGTCTGCAGCTCAGTATTTAGATGGCTGGGGATGGATTGGTTCGTTGACAACTTTCGAGTACGAAGCAGGCTATTGGATTATAATGGATGCTGCTGCAGAACTTAATCTTGAAGGGTGTGATAGCCCTACAGCAAACCTTGTTTATGATTTACAATCAGGTGCAAATCTAATTTCATATCCTGAGCAGGGAACTTCAGATGTTGGATTTGCAATACCAGATGATGTGGAAGACCTATTTGAGGCAGTATTGTCTCAGGGTAACGCTGCCATGAATACAGAAAATGGTTGGGTTGGTTCTCTTACATCTTTTTCTGGCGGTTCAGGCTACTGGGTGATTGTAAGTGAAGACCTTTCATTTAGCTATAATTTAAATGATGGCTTCGGAAGAGCAATTGAAGATTATTCTGAAACCATGCCTACATTTGGTGAATTCAAGGTTTATCAATCCACAGAGCAGGCATTCTATTTTGTGGATGAAATAACGCTTCTTGATGGAAATGTTGACCATGGTGATTGGTTGCTGAGCTATAATGATAATGTACTTACTGGAATTCGTCAATGGCAGGGGGTGGTGGTTGATATTCCTGCAATGGGTATCTCGGATGCTGCACTTACTGGCGGTTACTTTATAGAAGGTGATGTGCCAACCTTTAAGCTCTTGAAACAATCCACCGGCGAGTTGATTTCGTTGGATGGTGAAATTGCTGAATGGTCTTCCAATGGTGTATTTACTCTTAGTGGACTTTCTGAAATTGAATCTGCACCTGGAAAAATCAGTTTAGACAGTGCTTATCCAAATCCGTTTAATCCAACAACGACTATTAGTTTTGGATTGCCGGTAGATTGTAAGGTATCTATTCAAATTTATAATCTCCAGGGTAGAGTTGTTGAGACTCTGGCAAGTCAATTTATGCAGGCGGGATACCATTCTGTTACTTGGAATGCAGATAATTTCAGTAGCGGTGTTTATTTTATTAAAATGGCAACTGGGGATTATGTCAGTACCCAAAAGTTGCTGTTAGTTAAGTAAATTAGTTTTTAACAAGGGGTGGGAGCATTAATTTGCTCCCACTACATTAATTTTGGGCATTGAATTTAGTTTGATAGCCCAATCGGTTTTTAAATCGATATAAAGCCATTTACATTATGTAACAAATATCGATTAGTAAAATCATGGAATTATTTGTAAATTTAAAAGTCAATTAATGAGGAAAATAGAATCAAAAAAATAAAATTACTTATAATAATTGTGCTGTCGGGGTTTTTGCTTGGTGCAAAGGTTCAGTTAGATGTTGCTGAAGTAGTTGCTAGATCTGTTTATTTAGGACATTCGAATTTGCACGATGGGAGTGAATTTAACCTATTAAGTGTTGAGACTATAAAAAATGAGGATTTAGATTTAATTTACATTTTTCACCTGAACCCTGAAGGGTTTATTATGATTCCAGCGGATAATCAGGCGGTACCAGTATTGGCTTTTGGGTTTGAGGATGCTTTTGAAAGTAGTAATATGCCATCCAACTTGCAATATGTAATGAATCAATATAAATTGGAATTACTGGAAATGGTAAATAACCAGTCCAGCCCTGATTTAGAAATTTCAATACAGTGGGATTACTATTTGAGCGGAAGTGTTGAACAGGCTCGTTCTCGAGAGGTGACTCCCCTCATTGATGCTAAATTTGACCAGAGTGGATCGTGGAATAACGGTGTTACATCTGCAATTGGATTTAATGGTCCTGTTGGTTGTGTCGCAGTTGCCATGAGCCAAATCATGCATTATTGGAAGTATCCAGAAGAGGGACAGGGATCAAACTATTATACTGAAAATGATTATGGTTATATTGAAGTTGATTTTGAAGATGCAAATTATGACTTTGGGAATATGGCTGCAACATATGCCACATCATCCTCTCAACTATTATTATATCATGCAGGGGTTGCGGTGAATATGGATTATGATTATTCAGGGTCCGGTGCATGGGTGGTGGGCGGCCACCCATCTGCATATTATGCTCTGGAAAACTTTTTTGCCTATAGTTCTGACATTAGTTACGAATGGAAAGTTAATCATACTGATAATGATTATAGAGACATTATTATAAATGAGTTAGACAATAATAGGCCAGTTATTTCTCAGGGATATGATAATGGTGGTTATGGAGGTCATGCCTGGAATATTGATGGGTATTCAGGAAGTAATCTGCATTGTAATTGGGGTTGGGGTGGCAGCAGTAATGGGTATTTCAGCTTGACAACAATGGGTGGTTTCCCAAATGATCAGGCGGTTATCATTGGCATTTTACCTCAAATGGCTGCCCCTGTAGCACTTTTTGAGTATGAAGTAATTGATGAAACAGTAACTTTTATTGATCTGTCAAATGTTGTAAATGAAGTCACTCTCAATACCTGGCTTTGGGACTTTGGTGATGGAAATACTTCATTTAATTCAAACCCAGAACATACATTTGAATTTGGTGGTGAATTTGAGGTGACATTGGTGGTGACAAATATATATGGGATGATAAGTGAACCTCATACAGAAAGTGTTCTTATTCAATCTGGTATGCAGGGTGATGTGAATGGAGACTCTGTGTTAAATATTCTTGATATAGTTATTGTTTCAAATTTTGTATTAGGTAGTGATACCCCAACAGCATCAGAGTTCTCAATGGCTGACATGAATAATGATGGCGTTTTAAATATTTTAGATATTGTAACTTTAACAAATCTCATTTTAGAGGCATAATTAGTGAAAAAACTTTATAATATAACTATCATTTTCTCTATTGCTTCTCTCCTTTTTGGAGCAGAAGTAAATGTGGAAAAAGCCCAAAGGGTAGCTGGTAATATTTTTATTGAAAGAGCGGGCAGAACAGAAACAGAATCGCTCAGCATTAGGAATATTGAGGTTGTCGATGAAAATTCTGTTAAATTAATGTATATTTTTCATTTAGAAGAGCCGGGGTTTATCATTGTTTCTGCTGATGATAGAGTTGTTCCTCTTTTGGCATTCAGTTTTGAAAATCAATTTGTGATTGATAATATGCCCACTAACCTTTCCTGGATGGTTGATGCATATAAAGAAATGGTCAATAATGCAATATATTCAAATGTTTCTGCAACGGAAGAAGTAAGCGAGGAGTGGAATAAATATCTTACAGGTAACAATCTGAATTTTCAAAACCGAGATGCAGCAGGTCCATTGCTTCTTTCAAAAATCAATCAAACCGGTGGATGGAATGATTATTGCCCTGATGGTAGTTGTTCAGATGGGGATCAGGTGCCCAATGGTTGTGTAGCGGTTTCTATGTCAGCCTTAATGCATTACTGGTCTTATCCAACTACAGGGTATGGTTCTAATTCATGTTATTGTGGGGGGTACGGTACACAATCTGCTGATTTTTCAGACGTCACTTACGATTATGCTTCCATGGGAGATGCTACGTCTGCTACTGATGCTGCTGCATTATTGCTATGGCATGCAGGGGTATCTGTAAATATGGATTATGAATGTGAGGGCTCTGGTTCAATGGTAACAGGTGGATTTCCATCTGCAGAATATTCACTAAAAAATAATTTTAATTTTAAATCAAGTATGTATGATGCTCACCCATATTCATATAGCGATGCTGGGTGGATTGATAAATTAGCAACTGAAATTGATAGTAATCGCCCCTTTATATATGTTGGATACAATGATGAAGGTGGACATGCCTGGAATTGTGATGGTTATGATGATGAAATGTTTCACATGAACTGGGGTTGGGGTGGACAAAGTAATGGTTATTTTACAATAACTGGTCCTAATGATCCTGATGGTTGGGGAAGTGGTTCTTATGCGCTTATAAATATTGAGCCAGAATCATTAAATCGCCCCAATTTAATACTTGAATCATATGAATCCACTGAAATTGAAGGGGACGATGATCAGGTAGTAAATCCTGGTGAATCCTTCGAGTTGATATTTTCAATAGAAAATCCTGAACCATGGGCTGATGCCAGCAGTATTGAAATTATACTTACTACATCAGAAAATGGATTAACAATTGATGAGAACACCAGTTCGATTTTTATCAATGAGCCTTTAAATTCTGGAGATACATTTACGAATGCATCCATGCCATTTATTGTTGATGTAGATGCTGATATTGAATTGGGGCATAAATATTTCACCCTCATTGTTATGGGAATTGGTATTGAAGGTGCAGAGGACAATTATTTTTTCAAGGAATACGAACTCATGGCTAATGTGAGTTTAAACCAATTTGGTTTCCCTATTTATAATGCCTCTCAAAAAACCAGTCCTTTGGCAGTTGATTTAGATAATGATGGTGTTGAAGAAATTATATATGGTGATTATAATGGATATGTACATGTTATAAATTCAGATGGTGCCATTTTTGGTGATGGTACTTTTCCATTTAATACAGGAAATCAAATATGGGGTGCTGCTGCATCTGCTGACTTAGATGGTGATGGTCTAATCGATTTTACCGTTCCATCAAAAAGTAAACATTTGTATATCTTTGATAAGAATGGACTCAAAGTCGATTATGATGCTGAGAAATATTTGTTAGGTACCCCGGCTATTGGCAATATTGATGATGACTCAGATTTAGAAATTGTATTTTCTGGATATTCATCCAACAATAAGGTATTTGCTATTAATCATGATGGCAGTGATGTTGCTGGATTCCCTTATGAATTAGGTGAAAAGGTGAAGATTGGTGTTGGTTTAGCTGATTTTAATGGCAACGGAAAAGACGATATTATTGTGGGTACAGACAGTGACAAAATTCATCTTATATATGATGATGGAAGTGAAGCGCCTGGTTTCCCCGTTTCAGTTGGAGATAAAGTACAGTCTGCTCCCTCTATTTTAGATGTGAATGGGTCAAAAGTAATTTTTGTTGGATGTAATGACAATAATCTATATGCTATAAATAGTGATGGTAGTGTACGTTTTTCAATTCCTACAACGGATAAGGTTTTAAATTCTCCTGCCTTTCTAGATTTTGATAATGAGGTGTCAATTTTCTTCAGTGACGATAATGGTATCCTATATGGGGTTGATACAGAAGGAAATTCCCTTGATGGTTGGCCATTAGATGTTGGTGCTGTTATTAGTAAATCAGTTGCTTTTTCAGATATGAATAATGATGGCAATGTTGAACTGATTGCGGTAACGGAAATGGCAGATGTCCTGGCATATAATATGGATGGAAGTGCCTATACTGATGTACCTATGACAAATGAATTCACATTTACTTCATCTCCCCTGATTTATGATATGGATGGTGATGGAGATTTAGAAATACTAGCTGGGTCAGTGAACAGTTTAGTTGCATTAGATATAAAATCTTTCGGAAGTGCAAATGGTTATTGGAGCATGTACCGTGGAAATAGCCAAAGAACTGGATATTATGATGGTGCCGAAAATGCGGAATGTGGTGTAGCTTTAGGTGATGTATCAGGTGATGGAATTGTAAATATCCTTGATTTAGTTCAGATGGTAAATTTTATATTGGAAATAAGTTCGCCATTGTATGAATGTGCAGCTGATTTTAATCAGGATGGAGTAATAAACATATTAGATTTAGTACAAATCGCCAATAATATATTGGATAATTAACAAAAGAAAAACAATAACAAAAAACCAAGGAGAGAGAAAAATGAAACAATTAATCAAATCTATGTTATTCTTATCGCTTGTGGTTGGTTTAGTATTTGCTGTTAACAGACGAATACCCAAAGCACAATTGAAAATGGATAA
>JACNLQ010000083.1 GCA_014381415.1 Fidelibacterota bacterium
AATAGCACCAAAACTCAATTCTATAAGATCGTCACCGCAGGCAGTTCCATCACCACCACATTCACCACATTCATCTACAACTGCATCACCACCACAAACACCTGCACAATCTTCTACAGCATCACCGTTTGGAACACCAGCACAATCTGCACAAGAGCTATTATCACCATTACAATCACCACAGCCATCAACAACAGCATCACCACCACAAACACCTGCACAATCATTGCCCAGACAACTTCCATCATCAAAATCAGCCCCAGCATCATAGTTGCAGGCCATGTCATCAGTGCAGCCACCACTGCCAACAGTGACTGTACCAACCATACCCATATCTGCATGGGGGTTGCACTCATAATCATAATTCCCAGCTACTGTAAATGTATGGGAATAAGTCCAGCTATCGCTTGAAGCTGAACCGCTATAAAAAGAATCTGGGTTATTTGGATAAGTACCTGTGGAGCCATCAACGTTATGAAAGCCGCCCATATTGACCCACTCCACTGTTTCACCTGCAGCTATATCCAGATGATCTGGGGTAAAGACATTGTTGGAAACTTCAACTACATGGTCTGCAGTAGAGCCACCACCTCCTGAAAGTTCAGCATTGAGCGGAACACCATTCGCCCCAGAAAATACAAGCCCTGAAATTGTAGAACATTCACCAACTAAATCCAACAAGGTTCCGCTACCAGCTGGAATTGAACTGCCTGAAAAAGAAAAGGCAAGGACGATTCCACTAGAGGCTGAAATTGTAAAGCCATTTGCTGCAGCATCACCTCCGCTAGCACCTGAGGCACAACCATCGTGATCAAATTGAAAACCATAAATATCAGCAGTGGACTCATAATTGAGACTTGTTCCATCAATTGATAATGAAACATCCTGGGCAAAACTAATTGTGATGAAAGTTAAAAGTGTGGCGGTTGCCAATTTAAAATATGAAAGCATTTCCTTCTCCTAAGTTAAGTAGTTTAAAACTCGTTTATTTTTTTGCAGAAGTCCCTCCTCCAAGGTAGGTAATACTGCAGAATTATTGCTGCACCCTAAAAATTCCCTTCGAAATAGGAAGAGAAGCATACTGACGGGTAGGTTAAAAATAAAACTATTTTTCCTATATATCAAGGATATTTTTCCCAAAATCAAAAGTATTATATCCATTTTTCCAGCATCTCATTAACAAAAATAGCCCAAAATGAACTATATTTTATGTGACCCATGCCACAAAAATTGGGAATTCTAAAGAAATTTTTCCAGTGGCTTTACCTGAAATTAGGCGATTTTAAATCGTTTTCAGGTTTTTAAGCTATGAATCCTAATTACCTGAAAATAATCCGAGTAGGTCTTTGTGAGAGGGATTATCTAAAAATTTTATACATTCAGCTAACTATTGTTCTCTTTAAGCAGTTTTACCATTATCGCATTTTGGGCAAACATTCGGTTTTCAGCCTCATCAAATATAATTGAATAATCTGCATCGCATACTGTATCTGTCACTTCAATCCCTCTTTCCGCCGGCAAACAATGCATAAAGAGAGTCTCCTTGCCAGTAGCAGAAATAAGTTTTTCATTCACTTGAAAATCTGAAAAATCTCGACGCCTTTTTTCCGCCTCTTCTTTCTGCCCCATTGATGCCCATACATCCGTATAAATAATATCTGCGTTCTTCACCGCATCAAATGGGTCGTGGGAGACTTCAATTTCAGATAAATTCTCATTTCGGGAAGTAGTTACCATGTCCATATCCGGATCATATCCCTCTGGACAGGCAATTGTAAACTGCATAGGGATCCGCATTGCCAACGCTAACCAGGAATGAACGATATTATTCCCATCCCCCACATAAGTGATTTTTAAATCATCCAAATTACCTCTATGCTCTAAAATGGTAAGGATATCAGCCATAATTTGGCAGGGATGATTAAAATCAGTAAGCCCATTTATAACAGGAACATCTGCATATTCTGCCAGCTCTATAATATGTTCATGATTAAAAAGCCGTGCCATTATCATATCATTATATTTACTGAGTACCCGGGCAATATCTGCAATAGATTCTCGTTTGCCGATTCCAATATCATTAGGACCTAAAAAGAGGGCATGTCCTCCCATACGAAAAAACCCAGCTTCAAATGATACCCTTGTGCGAGCGGATGGTTTTGCAAATATCATTGCCATAGTTCGATCCTTAAATGGATGATACTCTTCCCGGATATAAAACTTGTTTTTTATCCATTTGGCCAACTCTAAGGTTTCCCAAATTTCTTCGGTTGTAAAATCTGTAATATGTAAAAAATCTCTTTTCATATTTATTCCTATAATATATACCGTCTTAAATCTTCATCCTCAGAAATATTAGTTAGCTTTTCGTTCACCTTGGCTTTATCTAATTTAATTTGAGTAATTTTTTTGTCAGGAAGTTGAAAAAGGATATCCTCTAAAAGACTGGTCATAACTGTGTGCAATCTTCGAGCACCAATATTTTCCATTTTATCATTTAATTCCGTTGCGATGGCAGCTATTTCCTGAATGGCATCCTTTAAAAACTCCAATTTTACACCTTCAGCATTTAACAAAGCAATATATTGAATAATGAGTGCGTTTTTAGGCTTTGTAAGTATTTTTACAAAATCAGCTTTGGTGAGATTATTCATCTCTACCCGTATGGGAAACCTTCCCTGTAGCTCAGGGATGAGGTCAGATGGCTTACTCACATGAAATGCTCCTGCTGCTATAAAAAGTACATGGTCTGTTTTAACCTGACCATATTTTGTACTTACGGTGCAACCCTCCACTATTGGTAAAATATCTCTTTGTACTCCTTCACGGGAAACATCTGGTCCACCTGAACATTCAGAACCTGCAATTTTATCAATTTCATCCAGAAAAATGATCCCATTTTGTTCTGAACGATTTAATGCTAATTTAATTACATCATCCATATCGATCAATTTTTCCGCTTCCTCATTAATAAACACTTCCCGTGCATCTTCCACATTTAACCGCTGCGTTTTATCCTTCCTAGGGAGCACATTGGATAACATATCCTGGATATTGCCCGTCATATCATCCATTCCAATAGGTCCCATAACCTGCATAAAAGGCATGGGAGATGCTTTCATGTTTATTTTGATTACTTTACTTTCATATTCTCCAGCCTTCAATTTTTTTCGAAGTTTTGTCCGGGTTCTATCCTGGCGCTTTAGTGCCTCTTCTGACATAGATGATAAATCTCCCTTGGGAAACAGGCAATCCAATATCCTTTCATCTGCATTTGTTTTGGCCTGATCCAAAACGGTTTTTTCTTTCTCATTTTTTACTTGTTTAACAGATACTTCCACTAAATCCCGAACCATAGATTCAACATCCCTTCCCACATATCCAACTTCTGTAAATTTAGAAGCCTCTACCTTAACAAAGGGGGCATTCACTAAAGTTGCCAATCGCCTGGATATTTCAGTCTTTCCTACACCTGTTGAACCAATGAGAATTATATTATTGGGGCTGATTTCATCTCGTAATGGTTTTTCAACTTGCTGGCGACGCCATCTGTTTCTAAGCGCTATTGCTACAGATTTTTTCGCCTGAGTCTGCCCAACAATATATTTGTCCAACTCTTTTACAATTTTTCTGGGTGTCAATTCTTTCATGCTTTTAAAATAGTGATATTATCATTTGTGTAAATACAAAGGTCTGCTGTGATTTTCAATGCCTTCTTTACAATTATTGCGGGATCCTTCTCACCTGCATCGAGGTAGGATCGAGCTGAGGCTACGGCATACCCGGAACCACTTCCAATTGATATTACCAAGTCATCAGGTTCAATAACATCTCCCGAACCAGATAAAAGATATGCTGATTTATGATCCATAATTGCCAATAAGGCATCTAGATCTTTCAATATTTTATCCGTTCGCCATTCTTTAGCCATCTCAACCACAGCTTTTTGAAGATTCCCATTTACCTCGGTCAACTTTCCCTCGAATTTTTCAAAAAGAGCCATGGCGTCAGCTACAGCACCTGCAAAACCTGCCAATACTTTCCCATCGCAGAAGCTCCTCACTTTTACAGCCTTGGACTTCATCTGCATATCCCCCATGGTAACTTGCCCATCTCCACCCAAGGCAATTTTTCTGCCCACCCTAACGCCAAGAATAGTGGTACTTCTTATATTCAATGCTTCCATATTATTATATTTTTCTCCTTAGTCTTGCAGTTGGAAACTTCAATTGTTCCCGATATTTGGTTATTGTACGCCGGGCAATTTTATAGCCTTCATCATTCAATATATTAGTCAATTCTTCATCTCCAATAGGATTATGTTTATCTTCGGTATCTATTATTTCTTTTAGTCGGATTTTCACTTGCGTATTGGATACTTCTTCTCCCGAATCAGTTTGGATTCCCTCTGAAAAAAAGGTTTTTAACTCTTTAATTTCCCAAGGAAGCTGAACATATTTTCCGTTGGTAACCCGACTTACAGTTGAAATATCCATTTCAATATCATTGGCGATATCCATTAATATCATGGGCTTTAAGTTTCGCTTTTCTAATTGGAAATAATCTGGCTGACGTTTAATGATTGACTCCATTACCCGTTTGATTGTCTTTTTTCGTTGCTCAACCGCATCTACAAACCAGGCTGCTGATTCCAATTTCTTTTTTACAAAACTGCGCACATCCTTTTCATCTTTATGATCACTAAGCATGTTGATATATGCTTTACTCACGCGAATTTCCGGCAAGGATCCATCCTGTACAACCACATGAAATATGCCCTCTCTTTCCTCAACCGTTAAATCAGGTACGACTATATTCTGTTTCGACATTGATTGGTCATCCCGGGGACTGGGATTCAACCGAGCGATAAACTCCATAGCTTCATTCAATACATCTTTTGAGCAGCCAATTTCATCTATTATTTTTTCGTAGCGGTGATTTACAAAATCATCAAAATAATCCCTTAGAATTAATATTGCTTCATTATTCTCATCTCGAACCTCAGCTTGTGCCAAAAGACAATCCTGCATATTTACAGATGCTAATCCTGGGGGATCCAGTCTTTGGATCAAGTGCATCACATCCAATACTTCCTGTTCTTCAACTTTTATTCTATCTGATATTAGCATGGGTTCAATTGTTAAGTAGCCCTGTTCATCAAGGTTGCCCAAAACCTCTTCAGCTATCCGAAGACTTTTATTATCCACATTACAATCCTGAACCTGTTTCAATACCTGCTCCGACATAGTTTCCTGAGAGACTAATGGAATTTCACGCTCCTCGTCCTTTTTCACCTGGGTTTTTGGATATTCAAAATCGTCATTTACTCCCAGTAGCTCTTCCCAGTCAAATTCAATTTCTTCTTCAGATTCTAATTTTTCTTCTACTATTTCATCCATCTCTCCCTCATCGGGTAATTCCATCATTTCCAAAGCAGGATTAGTTTCTAATTCATGGAGAATTCGCTGTTCCAGGAGCGGAAGGTTAAGCTGCAATAGGTTTGCCTGGAGTACTTGTTGAGGAGATAATTTTTGTTGGAGAGATTGGTTCTGAGAAATTTTAGGCATCGGTAAAATCCATTTTAAATTTGCTGCCTAAGTATAGCCGTCTTGCTTCCTCATCGTCTGTAAGTTCTCGTGCAGACCCGGATTTTAATATATCACCCTCATATAAAAGATAGGCTCGATCAGTTATAGTAAGAGTTTCTCTCACATTATGATCCGTAATAAGTACGCCAATATTCCTGGATTTTAAATCGAAAATGATTTGCTGGATATCCTCAACTGCAATAGGGTCAATACCTGAAAAGGGCTCATCCAGCAAAATAAATTTGGGTTCCATTACAAGTGCTCGGGCTATTTCAGTTCGCCTCCGTTCCCCACCAGATAAAGTGTAGGCTTTACTTTTCCGTATATGACCAATAGAGAAATCGTCCAATAGTTTTTCCAAGCGATGAGATTGCTCATCTTTATTCAGGGAGGTCATTTCCAGTACTAATCTGAGATTATCCTCAACAGAAAGTTTAGTAAATACTGAGGGTTCCTGCGCCAGATATCCAATTCCTTCTCTTGCCCGTTGATACATGGGTAGCTGGGTTATATTTGAATCATCCAATTTTACCTCCCCACTATTGGGGCGAATCATGCCAGTAATCATATAAAACGTTGTAGTTTTACCTGCTCCGTTTGGGCCAAGCAGCCCTACAACCTCACCCCTTTTAACATTTATCGAGATTCCTTTTACGATTTCTTTATTACCATAAGATTTACAAAGGTTTTTCCCAGATAATATTTCTGCGTCCGCTACATTCAACTTATATACCATCCCGTGCAATGCCGAAAGGCTTAGAAATTTTCCATTGTTCAAGATCCATATCTGATTCGAATCCAACCCCATAGAGTGTATCGCCATTAGTAGTAGTAAACATAACAGAATCTTCCGCAATAATCATTCTATATCGATTATCCCAAAGGATTTCACTGGTGGTAAGCGTATACCCACTATCTGAGACCACAAATACATTTCCATTGGCATGGAGATTATTACTCTGTTCATTTATCCGAGCTGAATCAGAATAGAGAATACTCATATGGGCTCCATCTTCACGGAAAAAATCAGCCTTAACATTTCCAACCAACAATGCCATTTCATTGGATCTTTTGTATAATTTATCTGATTTTGCTGTTACGATTTTATTTTCCTCTCGACTGAGAATGATAATTGGATTCCATATTTCATTTTCCATCAATTCTTCTGATGCCCCATTCTCATTGAATTCGGCTTTACCAGTGCAGGCAATAAACAAAAGTACTAATATTATTGAGATGATATTTTTCAACTTTATACAAATAATCCAAAATTTAATTACTATTGGAAACTTTTTCTTTTTCCTCAACTGTAGCTGCAATAAAATCACGGAAAAGGGGGTGAACATTTACAATCCGACTTTTTAATTCAGGGTGGAATTGGACCCCCACGAACCAGGGGTGATTTTTCAACTCTATCATTTCCACTAAATCCAAGTCAAGGTTTTCACCACTTACAATTAAACCCATTTTTTCCATTTCATTACGTAATTTGTTATTCACCTCATACCGATGGCGATGGCGTTCATTTATATTCCGTTTTTGATAGGCTTTGTACGCTCGTGTTTTACCCTTCACCCTACATGGGTAAGATCCCAGACGCATGGTTGCCCCTTTAGTTTTTACATTCCGCTGCCCCTGCATTAAATCAATAACCGGAGATTTACACTTCTTTACAAATTCTGTACTATTTGCATTTTTCCACCCACAAACATGACGAGCAAAATCTATTATTGCACATTGGAGACCTAAGCATATACCAAAAAATGGAATCCCCTTTTCTCGGGCATATTTTGATACCATTATTTTTCCTTCAATCCCCCTATCTCCAAACCCACCGGGAATTAGTACTCCATTTACATTTTTAAATGCTCCTTCCACATCATGAGTTTCTTCAAGTTTTTCGGCGTCAATCCATTTCACATTCACTTCAGTGTCATTTTCAATCCCAGAGTGAATAAATGCTTCAATAATACTTTTATAAGCATCATGAAGCCCGTTGTATTTACCACATAGGGCAATGGTAACCTCGTTTTTAGGGTTTTTATATCTACCTATTGAGCTTTCAAGTACATGAAGGTTTTCCTGATGGCTGGGTATATTAAGTCCTAATCTATTCAAAATGGCAGTGTCAAAATTCTGTTCATCCAACACCAGGGGGATTTCATAAATTGTCTCAACATCTGGAGATTCAAATACGTGTTCTGTTTCTACATTGCAGAATAGTCCCAGTTTTTTCTTTAGTTTTGGAGTAAGATGATGATTTGCTTCTGTCCTGCAAACAAGTATATTTGGTTCCAAACCAATTTCTCGAAGACGCATAACGCTATGTTGGGTGGGTTTTGTTTTCATTTCCCCTGCAGCGCTTATATAGGGCAATAAAGTAGTGTGAATGACTAGAGAGTTATCTTTACCTACTTCAAGAATAAACTGTCGAATAGCTTCATAAAAGGGCTGACCCTCAATATCTCCAACGGTACCCCCCACTTCTGTAATAAGCACATCGTACTTTTTGCGAACATTAACCGCTTTAATTCGGTGTTTAATTTCATCTGTAATATGAGGAATCACCTGGATGGTATCACCCAAATAGTCACCCCGGCGCTCTCTTTCCAGGACATCCCAATAGACACGACCAGAGGATGTGGTATTGATACTGCTAAGGGATTCATCAATAAATCGCTCGTAATGACCTAAATCCAAATCGGTCTCTGATCCATCATCCAATACGAATACTTCACCATGCTGATAGGGATTCATGGTGCCAGGATCTACATTCAGATAGGGGTCAAGTTTGTGAATTGTAACCTTGAATCCTCTGGATTTTAGCAAAAATCCAAGAGAAGAAGCCACAATTCCTTTACCTAAACCCGATAATACACCTCCAAATACAAATACATATTTCACTGGATTTTTTTGCATTTTACCTCATTGTGTGATTTTTGAATAGTAATTGGGGAAACTGCCCGGTATAAAAATTACGTCTATTTCAGTATTTTTGGGCAGTAAATTATTTATCAAATGTTGTAATTTTTGTTACCCACATAAATTTTAATACTCCTAATTTTATACCCTGTATGAGCAGTATTAGACAATTATTAAAAGAAAATAATCCTCATGAGGAGGTGCTTACCTTAGCGGGAATGTTGGGGGAAAAGGAAAATATCCCCACCTATATTGTAGGTGGATATGTTCGCGACACCCTATTAGGGAAATCGTCTGAAGATATCGATATCATGGTTGAGGGAGATGGTGTTGCCTTCGCTAAAAAGTTAGCCAAGGAACTGAAGGTGAATATCACCGTTGATTATGATAAATTTGGAACCGCAATGATACCCTACCCCGATGTAGAAATTGAGGTAGCAACTGCCCGAATAGAAAAATATCATTCTGATTCACGGAAACCAGAGGTAACATCTTCCACCATTGAGGAAGATATGTCCCGCAGAGATTTTACCATTAATGCCATTGCAGCATCCTTACTCCCATCCAACTTTGGTGAGCTATACGATCCCTTTGGCGGAATAAAGGATTTACAGAAGGGGCTCATTATTACCCCCCTCGATCCTGATGAAACATTTTCGGATGACCCCCTTAGAATGCTACGGGCTGTTCGGTTTGCTGCCCAATTACAATATGATGTTGCAGCTACATCTCTGGATAGTATTTCACGAAATATCCATCGAATGAAAATTGTATCATGGGAGAGAATTCGGGATGAAATAGTAAAATCCCTCAAAACAGACAAACCCAGTATTGCTTTTTATCTCATGAAAGAAACGGGACTCCTTGCTCATGTTTTTCCAGAAATGGATATCATGTCAGGAGTAGAAATTATAAATGGTATGGGACATAAAGATGTTTTTATCCATACGCTTCAAGTGGTGGATAATGCAGCCAAACTCACTGATAAAATGGATATCCGTTTTGCCGCATTGGTACATGATATTGCCAAACCTCCCACCAAACATTTTGATCAGAAAAAAGGCTGGACTTTTCATGGTCATGATGAAATTGGTCGGCGAATGATGAAAAAAGTAGCCAAAAGGATGAAACTCTCCAATAATCTACGGGACTATCTCATGCTACTTACCAAATTACACCTCCGCCCCATTGCACTGGCAAAAAAAGAAATAACAGATAGTGCCATCCGACGGGTGATGGCAGAAGCGGGAGAATATGTGGATGACCTCATGATTCTTTGCCGGGCAGATATTACCACTAAAAATCCAAAAAAGGTCAGCAAGTATATGGGGAATTTTGAAAAAGTGGAACACCTCATGCAAGATGTAAAACTCAGGGATGAAATGAAAGCATTTCAATCTCCAGTTCGGGGAGAAGAAATTATGAAAACATTTAAGCTGAAACCGGGAAGACAGGTGGGACAAATTAAAGAAGCTATTGAAGAAGCCATACTAGATGGTAAAATCCCCAATGAATATGAAGCTGCATTTGAGTTTATGATGAGGTATAAAGAAAAATTGGATTTAACCCAACTAACTACCTAAGCTTTTCAATTTATAATTTCTTTTTCGGGACCCTTCGATTATTTTTCCTATTAGAGTTATTTGTTTTCCTACTTAAATTAGTTTTAAACCCAGGAACCACTTCAGTTTTTCTAACGCTGGGTGATTTAGTACTTTCCGGTTTAGGGGAGCTTTCGCTTAATTGCCACAAAGTTACATTTTTCACCGTTCGTCCTCTATATTCTGGAAAGAATTCTGTATCTTTCAGCCAATCCTTAAAATCTGGAATATACTTTTTATAACTGGTATTATTAATTCGACTGAATAGTTTTCGCCAAAATTGTTCCTGGTAGGGTTGGATATGCGTTCGGTTCATCTTTTTTTCTATTCCCAAATTGTTGATAAAAAGAGAAATACTTTTACCATTATTAAATGAAATATCACCTACCAACCACTTTTCACTTTTAATTACTGAAGGGGAAAACATATTCCATTGTTGGTACATTCTAGGGTATAACAAAATATGTTTCATTTTCAATCTTAATTGTTTTAGAAATTTATTATTACTGGGTTGTTTAACTATTAATTCTTTTTTACCATCCTTGGAAGATAACCCCTCATTTATATGCATGGAATAGTCAACTGCTCCAATAATTAAAAATAAAACCAGCACATTACCCAGCACCCATGTCATTTTTTTGCATTTAGCAAATGATTGAATTTGAATTGGATAAGGACTTTCCTGACTATCAACTTTGTCTGGAATTCCACAGGCAGAAAGACCCATAGTAACACTAATATCAGTTCGGTTTTGAGATATTTTATCATACATATATCCGAATACTTTTTCCAATCCGGGGATAACTAAAATCCATGATACTATAAAGCCAAATGGAAGTGCAGAAATTATTCTAGAGAATCCTTTGTGACGAGTCCAAATTTGATTTGTATCTTTATTCCAGACAACTATTGTTGACTCCAATTCTGTGAGTACATTTTTTGGTTTATCTCCACCATATAATCGATCTGCCCAGCTAAATCGGTTAAATACATCCAACCTTTTAATTATTCGAGCAGTAAGATGACAAAAACCACAATCGCGGTCGTAGAAAACAATATACTCACTTCTGAAAAATTTACTCAAATATTGTTTTAATAGATTTATATCATCATGACTCAAGAGAAGCAGAACTACAGCAATCATTATCCAGCTGAATAATCCAATTCCAACTGAAATACCAATCATTAAATGAAATCCTATTAACAGGAAAATAATAATTCTTCGAAGCCAGGGTTGAAGAATTGGACTCAGAATAAATATGGGGGCTATTAATTCAATTATCAGGGTTGATTTTGTTAAAAATACTGAAAGATTTAAAGTCAGATGTTGTTGTATCCAATTTCCAATTGGGGTTAAAAAGGTATCTAGTTGATACATATAATACACTGCCGATCCATCACTCCACATATTACCGGTTTTATTAATATAATTATAAAAATAGATCATAGCCAACTGCACTAAGCAGGCGATATAGGCAACATGGAATATTTTAAATTTTGGTTTTGGTAGAGGAGTATTTAGATTTGTCGAGTCTTTTTCCGGGAAATTCTGCAAACTAGATTTTAGGGAGTCAATACTCCAAGATTTTCCCAATGGTAAGAATAATGTCCAAATGAGATAATTATTAAACACCATATCCCCACCATTTTCCAAAATAACAGCTGCATTATGAATACTGAGGAGTCCAAAGGCTGACAGGATCTGGAATAATCGGGTACGATATCCTATCATCAATAGAAAAAAACAAATAATAGTAAAAATAAAAAATAATTGGACTTCAATAGATGTTTGAAAGGTATCTAGTAAAGTGAAGTATTTTACAGAATAACTGCTGGTAATCTGTCTCCTAAAATCCATACCATTGAAAGAATAAAAAGCATCAATTAAATAGTATCTCCGTAAAACATCCCACATTCCTAAAATACCTAATGCAATCCTGAAAATCGCAAGCGTACGGGTGTCAACAAAATAAGCGTTTTTAAGTTTATTTATGATTTTTTTCACAGATCAAATTTAAGACCTTATGCTTTATCTGTGCCACAGCTCAAAGTTGTGGTACAGATAATAATTTTTGAGGACATAAAAAAACCCCTCGGCATTCACCGAGGGGTTTTTTATACATTTTAAAACCAGGTTATTTCATCAACATGATTTTCTGTACAGCTACATTGCCAGCTGCTTCAGCTTGCAGGAGGTACATACCACTTGCAGCATCAACACCATCCCAAGTAAACGAATAGGTATTCGCTGAGAGATGACCTTCATGTAGAGTAGCAACTACCTGACCCATGAGGTTATAGATCTTTACAGATACAAAACCATCAGCAGGCATTGCTAATTCAACAGAAGTTGTTGGGTTGAACGGATTTGGATATGCATCGTTCAAGCCAAATGCTTTAGGTGCAGCTACAATATTAACATTTGAAATTTCTGTACCATTTGCAGTACCGGCAATCACTGATGTGATTTCATATTCTCCGGTAGAACTAAATAGTTCATTGGTTTCGTTGTTAACAACTATCACCTTAGTTGTATTACCAACTGTATTAGCCCTAGCAATAAAACCAGCAGAGGTTACATCGATTTCAAAATCAGCACCATGTGTAAGGGTGATTTCAAATCCAACAAACCCATCAGCTTCATAGTTCAGACCTTTAGCAGACTGGATAAGCTTCACGTCATTGGCTTTCTGCAATTTGGATTCAAATCCAGTTGCTTTTCTACCCAATGGAGCGTCATGCTTAATCACATCAGCAGGATTCTTACGAACATCCTTCACGATGGATTGAATAGCTGTTGAAGAACCAGCCTTAACTTTCTCGAAAGTAGGTAGAGATAGCACTGTTGCATCTGATGAAGAACGACCACCACAGTCAGCTTCATCTGAGCCGTCATAGCAATCTGCATAGCCGTCACATGCCCAGCTGCCATAGATGCACTGACCATATGGACTACCATCGGCACCACAGTCATGTTCACCATCAGCACAGCCTGCTGCACAGTCATCTGTATAACCACAGGAATCTAAGCCTTCATCTGCACCATTGGCACAGTCTGCAGGCCAGCCTGCGTTACAGAATTCACTTGAGCCATCACATACAAATGATGTTGGAATACATTGGCCATCGCCACAATCCCATAGACCTTGGTCTTCACATGATGCAGGAGCACAGTCAGCTTCGTCTGAGCCATCAGCACAGTCACCATAGCCGTCACATGCCCATGAGCCATAGATACAAGAT
>JACNLQ010000060.1 GCA_014381415.1 Fidelibacterota bacterium
GTTTGAAGATGGTGTTTATCAGTTAACAATTACTCATAAGAATAGGAAGAGTGAACCTTCATTAGAGAAGTTAGATTTACTTAATATGATTACACAGATGAGAACCGATGGAAAAACATTTCAATCAATTTCAATGTATCTCAATCTAAATGGAATAACTACTATAAGAGGAAGTAAATGGAGTAAGGATAGTGTTAGGAGATTCTATCAATATAGTATCCAAAATGATGTTCAATATAAAGTTAATAATATGAGTAACTTTGGTGGTGAGATTTCCAAAAAAAAATAGATGGAAGAAACAAAAATGTTCCAAATGACACCTTCTGTTACGGTTGAATAGTATCGATGTGTGGGGTTTTAGAAATGAAAGAAAACCATATCTGAACTATTTAATTTCAGTAGATAGTTCCAGATTAAAAATACCTAAGCTATCCGAGTATCAGATATCTTTGTATCAGAAAAACTGTAATTTAAGAATTGATGAAAGTCTAACTTGGAAACAGGTTGCAGATAGATTGAATAAACTAGGATACACTACTTCAAGGGGTGGGGTAAATACATCATCAACTGTTTGTTCAACTTATTTCAAAATCAGAAAACATCTTGAGAGACAGAATATATATCATCCACTAGATTTAGATAATTTTCAATTAGTATGGATATAATATTAATTTATTTGTAAATTTGAGTGTGAGGAATTTACTTGTTATTTATAATGTAATATTTTTATTAGTTGGGAATGTACTATTTTCAAACATTCATTATTTAAACGAACATAATCATGAAACCCATGAACACAATGAATGTGAAGAATGTATTAATTATAGAAATAGTCAAAATTATATTTCAGATTTTAATGAAGTAGCATTATTAAGCCGAGAAACAGACCTGATTGTATATGAATATTTTAGTACCATTCAATTCAGCGATACTAATATATCTCTCTCTAGAGCTCCCCCTATATTCTAATAAAATATAACCAATAAACTATAATTTATTGATATACATTAGATTAAGCTACAATTTGTAGTTTAACTCATTATATCTATTTTATTCAAACTTGCTTGACAATGGTCAGGGAGGTTAAAATTACTTATATACTATTTATATGGAGAACTTATTGTAATGAAAAATATAATTAAGCAATTAGGTCTATTAGCATTGATAGGTTTAATAGCTATAGGTTGTGAAAAGAGCCCTGTTTCACATGGTGGAGATCACACAGATACAGATGGATTTATTTTAAAAGATGAAAATGGTAATGGACTATACAGAGAATTTAAAGGAGCAATTGAAATTAATAATGTCAATTTAATTGTTGGAGATACTCTGGAACTTTCCGTTCATTTTCTTGATCATGAGGGGGATGAAATTCAACATGGAGAAGATGAAGAAGATCATGAAGATGAATTAATAATCACTGGAAATGACACTTCTATTGCTATTATTGAAGTTGAAAAACATGAAGAAGGTGAAAATGATCATGAAGGAGAGGAAGAACACTATGAGATAGCAATTCATATCATTGGAATAAGTGCCGGTTCATCTAGTTTTAAATTAGAATTGATGCATGGTGACCATGCTGATTATACTTCAATAAACAATGTATCTTTCAATGTTACTGAATTATATTAAAAGATTTCAACTTTTAATAGTTTTTTTTATATGTCTGGGATATTCATTATCTCAGACATATAATATTTCAGGTAAAATTTTAGATTCTACAACCAAAACTCCAATTAACAATGTTAATATTTTTATTAAAAATACTGACTTTGGAACCATAACAAATGAGGTGGGATATTTTAATCTGCTTTTAAGTGAACAATTAGGAAATGAAATCGATTTAAGTATTAAAATGATTGGGTATAAAGAATTAATTATACCATTGAATTTATCTAAGGAAAAAATTAATTTAGGTGAAATATTTATTAAACCTCAATCATTAGAATTAGAATTAATTCATATACATTCTCATAAAGATAGATCAAATCAAATATCTGATGTTGTGTTAAGTGGAAAGGAATTAAATAATAACCTTAGTGGGAATATAGCAACAACATTGTCTAATCAATCAAACATTGGAGTAAATTCAATGGGCTCAGTAACATCAAAACCGGTATTGAGAGGATACTCTGGTGATAGATTATTAATTACAAAGGATGGAAGTGAAACGGGAGATTTATCTAAATCATCAATTGATCATGTAATAGCTTTAGATATGACTGATGTAAATGAAATAGAAATAATAAGAGGACCTAAAGCTTTATTATATGGTTCTAATGCTATAGGTGGAGTGATAAATACAAGCATTAGTGGGAATCCAAAGGTAAAGTTTAAGAATTTTAAGACAAAATTATTATTGGGAGGAGAATCATTTAATAAAGGGCTATATGGGAATCTAATGTTATATATTCCTATAAAAAATAATCAGTTAAATGTAATGATTAATAATAGAAATACGAATGATCAAACAAGTCCAATTGGTACAATAGAGAATACATTTTCTAAAACATCTAATTATAAATTAGGATTTACAAAGTATAATAAATATAGCTATATCAATTTTATTTTTGAAAATTATAATATGGATTATGGAATTCCATCAAGTCCAGAAGGACATATAAATGGAGTAGATATAGAATTGATAAAAAATACGTTTCAATTTAATTTTCATTGGGATATTTCATTTTTTGAATTTAAACAATTTGATTTTAATTATAATTATATTATTTATGAACATCAGGAATTTGAAAATAATTCAGATTATTTTTCAGTAGCCTTATCAAAAAATACACATAATTGTAAGATTGAATTTCAATCTTTTAATTTAATTATGGGTTCGGAATTAAAATATAAACAATTTTCACCAATTGGATTTTATTGGACTCCTAAGACTGATGAACTAGATTTATCACTATTTGGATTTTATGAAAAAGATTTTTTCAGTTTTGATATATTAAGTTCTTTTAGGATGGGATATTTATTAATTGCACCAGAACAAAATAATATTTCTTTATCAAATTTAGATAATAAAGAAATTAAAACTAGAACTTTTAAATATTTTTCATCTTCATTAGGTTTAAGAAAAATAATTAATAAATTTGAAATTAATAGTTGGATAATGAATACAATGAAAGCTCCTAGATTAGAAGAATTATATTCAGATGGTCCACATTTAGGTTCTTATTCTTATGAAATTGGTGAACCAAATCTCCAATTAGAAAAAATATATGGAATTGAATCTTCTATTTATTACAATTCTAATCCATATAATTTTTCAATAACAACTTTTTATAATTATAGTCCTTTTTATTATCAAATGAATAAAATGGGAGAATGTGAAGAGGAATTCGTTATTGGAGAATCACATCCTTGTGCAGGTTCCGATTTTATTGAGTGGGGTAGTGGTTCTTCTGGATGGTTATATAAATATCAAACTCAAGGAGTAAAATCTTCAATTAAAGGTATAGAATTTAACTTAGCATACAATTATAAAAATTATAAAATGGTATATGATTTTTCTTTTACGGAAGGAGATGACTATACAAATCAATTACCTTTATCATATATTAACCCAACCAAACAAATTCTAAACTTTATATATAAATATGAATCAATGAATTTTAATGTAAGATTATCTAAAATACATTCTCAAAATAGATTGGGTGAGTTTGAAACTTTTACTCCATCATCATTTTTAGTTGATTTTGTAATAAACTATAGCAAAGAAAATAAAAATATTACAATTCAACTAAATAATATTTTTAATGAAGAATATTATAATCATTTATCAAAAATCAAATCAATTATGCCTGAAGCAGGTAGAAATATATTGATTAATTATAAAATATTTTTTTAGTAAAAGAGAATATTCAAATTACAAACTTTGGTCGGAACTGCTCACAAGTATCTCGACAATAGTTGATAATTTCTAATAAAAACAATTTGATGAATTTATCACTAAAAGTTGACTAATTATTAGAAGAAGCATTTAATGAAATTAGTTAATACTATTGTTAATATTCTGTATTTAGAATATTTAATCAAATTTGGCTTGTAAATTGGTATTCTCCTCTAAATATCGTAAATTACGGCATGAATTACAGATCGAAAATGTTGGTTTTAGATAAAATAATTATATCGAAATGAATCGAATAATTTCTATTTTCTATTTTCTATTTTCTATTTTCATACTTAGCATTAGTTGGTCCCAGAACTGCACTGCTGGTGACTGTATAGAAGGCTATGGTAATTATATATATGAAGATGGTTCAAAATATATGGGTATGTTTCAGGATCGGAAAAAATCTGGCGAAGGAATATTTAATTTTCCTGATGGATCTAAATATATTGGTGAATTTGAAAATGATAAAATGCACGGTGAAGGTACTTTTACATTCTCAAATGGGTCTGTATATTCCGGGGAATTTTTAAATGGGGTCAGCCATGGAGATGGGGTGTTTACTTTTCCAGATGGTTCCGTTTATGAAGGTGATTTTGAGAATGGTAAAAAAAATGGTCAAGGAGTATTTATAATGAGTAATGGCGATTTGTTTTCAGGCTCATTTATAGATGGAGTGCTAAATGGTTCTGGTTCCTGGCATAGCGGAAATGGCGATAATTATTCAGGAAATTTCCAGGAGGGTCTATTCCATGGTCAAGGCACCTTCAACTCTTCAATTGGATCTAAATATATAGGTGAATTTCAACAAGGAAAGAAAAATGGATTTGGAACATACATTATAAATAGTTCATCCAATGATGAAAAATATGTAGGTGAATTTAAAAATGATTTGTTTGAAGGATTTGGAACCTATAATTTCCCTAACGGTTCTGTCTATACTGGAGAGTTTAAGGAGGGTCTTTTTCATGGAGATGGGGTTTATACGCTCAGTGATGGGACAGAGTTTGAAGGGTATTTTGAATTCGGGCAATTTATACATTCACATTAGGGAAGTTATAGTCCAAAAACTCCCATTTCACAATTAATATTCCCATATAATACTCCTATATTTAACCCTTGGAAAATCAATCACTATTAGACTTTTCTGATTATTTATCCGCAAATGTAAAAGCGCTATTTTCTCTGAATCCCTTTAAATATTCTCGGGATGAGATTATACCCAAGTTTGGAAATAAAACTGAAAACCTCGCAATTCCGGAGCAGGTACATTCCGCCGTGGTTGAAATTGCCAAATTACCGGGCATTTACCCTGCTGCTGATGGACTTGTGACCACTAGCTCTGATATTTTGCTCACACTGAAGGTGGCAGACTGTGTACCGGTATTTTTGTTTGATCCCCGAAAAAGAATAATAGGATTGGTACATTCCGGATGGAAAGGTACAGTGGAAAATATTGTGCAAAATGCTATTCGATTGATGCAGAAAAACGGAGCAGAGACGGAGGATATTAGATGCTATTTGGGTCCCGCAATTGGAACCTGTTGTTATGAAGTTGATGGAGAAGTTGCCCGAAAATTTGATGATAAAGCGAAAGTAAAAATAAATGAACGCAAATGGAAGGTTGGGTTGCATGACCAGATTAGTTTGCAATTGGTAGAAATGGGAATTCCTGCCCAAAATATAGGAGTATCAAATATGTGTACCTATGAATTACCTAAATGTCACAGCTATCGGCGAGATGGAGAAAATGCTGGTCGTATGTTTGCATTTTTAGGGCTGACATAATGGATTGGATTCAAGCGCTCATTTTAGGAATTGTTCAAGGGTTGACTGAATTTCTACCGGTGAGTAGTTCTGGCCATCTCGTATTGGCACAACATTTATTGAGTGTAGATGAGCCAGGTGTCCTATTGGAGGTAATTCTACACATGGGGACTTTAGCGGCAATTCTATTTTATTTTTATGATGACCTTAAGCAGTTGGTGGGGGATTTCTTTAAAGGGGACAAGGAAGCCAAGAATTATGTTTTATTTTTGATTATTGCCACAATTCCTGCTGTTTGTGCCGGGTTGGCTCTCAAAGACTCAATAGAATCCACCTTTACTGTATCTATTGTTAAATGGATGCTCATGATAACCGGATTGGTTGTGGGTGGGACTTATTTTTTTAAAAACCGCCCTAATAGAGAAATGGTATTAATGATTGCATTATGTATTGGGTTTGTGCAGACCTTAGCACTTTTGCCTGGGATATCCCGTTCAGGTATTACAATATCCGTTGCACTGATTATGGGGATCCAACACCAAAAAGCAGCAAAATTCGCATTTTTTATGGCGATTCCCGTTCTCATGGGTGCAGGACTGTTAGAGGTGATTACAATAGGGCCTCAAGTGAACATTTCTACCTCTCCCTTAATAGTTGGATTTATTTCATCTGCTGTAACAGGATATTTGGTTATAAGTTGGTTATTAGATGTAATTTCACGGGGGAAATTTTATATGTTTTCCCTGTATTGTTTTGTTGTTTCTTTTTTAGCATTTACTTTTATCAGTTAAATTATTGTGAGTCAGAAAAACGCATCTATTGGTCAGATAATCCGTAGAATACGAGCACGGGAAATTTCCCCTATTTTTGCACTTTATGGTGGAGATTCATTCCTGGAGGATTATTTCTTGCAGGAACTATCAAAGTCATTTCTGAAGGAAAAAGGGGTAAAATTACATCTTTCATTAGATCAAGATTCTGAAGAAAAGCTGTTTGGGGAACTTTCGGCAATTTCAATGTTTGAAGAAAAACGTATAATCATTGTCAGGGAGATTAAAAAGCTGAGAAGCAAAACGGGCAGACAAGAACTGATTAAATATATTAAATCCCCGAATCCCAATATCGTATTGTTGATTATTTCAGCAGAATTTGATATGCGAAATAGTTTTTTAAAAAATATTGCAGATAATTCACAACTATTGGATATGCGGACCCCCTTTGAAAATAAAATGAAAGAATGGGTGCAATTTATTATAAAAAGTAGAGAAATAAAAATTACCATTGCTGCTTTAGATTATTTCATTCAGACTTACGGAGATTCTACAGCTCATGTAATAAATGAAATAGAGAAAGTATCCCTCTTATTAGGTGATGTAGAAATTGATGAAAATAATATTGAAAAGTTGGATGGTTTTGACCGTGTATTTCAAATGTGGCATCTTCAGGATAGCCTGGGAAAAAAAGAATTACAACCTTCATTAGAAATTGCTGCATCTTTAACTGAAAATGGGACCAAATTTCCCCAGATATTAGTGAATTTAGTATATTTATATCAGCAATTGCTTTGGAAAAAAATGGGACAGTACAAACCTATGGGTTTTACAGGGATTAATAAAATTATAACCTCCAATTTATCTCGTTATGATAAGGGATATACTCACAATGAACTAATGCAAGTTATTCAAGAGCTCAGAAAATTAGATGTTTTAAGCAAATCTACATCAATTAATGAAGCTTCTCTTATTCAACCCCTAATTGTTAAAATTTGTAAAAATCAGTATGTCTAATTTTGAAATAACAGATGAAGAGCTAATCAAAAAATTCCAAAATGGGGACGTTGGGGCATATAATCAGTTAGTTTATCGCTATAAAGACAGGTTATTAAATTTTATATACCGATTTTTAAATGATATAGATCGAGCGGAAGATTTGGTACAGGACACTCTGATTAAATTGTACACACATAAGGATTCTTATAGGGAAATCGCAAAATTTTCCACTTGGCTTTATACTATTGCTGCAAACCTTGCCCGCACAGAATTACGGAAAATAAAGCGCCGGAAAACTTTTTCAGTTTCAGAATTGAGTCGTGATGACAGGGAGTTCATTATATCCAGTACCGATGTGGAGCCAGACGACGAGAATTTAGCTCAAATATTCGAGAAAAACGTCCAGCGGGCATTAGCGGAGCTTCCGGATGATTTTAAGACAATTATCATACTGCGAGATATTCAGGAACTTTCTTATGATGAAATTAGTAAAATTGTGGAAGTTCCTCTGGGAACGGTGAAATCCCGAATAAACAGGGGAAGAGTTAAATTACAGGAATTATTAAAAAAGAAAGGGGAGAGACCTTACTGAATGAATTGTTACGATTTTGAGCTGAATATATCAGCCTACATAGAGGGAGAACTAAAACAGGCGATTCGGGAGAATTTTACCAATCATAAAGAAGCCTGTGAAAATTGTTGCGAAAAATTGAGTGATATTTCCAGATTAATGGAAAATTTACCCCAAATGTCACAATTAAGTACCTCCAGTCAATTTGACCAAAAACTCCAGAATAAAATCCGTGAAATTGATAATCAGGGCCCCTCAATCTGGCAGCGGTTAATACAGTTAAAACCTCTGGGATTTGAACCGGTTCCAGCCTTGGGTTTTGCAGTAGCGATGGTCATGATAATAGGGGCATCATATTTATTATTAAATCAAGATGGTCTGCCCAATATTGACTTTGATAAATTATCCACCCAATCCAAGCAGAATACACAGCAGAAATTTGAACCTTCGGTTATTACCCCAACAAAAAATCTACCATCTATGGCAGATTCAGACACCTCAGCTAAGTCAATTCCAAAACATTTGGAGAATCGAATCCAATTAGTGGGAGGTAAATAGTATAAAATCCTCGGAATTATCGTTCTAAACCCAGTATTTTTACAGCTGTATTTTTATTATAAATAATTTAATTTTATGGAAAAGGAAAACTTATAATGGCAAAGAAACAATCCTTTGGAGAAAAAGTAGGACATGCAAAAAAATCTTCAAAAAACCACATCATGTTAATCAGGTCTGGTCGATCTAATAAAACGGGCGCTTTACGGTTTAATGAAGAAATTGTTCAAGTACCTGATGGAAAAAACGCAGATGGTGTTGTAAAGGAACTGCTCGCTAATAAAGCGTAAAGTTGTATTTTAAATTTTGAAATAGGAGGGTAATTCCCTCCTATTTTTTTATTAAGGCAAATTTTAAGGAAATATATTCATAAAACTCAGAAACGCGATATTAATTGCAATTTCCATTTCCCTTTTTTTTGGCGGTACATCCAAGAAAAGTGAGGCTTATGAATATTTTATGAAGGGTGAGTATGAGCTATTACAAAACGACTATAAAATGGCTGAAAAATATTATGAAAAAGCCCTTTCTCTGTCTCCTGATTCTCCCACAATACTACATTCACTGGTTGATTTAAAAACCTATCAGGGGAAATATTCGGAAGCCATTAATTATTTGGAAAGAAATTTAAAAATTGATCCAAATAATAAAGAAATTGGTTTAAACCTTTATGAGCTCTATATTCAAGAAGGAATCGGTACAAAAGCTGAAATATTATTAGATTCTCTTTTTGTAAATTTCCCAAATGATATGGATATATTATTCGCTCGTGCTAGTTATCAATTTTCAAATCAGGAGTGGTCAAAATTAATAAAAACCTACAAGGATATTTATGAGGTTAATCCTCAGCAGAATGAAATCCTCATAAAAATTTATGAAATTGGTATAGCAACAGGAAATATAGAGTTAGTTAGGGATATTTTATGGGAATTGAAATCCATTTCCCAAAGCCAGCTGATTATTGAATTATTAATTGAAATAGCTGATAATTCAGGTGAATATTCTGAGGCTATCTCATTAATGCATGAATTGATGGAATCAACCGGAGGTACAGTTGATCAATTAATTAATTTGAGCCAGCTCAATCTTAGGATTGAAAAATTCGATGTAGTAGTGGAAATTCTCAGTCCCATTTATGAAAATGGAAATCATTCTTTAGATATACTTAGAATACTCTTAATTGCATATTCCTCCCTTGAACAAATAGAAAATGAGATTAATATCAGTGAGACACTCATGAATGAATACCCTGATATTTCTGTGGGATATGAAGCTTTATCCTTTGCCTATTTACAAGCTGATGAAAATAATAAAGCAGTTGAGATTTTACTTCAGGCATTACCAAAATTTCCAGATGAAGTTGCATTTCCCTTTTCTCTGGCAACTATATTATATAATTCTGGAGATCTTATAAAAGCCGAAAATTATTATCAAATAGCATTAACAATACAACCAGATTTAATCGCAGCAAAACATGCACTGGCTATACTGTATGAAGATATGGAGGACACCAATCGTTCGGACTCACTTTTTTTGTACATGATAAATCAAAATGAAAATGATGCTGGGGGGAGAAACGATTATGCTTACATTTTATCAGAACGGAAAGAATCTTCTCAAGAGGATTTTAATTATGCCCTTCAATTAGCAGAGCGTGCTGTTGCTATGGAACCTGAAAACGCCGCTTTCCTGGATACAATTGGCTGGATATATTTTAAATTAGAAACCTATAAAAAAGCTGAAGAATTCATCGAAAAAAGTCTAAGCTTCAATGAGAATAACCCCGTAATTTTAGAACATCTCGGTGACATTTACGTAAAAATGAATAAAACCTCAGAAGCCATTAATATTTATAAAAAAGTGCTAAAAATAAATTCAGATAATCAAACTATAAGAAATAAATTAGATAAATTATATGACTGAAAATCTTTTTATCTCCATTATTGTTCCTGTTTTGAATGAAGAAGGCTCTTTAGATAAATTTTATGCAGAATCTTCTAATTCTTTGGCTGATTATTCTAATTGGGAAATAATATTTATTGATGATGGTAGCGATGATGAATCCTATAACATTATGCGGAAAATAGCTGATAATGATAGCCGGGTTTCTATCATCCAATTTTTCAAAAACTTTGGCAAGGCAGATGCACTTGCTGAGGGATTCAAGCAAGCCAATGGCAATATAGTTATTACAATTGATGCAGATCTTCAGGATGATCCGGCTGAAATTCCCCGATTAATCACAAAAATACAAGAGGGATGGGATGTTGTATCAGGTTGGAAAAAAGATAGGAAAGACCCAGCTTCCAAGCGGATACCCTCAAAAATTTTCAATTGGATAACCAGGATATTCACAGGAATAAAAATTCATGATTTCAACTGTGGATTAAAAGCATATCGGCAAAAAGTTGTTAAATCAATAGACATCTACGGGGGACTTCATCGCTATATTCCTGCAATAGCTGGGCAAAAAGGGTTTTCTATAACTGAGATTGAAGTAAATCATCGCCCTCGAGAATTTGGAGAAACCAAATATGGGAAAAATCGATTATTTCACGGATTTTTTGATCTGTTTACAATGTTGTTTACAGGAAAGTATTTTGATAGGCCCCTCCATTTTTTTGGATCAATTGGATTAGTCTTTATTTTCATTTCAACCCTTAGTGAAGTTTTTCCAATTTATGATAAAATCACAAATGGGATTCCCTTTCAAAAACATTTTGCACTCATCGTATTTGGTGCCATGGTGTTTGGGTTAGGTTTATGGTTTTTCTCCATAGGATTATTGGGAGAGTTACTCATAAAATCATCTGGATCATCTGAAAAGAAAATCCATTCGGTGTATTCAAAAAAACAGGGTTAAATGCAAATTGCACTTATCTCGGTAGCGCCACCATATCGAGGTGGAATTTCCAAACATACTTCCATTTTAGTCAAAAAACTGTCCATATACCATTCAGTTGATGTTATAAACTATTCCCGTCAGTACCCCGATTTTCTTTTCCCAGGAAAGACGCAATATTTAGATGACAATTTAGAAATTGATAATTGTTACAGATGGATAAATTCCATTAATCCTCTTACATGGTTCAGCACAGGAAACAAGCTTGCCAAGAAACATTATGATCTGGTTATTTTTAGGTTTTGGAATCCTTTTTTTGCGCCAGCTTTGGGTGTGATTGCAGGAACAATTAAAAAGAAATCACCCAATTCAAAATTAATGTCTTTATGTGATAATATTCTTCCCCACGAAAAAACACCCTTGGGAGATTTTCTCACCAGATATTTATTCCAGAAATTGGATGGACATATTGTTCAATCCAGTCAAACAGAAAAGGAATTGCAGGAGGTGGTGATTGACCCAATTTATGAAAAACGTTATCATCCCATTTATACCAATTTTCCTCCTAAAATAGAAAAAGACTCCGCCAGAAATAAATTGGGATTAACAGCAAAAAATATCATTCTCTATTTTGGTATTATTAGGGATTACAAAGGATTTGATATTTTGTTAAGAGCAATAGCCAAATTGAAAAATAGTGGGCTTGATTTTCATCTTTTGGCGGGGGGAGAATGTTATGGAAACGATGAAAAATATACTCAATTAATATCTGATTTAAAAATCTCAGATAATATCACCTGGCATAATAAGTATATCCCTGATTCAGATGTGACTGAGTATTTTTCAGCAGCTGATGTGGTTGCATTGCCTTATCGTTCTGCATCTCAAAGTGGCATAACTCAAATTGCCTATTATTATGATATCCCGGTAGTTGTTACAAAAGTGGGTGGGCTGCCAGAAATTGTAGATGAGGGTCAGTCTGGATTCACCATCGAACCGGACAATCCAATAGCACTGGCAAATGCACTTGAATCCCATTTAAAAAAAGGTACATTCCTTGAGATGGGAAACTATATAAATACTTTTAAACAGAAATTCTCATGGGAATATTTTGTTAATGGTATTGAATCGGTGTATTCAAGAATATGAATGTTCACATAAAAATTCTCATTCTAAATTGGAATGGTAAAGATCTTATTAAGCCATGTTTGGACTCAATCCATAAAATAGATTACCCCAATTATTCAGTAATGGTTATAGATAATGGCTCAACAGATAATTCAATCGAAATGGTAAAGGATTATTATTCTGGGGTAGAGGTTTTTGCGTTAGAGAAGAATTATGGTTTCTCAGGTGGATACAATCGGTGTTTCACCAAATTAAAAAATGATTATTCTGAATTTGTACTGTTGTTAAATAATGATACGGAAGTTGATCCAAACATCCTCGGTAGTTTTCTTCAGGCAAAAGAGATGTACGGAGATAATAATTTATATGGCGGAAAAATATTTTATCAAGACAATCCGAAATTAATATGGTATGCTGGTGGAAATGTGAATCTAAAACGTGCAAAAATATCTCACAGGGGGATTCGAAAAAATGACTCCCCTGAATTTTCTAAACCACTGCAAACGGACTATATCACAGGATGCTGCATTTTTACATCAATGGATGTGATAAATTCACTAAAAGGGTTTGATGAACGGTTTAATATGTACGGGGAAGATGTAGACCTCTGCCTAAGAGCCAAAGAGAAAGGTATGAATTGTTATTATTGGCCCGATGCTAAATTATCCCATCATGTATCCGCCAGTTTAGGCGGTGCATTTTCTATTAAAAAACTTAGCAAAAAACTGATTGGTATGGGTCGATTATTTAAAAAACAAATTATAAATAAAGCTGGGTGAAATGAAACAATACGAAGAAAAATATTGGGCTGAAAGGGTCGGACATTATAATAAAACAGATTGGGTGAAAAATGAAACATTCATCGATTCATTTCTTGAAATGCTGCCTAATAAAATTTTTTCATCCATTTTAGAAGTGGGAATTGGAACGGGAGCAGTTGCAGAAAAGATGGTTGAATAATTAGGTCCAATGATGGGAATTGATATCAGTCTGGACATGATATCAAAAATTGATAACCCAAATATTGATGCATCCGTGGGAGATGCCCATAATTTACAATTTGAAAATAATACATTCGATTTAATCTATATTCGGAATGTGATCCATTATATTGATCATCCTGAAAAAGCAATTTCTGAAATACACAGATGTTTAAAACCCGGTGGGTATTTTTTATTTTCACAAGTAGTACCACCCAAAGATTCAATCTCTGAAGAATATGATTGGCTAGTAGGGAGGAATATTCATTACCCTACACAAACAGAAATAATTAATTGGATGATGGATTTTCAAATATTAAATAAAAAAGATTATATTTTAGCCGGACAAAGTATTATGAATTGGCTGAACAATACCTGCAAGGACCAGAAAGAAAAAGATGAGATATTTAATCGCCATATTGAAACATCTCAAACATATAAATCAATGGTTAACTATTTTGACTCGAATGATGATGTTTTTGTTGATATCAAACATTTAATGATTTTATATCAAAAGGTGAAATAATGCAGTTTAATACACAGGTAAAAGAAAATTATCGCCAGGCAATTGAGGTTAGTAATGTAAGTGATTTCTGGACAAATCAAGTGTGCCGCAGAATTGCAGCTTTTATAGTGATTATAATAAATCCAACACCCATAACTCCCAATATAGTAACCATCATCTCATTTGCGATGAATATGGCAGCAAATTTTCAATTATTGAATGATCAATTAGCCTTGGCAGCGATACTGTATTTTTTAGCCTATGTATTGGACTGTGCCGATGGTCAGTTAGCCAGATTGAGGGATGTAGTTTCTTATTTCGGAAGGTTTTTTGATCCCGTCCTTGATGGATTAAAAGATTTAATTACATTTCTGGTTTTAATCGCCTATTTTTCAGAAACAAATTTATTTTATTTCAGCTTAATTGGCATGTTTAACGTATCAGCATCAATTACATTTGATTGGGTTCGTCATACCATTCAAAACAGGCCAAAAGACGTAAAAAAAGCCCCAAAAAATAATTTGCAAAAACTAGGTATAGTATTCTGGAGTGTCCCCACCAGGAATTTTATAATTGTATTTAGCTTTATAATGCAATACCCTGCAGCAATAGTGTATTATGTCTGTTTTCCAGGAACATATTTTACAATTAGGAAGGCATGGTCTCTGGTAGTAATTCTCAGAGAGAAATAAGTCACTGACATCTAAATTATGAAGCATTGAATTTGTATGATTAAACAGGTAAAAAAACTAATTTTGGGGATTTTATGTTATCCCTTATTTATTATTAGCAAAATTATACAAAAATCTGATGATGTGTGGATATTTGGTGCCTGGTATGGTAATCGCTATTCTGATAATACTGCATATTTATTTGAATATGTAAATAAAGAAAAATCTAATGTCACAGCTATTTGGTTGTCAAGTAAATTGGGAATTATTTCAGATCTAAAATCAAAAGGATTTAAGGCTTACCATAAAAATTCAATTTTGGGTTTCTATTATGGGTGTAGAGCTGCAGCTACTTTTGTCAATTGTGGTTATTCTGACGTAAATATGTATGCTGTTGGTAAATCTTTAAAGGTCCAATTATGGCATGGAATCCCAATTAAAAAAATCAAATATGACGATACGATAAATGAAAACAAACATCATAATTTCTTTTACAATGCAATTAAATCAGTACTTCTATTTATTTTTCCCTTTTTAAATGATTCGTTTGATTTGATTATATCATCGTCGGAAAAAGTGACTCAAAGAATGGCTTCTGCATTTAGGGTTGCTCTCACCCAAATTATTGAAACAGGGTATCCCCGAATGGACAGAATTTTGGTTCCAAAAGATGAACAGTTAAATTTGATAACCACGAGGCAAAAATGGAGTGAATTTGATAAAATAATACTCTATGCTCCCACCCACAGGAAAGAGGGCTACGGGGGTGCCAGTTTATTTGATACTTTGGACTTTCAAGTGTTCAATGAATTTTTAGCTAAAAATAATACTGCCATGTTAACAAAGATGCATTACCACCATGAATCTATAAATAATTATTTACTTACTAAATCCTTCTCTAATTTCATTTATTTAGATGAGGGTGATGTATTAGACATAAATAATTTACTGCCTTTCGTAGATGTCCTAATTTCAGATTATTCAGGAGTATTACTAGATTATTTAATTTTAGATAGACCCATAATTCCAACCTCATTTGATCTTAAAGATTACACAAAATATGATCGAGAGTTATATGAAGATTACGATAAGACAGTAATGGGAATAAATTGTAATAATTGGAGCGAAGTTCAAATTCAACTACAAAATATATTTTCTGGTAAGGACAAAAGTACCTCTTGCAGAAAAGAAATGTCAGCGAGATTTTTCAAATATTCCGATACTGACAATTGTAAAAGAATTATCGAATATGTTTCACAAAAATTGGATGCACCATCGTGAATACCAATACCAAAATCGCCAAAGAATCTGCCATCTCTTTCACAGGTATGGGAATGGGACAGATATTGCGCTACCTTTTCACTACTTTCTTGGCACGCTGGGCAGGTGTAGAATTACTGGGGATATATTCCCTTGCAAACGCCATTACTCGTATTTCTGAGGTAATAGCAAAACTGGGACTTGACCAGGGAATCCTCAGAAAAGTGAGCCGGGAAGAAAACCTGAAAGAAAAACAATCCGCTATTTTATCTGCGCTTAAAATGGGGGCATTATCTGGCTTAATTTTCATGCTTATTCAAATAGCCATGGCTGGCTATTTAGCAGAGAATATTTTTAATCAGTCCTCACTACTTACAATGGTCATTGCCATTCATGCCCTGTCTCTTCCCTTTTACATAATTATTCATATCTCTGCATTTTCTACTCAGGCTTTTAAAATGCTCAAATATAAAATAGTTGTAACGGAGATCCAGAATCCCCTGATTTTACTCTTGGCAATGATTGTCTGTTATTTTTTCTATTCTGCTGAATCTGCCATTATTATTCCGGTTGTGCTCTCTGCAGTTTTGGGGTGTATTACCATTACTATATTTTTGAAAAAAGTTTCAGGAGTTAATATTCTATCCGTGAAGAAGGGCACATTTAACCGAGACCTTTTAAATTATTCACTTCCCATCATGTTTATGTCAATTTTAGGCACCGTACTTCATTGGACAGACGTCATCATGCTGGGCTATTTTACTGACTCTGCAACAGTTGGACTTTATCACCCCGCTGCCAGGACGGCAGGAATTGTCCGCATAGTTCTGTTGTCGTTTAGTGGAATTTATGGACCCCTAATGGCTGAAATGTATGCCAAAAAACTAACCTCAGAAATGAATCATCTCTTTAAATTGTTTACCCGGTGGATAACCACTTTTTCCCTGCCATTTGCAATATTGATTTTACTCTATCCGAAAAAAATAATGCTGATATTTGGAAGTGAATTTTTACCAGGATATCCAATTTTAATGCTATTGGTCACTGCTGCTTTTATTCAGGCCGTATTCGGAATTGGAGGCACTACGCTAAACATGACTGGCTTCCCCAAAATTAACTTAATGAACACCTTTATTGCCTGTGGATTAAACATTGGGCTAAATTTATATTTAATTCCAAAAATGGGTGGAATAGGTGCTGCAACAGCAACTTTAATAACTCTGTCACTAATTGCCTTTTTACGAATAATACAAAACTGGAGACTGCTCCAACTCACACCATGGAGCCCAAAACTTATAAAACCAATTATCGCTGGAATTTTGGCTTTTGGTACAGGTTATCTTGTGAAAGGTTCGATTATGACATTCCATACCATCTTAACCTTAATTAGTGGCGGACTTATAATTGCCATTATATTTTTCACCACACTTTGGATGCTTGGATTAGATGAAGATGATTCTGGTTTATTGGCAGGGGTTCAGATTATCCTTGGCAATTTCAAATTTAAAGCTTCTGATAAAAATGAAAATACTAACTAAATACAATTTTCACCTCATTTCCATGGGCATTATTGCCCTAGTAGTGGGAGTTCTTTTCCATAAACCTCTCACAGGGGAGTTCACATTTACAGGGGCAGATTCACTCTCTCCCAGTGCTGTGCATCAGGGTATAGAATCTGCCGAAGAAGAATTTGGCCAATATCCCCTCTGGCTTCCTTGGGTGTTCAGTGGATTACCATCTATTCATTCTTTTCAGAATATTTCAGATTTCTATTTTCCAAACACAATAATTAATTGTCTGAAATGGATGGGCTTTCCGGGATTCTGGAATTATATACTCCATTTTATTTTAGCAGGGATGGGGGTTTTTGTACTTCTCACTCATTTGGGTACCAACCGTCTCAGTGCATTATTTGGTGGATTATCATTTGTTCTCATGCCCTACCTTATAACCATGGTTGTTCACGGACATGGCAGCCAAATGATGACCACGGCATGGCTTCCTTGGGTGATTTGGGCAATCCTGCGCTTGTATGACAAAACAGATCTTGTAAATCTTGGCATTCTGGGTTTGCTGGTGGGTCTCCAACTTCAGCGTGCCCATGCCCAAATTGCCTATTATACCTGGATGGCTGGGGGATTACTCATTCTATTACTCTTATGGAAAATTCACAATACTCAATCCAACAAACCCAAGTGGATACTCTTTACAGCAGCGGGTCTCATTTTGGGACTATGTATGGCCATGTGGATATATCTTCCGGCCTTAAATTACGCTCCTCATTCCATCAGGGGTGCTGGAGGTGGGGGAGGGACCGGATTCGAATACGCCACTGCCTGGTCATTCTCATTTGGCGAAATGTCCACATTCTTCATTCCCTCATTCTACGGATTCGGCGGTGCAACTTATTGGGGCAATATGCCCTTTACCGATTATCCCAATTATATGGGAATCATAGTCATAACTTTAGCCATAATTGGATTGCTATTTTCCAGTAAGAAAATTAAATATTTCTTCGGATTAACAGCACTATTCGCTTTGCTCATTTCCTTCGGGAAACATTTCTTTCTATACCAGATATTTTATGATTATTTCCCTTATTTCAATAAATTTCGAGTACCGGCAATGTTTCTCATCCTCACCCAATTCTCAGTGGCTGTACTAGCTGGATTAGGGTTGGATACTGCAGCAAAATTCATAGCTGAAAATAAAAATGAAAAATTGAAAAACCTATTTTATGTAGTTGGGGGAGTGCTGCTCATCATTCTCGGATTAAAATTTATGTTAGGCAGCCAACCTGATTTCGGCTCTCGAAGTCATCCCGTGCTTAACTCCCTTCGAATGGATATGATCAATAGCGATATGATGAAATCTATATTCTTTCTTCTATTTGGGTGTGGTGCATTTTATATGATTAGGATGGGTTGGATTGGGTCCAAGATATTAATGGGTATTATTATTAGCCTGTCAGCGATCGACCTAGCGCTGGTGGATCATCAAATCATTGAACCGGACAAAGACAGCTACCGCCAATCAACCATGACCAAAAGATCAGTAAAATCTTCATATCTCAGTGAAGATAAGGTCATTCGATTTCTACAGAAGGATACCACGCAATACCGAATATTACCTTTGGGAAGTTTAGCAAATGAAAACAGGTGGTCTGCTTTTCAAATTGAAAGTATCATGGGCTACCATCCGGCAAAAATATATCGCTATAATAAGCTAAAGGATGAAGTAGGTTGGAATTCTATGGGGGTTCTGCAAATGCTTAATGTAAAGTATTTAATCACAATGGAGAAGCTACCCCATCCTGCTTTTGATTTGGTCTTCACTGGTAAATTATTCCATCAGGGTAAATACCAGGAAACGAATGTGTATCAATTTAAATATGCCATGCCCCGTGTTTATTTCACGCAAGAAGTTAAGGTAGTTCCTGAGATGGATGACCAATTTACTTTCCTCAGAAAACAAGATTTTAATCCCTTACAAAATTCAATTGTGGAAAAAAAGGTGGGGAGAATTGAATATAATCCCAATGCTCAGGCAAATATTTCCTTTTGGTCACCAGATAAAATTGAAATTGAGGTAAGTACATCTACCAATCAGTTTTTAGTGTTAAGTGAAATATACTATCCTGAAGGTTGGGAAATTACCAGTCATCCCGAATGGGAAATACACCTGGTGAATACCATATTACGGGGATTACACATCCCTGCTGGCGAACATCAGATTGTCATGGAGTTTATCCCCAATGATATCCGCTATGGAACCTTCTTAACTTGGGGCTCCACTGTCCTATTATTATTGTTCATTGTAGTAAGGATTAACCATAAACGAAAAGAAAATGAAACCCACTCAAAAACCATTTAACATTAAACTCAGCCTATTTATTCTGGCTATGTCCATTATTGTCATGATTTTCTGGATAAACCGAATAATGATTAATCAGTTGCGGAACGAAGCCAGGTCACAGGCAGAGATTCTCGCTAAGTCATACTCTGATGCCATTAACAGCTCCAATCAGGAAGACATTCGTTTTGTTATGGATATTCTCCTGCCATCCATGAATTTCCCCATTATCATTACCTCTAAAGATGAAATATCGGCTGGACTAAACCTGGGAATTACTGCAAATGAGGGAAGCCCTGAATTTAATTCCCAAGCTTGGGCAATGGTGAAAAAAATGGATCAAACATTTCCACCATTAAACTTGGTATGGGATGATGTAAAATGGGGAGAAATTCATTATTCTGACCCTCTGGTAGTCACCCGTCTGCGCTGGATGCCCTATCTGGAAGTTGGTTTCGGAATTGTATTCATTCTCATTACCCTTTGGGGAATGCAACTCATCCGTCGCAGTGAGAAAAATTTGATTTACGCCGGAATGGCACGAGAAACCGCCCATCAACTGGGAACCCCAGTATCCTCACTCATGGGTTGGGTGAAACTCCTGAGGGAAGAAAAAGAAGATAAGGGCACTTTACTAAATTCCATGGACCAAGATATTTTGCGACTCTCTGAAATTTCCGAACGATTTTCTAAAATTGGATCCAAACCCAAACTGAAAAAAATAGTGGTAGTGGAATTAATTTCTGAAATGAGTGCGTATATGAAAAAACGGCTCCCCAACCATTCTGGCGTTGAAATAAACTTTTCGGGTGATAGCAATATCACTATTCAAGGGGATTGGGTACTGCTTAGATGGGCAGTGGAAAATCTCATGAAAAATGCAGTGGATGCCATGGATACAAAATCTGGTGTCATTTCAATTAAACTTTCCAAAACAGAAGCTGGCATTCAGTTGGATGTTAGTGATTCGGGCAAAGGTATTCCCCGCGGGGACTGGAAAAATATTTTTCGCCCGGGACATAGCAGCAAGCCTCGAGGCTGGGGATTGGGATTAAGCCTCACCCAACGAATCATTGAAGAAATTCATGGGGGTGCTATAAAAGTTTTGAAGTCTAAGCCGGGGGAGACAGTCTTCAGATTACATTTCTCTCTGTAATGCACAATAGAAATACAAAAAAATAACCACGAATTTGCACGAATAAACGGGAAAAATTGTCATGCTGAGGTTTCGAAGTATCTCAAGCCCTGGTTGGTAGAATAAATCATTGAGATTCTTTCTTTATAGGGAAAGTCAGAATTGGCCTGCCAGTCGTAATGTTTATTCTGAGCTTCTCAAAGTTTAATACATACGGGGATTCGTTGGAATAAAGGATTTACAGGATTGAAAAAGGTAATCTTTTCATCCTAAAATCTGGAAAATCTAAATTCAGATAAAAGGTTTAATATGGCAGGAAATGTGAGAATAGCATCAACGCAGTTGATGCAGTCCAAATAAAGAAATTATTATTATGTGTAAAAATCTTCAATCAATTTATAAAAGTGTGTTAAATTTCCCGCCTGTCTTTTATATAAGGAATTAGAATTATGGCAAAAATATGTGAAATATGCGGAAAGAAACCAATTGTGGGAAATAATGTAAGTCACTCACATCATAAAACCCGTCGCCGTTGGTTACCCAACCTGCAAAGGGTTCGGGCAATGATTGACGGCACCAAAAAACGGATTAAAGTGTGTACCAACTGTTTAAAATCCGGGAAAGTCTTGAAAGCTATTTAGACGGAGTTACATTTCAATAAAACAAAAAACCTCCTTTTTAGGAGGTTTTTTGTTTCTATTGAATCTGTCATATTGGAAAGCTATGCGAGTCTTAACCATTCTTATTACACCAATGATAAATGATTTTAACCCACCTCCCGGCTTCGCCATGGTCTCCTCCTTTGAGAAGAATTTATATTTTATTTGTTTATATTGTCGAGTAAAATTCTATTGTGCCACTACCAAGGTTATTGTACAAAAAAGCCCCTCGTCCTTCGACATGCTCAGGATCCGAGAGGCTTTTATTGGTATCTAACAATTATTGAGGAGGGAGTAAACTCCTCACTCCATTTAGGAGTCCATTATATTACAGGCAATAAACTATCTTGTTTATTCCTGACGATTTCGAATAAATGCCGGAACATCCAGATCATCACCAAAGGTAATTATGGGTCCAGCAGTTGCTTCTCCTTCCGAATCATCCTCTTTAAACAATGTAGGTGTACTTTCAGGTTCATTCACAGGAGTTGATGATTCCTGGAATGCAGAAATGCGATTATCATCTTCACTTACATTTTGATCAACCCGAGGGAGGGAGAACTCTGGTTTAGCCGAATGAGGAATTGAATTATATTCCCGTTTTCCATCTCCATTTAAACCGGTGGCAATTACCGTAACTCGAACTTCATCAGTGAGGTTTTTATCCAGTACACACCCAAGGATAACATTGGCATCAGCGCCTGCTTCTTCATAAATAATGCTGGAGGCATCATTCAGCTCATGAATGGTCATATTCTCTGGTCCCGTGATGTTAACCAATAAACCCTGTGACCCGGTAATGCTAGCATCCTGCAACAGGGGAGAATTGATTGCCTGTTGTGCGGCTAAAATTGCCCGTTCTTCTCCATGGGCAATTCCGGTACCCATAATAGCATCACCCATATTCTCCATCACCGTTTTCACATCGGCAAAATCAAGATTGATTAAACCGGGAATATTGATGAGGTCAGAAATACCCTTGGTTGCCTGATGCAATACTGAATCTGCCAATTTGAAGGATTCTGTAACGGTTGTATTTTCATCGGTTATTTCTAGAAGTGTTTCATTGGGAATTGCAAGAAGAGTATCACAATTCTTCTTCATTTCTTCAATTCCTGCCAATGCCCGTTTGTGGCGCTTAGGTCCTTCAAATGCAAAAGGCTTGGTTACAATGCCCACTGTGAGAGCGCCCATTTCCTTTGATATTTTAGCAATTGCAGGGGCAGCTCCGCTTCCGGTACCGCCACCCATACCTGCCGTAATAAATACCATGTCAGAATTTTCCAGAGTGCTGGTAATGACCTCTTTATTTTCTTCAACAGCTTGTTGTCCGATCTCTGCATTAGCGCCAGCTCCTAATCCCTTAGTAAGCTCTTTGCCAATTTGCAACTTGGTTTGAGAATTATTATTCTCCAGATCCTGCGCATCGGTATTTACGGCAATAAAATCCACCGAATTCATTCCATCTTCGATCATGCGGTTTAAGGCATTTCCACCACCCCCTCCAACTCCAACGACGATTATCTTTGCTTTCTGTTCTTTCAGGTCTACAGGTTCAAATAACATGTTTACTCCTTTTCTTTGTTTATTGTTAGTACCAATTTTTTAGCCAGTTACCCATTTTTGTAAATGACCCTTTGAAAATTGAATTTATATCTATGGGATTTCCATATTCCAGTTCTGACCAATTCTGTCTGCCATAATTAATCAGTCCTACACCCGTGGAATAGCGGGGATTATTTACTTTTTCAGATACTCCACCACTTAATTGGGGTTGCCCCACCTTAATAGGTTGTTGAAAAATTTCTTGTGCTAAATCCGTTACATGTTCCAGGCGTGAGCCTCCGCCAGTGAGAACAATACCAAAGGTATAATCGCCAGGGTAGTCGGATTTGCGGATTTCATTTTTCACCAAACGGAATATTTCATCCATGCGAGGCTCAATAATGCAAGCAAGATTCTTCCGAGATATGGTATTGGACTCCCGTCCATTGGTTCCGGTAATATTAATATTTTCTTCGGGATCTGCCAAGGCAGATTTTGCCGAACCGTACTGACACTTAAGTTGTTCTGCCTGCTCTAAGGTTGTTTGCACCCCATAGGCGATATCATAGGTGATATTGCTTCCACCTAGAGGAACAGTACCCGCGTGAAGTACACCGCCTTCATGATACACAATAACATCAGTTGTGCCACCGCCAATATCCACCAAAATCACCCCTAATTTTCGTTCGTTTTCATCTAACACGGAATGGGCAGATGCAAGTGGTTCGAGTACAAATTCAATTACATCCACACCGGCTTTTTCCATGCAGGTTTGCAGGTCCTTTTCTACGTTGATGGCGGATGTGACTAAATGAACTTTGGCTTCTAGGCGATGCCCTGCCAAACCTAATGGATTCTTGATACCGCTACGATCATCTACTTTAAAATCTCGGGAAAGTACATGCAGTATGCGCCTGTCTGGGGAAAGATTTATTGATTGGGCATGGTCCAACACCCGCTGGACATCACTTTGGGTAATTTCCTGTCCAACCGGTTGACGATTACTGCCTTTACTCACGGTAATGACGCCTGAATAATTGATGCCGCGAATATGATCACCGGTTATGCCTACAAATGCCCCATCAACCTCAATATCTGCCTGGCGTTCTGCCATAGTAAGCGCTTGAGTGAGGGAGTCGACAGTTTTATTCATATTTACTACAATACCCTTTTTCAGGCCATCAGATGGAGCCTCACCGACTCCCAGAATATTAATTGAGTTATCAGATTTATCCCATTCGGCAATGACCACTGCAATTTTGGTGGTACCTATATCAATTCCGCTGATTATTTGTTTATCTTCCAATTTTATCCTTTACGATATTTTTCTTTTACCACTACCTGTTCAGCAACTCTCAAATCAATATATGAATAATCTCTAAGCTGTTTATTGGGATACACTGTCTTCTCAAAGTTTTTCAAAACATTGAGCTGAGGGAGTAGATTATCTGAAGTCGTGAATATTCGGGTTTTGCTGTCACTAAAAAACGTCCACTTTTCGTCACCAATAATAACCTCACTTAAATTGTCATAAAATAAAGGATAATCGTTTACTAAAAATTTGAATACATCTGCAATATCGTTAGTAAATCCCGTTTTATCATTCATATCATCTGAAAAGTTAATAATGGGAACAGGGTAGAAGCTAATGGCTTTGCCCTGAGCAGGTAGAAGTGATCCGTTTTTATCCATTAAGAAATTTTGATTTTCCAGAGTAATGAGCAAAATCGGTTTTCTCTCAATCACTTGAACCATTACAGTATTTGGTAGGATTCGGCTTAGTTGCACACATTCAATATAATCCAGAGAAGATATTTCACTTTGTAATTCATCCAGATCAATAGAAAAATAGGATTCTTCCATAAATGGCTGCAGTTGTTTTTGAATTTGAGCATTCGTTACAAATTGATTACCTTTTATTTTGACTTCAAATGTATCGAATAGTCCAATGTGGGTGGAATACCCAGTAACAATAATTCCCGATAAAATAATTCCCACAATACTTGAGACAGTTTTAAAAATTAAAGCAATGATTTTTTGTCTTTTACGCATAATAAATATCCTGAGTCATAGATTTTGGAAAGCCAATCAGTTTTACTTCCAGCTCTAAATTTATATGGAATTTTTTAGCCACATATTTTTTAGCAAGCTTAATTAGATACAAGACATCTGCTGCCGTTGCATCGCCCATATTTACAATAAAGTTGGCGTGTTTTTCAGAGATTGCTGCTCCGCCTTGTTCAGTACCTTTTAATCCGGCTTTATCAATGAGATATCCAGCGGCTAAAGAATCAGACGGATTTTTAAAAATACTTCCAGCAGACCTAAATTTAAGAGGTTGGTTAGACTTTCTTCCCTCTGAGGCTGTCTTTCTTTCTTTCAAAATATCAGCAGGTCTTCCCCGTTTGCATTGAAACATAGCTTCCAAAAGAATTTCATTTTTGGGGAAGGTTGAGTGACGATATGAAAATTCAATCTCACCTTTCTTATAGGATTTTATAATACCTTTTATGGTCATGGTTTTTGCTTCTTCAAAATATTTTGATATTTCACTTCCAAATGCACCAGCGTTCATTATGAGTGCTCCGCCAACTGTTCCTGGTACGCCAATGAGACTTTCCAATCCGCCTATCTGCGCAGCCATGGCCTGTTTCACCATGGTTCCCAGCATGACTCCAGATTCAACAATAATCTGAGAATTTTTCTTTATGCTGAGGTTTTTGAAAGACTTTTTTAAAGAGATCACTATTCCGTCGAAGCCTTTATCCCAAACCAGGATATTAGAACCGGAGCCAATAAAAATGGCAGATATATTTTTCTTAAATGCATAATTCAGAAGCGTAGATAATTCTTCCCTGGTATTTGGTAATACCATACAGGCAGCAGGACCTCCAATACCGAAAGTGGTATGCTTGGCTAATGGCTCATCAAATGTCATTACAGATGTGAGCATTTTACGTAAGTCTTGTTTCTGTTTTTGGTTCAATTTGTAATTGCCTCATAAATCCCTTCGCATTGACGCCATATATTGCCTGCGCCCATAGTTATTATCATATCAGCAGGGCAAACGAGTTCTTTTAATCGAGCAGGAATGTTGGTTTGCTCGGGTATCAACTCAACATGTTTATGCCCAAGCCGTTCAGCTTCATCTGAAATTATTTGAGCCGTAATTCCAAGCAGGGGTTTTTCCCTTGCCTGATAAATGTCTGTCACAATGAGGATATCCGCCTGCAAAAATGCCTCTGCAAAGTCGTGGTAAAAATCTCTGGTTCGGGTGAATAAATGGGGTTGAAAAATAGCTATTACGCGGTTATTCCAGCCAGTTTTAGCAGCTTTTAATGTAGCTGATACTTCCGTTGGATGATGGGCATAATCATCGACAATCATTATATTCTTATCAGTGGTATATTTAATATCGAAGCGTCTGCGAACCCCGGTATATTGGTCCAATCCGGCTTGAATTTTATCAAAAGGAGTATCCAGTTCCAATGCCAGTACAGCAGCACCCAATGCATTTTTCACATTATGTTCACCGGGAACATGAACCGTTAATTCTCCTTGTGGCACCCCGTTTATGGAAAGGGTGAAAGTGGAGTGGTTATTTTCAAATTTTAAATTAGAAGCCTGAATTTCCGCATCCTCATGAACCCCAAATGTCACCACCGGCCGTTTAATATTGGGAATTATTGAAGTAGCATTATGATTATCAATACATACCCCTACCCTTCCATAAAAGGGAACCGCATTGGCAAATTGAGTGAATGCCATTTGCAGGTCTTCCAGATTTTCATAACAGTCTAAATGCTCTAAATCTAAATTGGTGATGAGCCCCATGGTTGGCTGAAGAGTGAGAAAGCTTCTATCAAATTCATCTGCCTCAACCACTATAACATCTCCGCTGCCGGAGATAGTATTGCTCTGGAATTTATTCACAATCCCGCCAATTACCATGGTGGGGTTAAGTTCTGCAGCGGTTAATATTTCGCCCAACATGGAACAGGTGGTGGTTTTTCCATGGGTACCAGCAATGGCAATACTGGTAGGTTTTACTTTCAATAGTTCAGCCAGCATTTCTGCACGGCGTATAACCGGAACCAGTTTATTTTCTGCAGCTATTATTTCAGGATTACCCTGCTGAACCGCTGACGAGTACACAACCACATCAGCGCCATTTACATTTTCTCCTGAATGACCTTCGGATATTGTTAGTCCCATTGATTGTAGATTGTTGGTTCGTTCAGAGCTGTTTTGATCTGAACCGCTAATTGTAAAACCAAGTTTATGCAGAAGTTCAGCCATTCCGCTCATTCCAATACCGCCAATCCCCACAAAATGAATATGATTTGTTTTACCAAACATCAGCTGATTGCGATTTCCATAATAGTTGATACAATGTTTTCAGTAGCGTCCGGTGCTGCCATTTGAATTGATTGTTTTTCCATCTCCTGAATTTTCTCAGGCTTATTGAATAAATCTAAAACGGTTGTTTCTAAATTGCCAGTAGGCAATTTAGACTGAGGCAGTACAACAGCTGCGCCAGACTTAGAAAATGCCTGTGCATTTTTTAATTGATGATCTCCTGCAGAGTGGGGGAAGGGCACCAGTACCATTGCCTTACCCATGAGTGCCATTTCTGACAATGCCAATGCACCTGCACGGGAGACAATTAAGTCCGCAGCAGAGTACAGTGCTCCCATATCATCTGTAAATGGAATTAAATGCACATCAGTTTCATCCACAGATTGGTGGAGGCTTTCATAATTAATTTTGCCGCATTGCCAAAGAATTTGAATACCAGATTGGGTATATTTTTTACATTCTTTTTGGAAATGATGGTTCAAAGGAACAGACCCCTGACTCCCACCCAAAATAGCCAATACTGGCTGAGAATCATTGCAGTTAAATTTTTGTTTTGCCTGAGCTTTATCCATTATTTGAATATCCTTCCGGACAGGATTTCCGGTGAAAATTGGATTTTTTTTTTCAAATGAATTGCAGCATCATTGTAAGCAATGCAGATAGCATCAACCCTTGATGCTAAGTGCCGAGTGGTAATTCCCGGAAATGAATTTTGTTCCTGAATGACTGTCTTGATTCCTTTATGAATGGCAGCAAGAAGAGGCAAGCCAGATGAATATCCACCGGTTCCAATTACCACCTGGGGCTTAAAGTTATGAAGTAATTTCCATGATTGGTAATAGGAGTGCAAAAATCTAAAGGGGAAAAGAATATTTTTCACTATTGAATTCAAATTGAATTGACGTTGAATACCACGAATGTTAAGAAGTAATTCATTTTCGCTATTATTTGAAAACCGAGCTGCTTCAACCCCAAATTTAGATCCAACATATTTTACTTCCACCCCTTTTTGAAGCAATGCATCCCGTATTGCCATTGCCGGAAAGAAATGTCCCCCAGTACCACCACCAGTAACTACCATACGGAGATTTTTACTCAAATGAAAATCCTCTATAATAGCTGTTGGTTACGGACCGTCCTTTCTTTGCAATATTAAGAAGAATTCCCATGGACATAAACGTAAAAATGGTGTGTGAACCACCATAAGAGATAAAGGGCATGGGAAGACCAGTTGTTGGTGCAAACCCCACCACATAGGCTGCATTAACAAGGAAATATATCATGACAGAAATAAGAATGCCAAAAGATAAAAACATGCTGAATAAATCAGGTGCTTCCCTCACCACTGCGAGCCCCTTTGTAAATAGAAACCAAAAAAGACAGAAGAGAACAAAAATTCCAATAAACCCCAGTTCCTCACCAACAATAGGGAGGATAAAATCGGTATGTGCTTCCGGAAGATAGCCATTTTTAATGATGCTGTCGCCCAGTCCACTGCCAAAAATTCCGCCGGTTCCCAATGCATTAAGTGATTGAACTTTCTGCTTATCGTTCCAATTTAAGAATCGATCTACGGCATGGGGGGTATTCATTATTTTTAAGATGAGAGCAATAATTCCCGCAGTTGATAAAACCGATAAATACTGCCAATTTGCTCCAGCAATAAATAGCATTACCATAATAATGGCAGCAATAATCATTGTGGTACTGGTGTCAGGTTGAAATAGAATCAATACCAGTGATATCCCCAGAATTGGCGTAAATCTAAAGAGCAGGAACTTCCAATCTTTCAGGTATTTTTTGTTTTTATCTACAAAGTAAGCAGTAAATATGATAAGACTTACCCGTGCAAAATCAGAGGTAGTCATCCAGCTTCTACCACCGAGTACCAACCAGCGGGATGCCGGATTATTTCCCTTGAAGAAATATCCCATGATCAGGAAAATCCACGATAAAATGATAAGAGCATAGGCTAGTTCTTTTAGAATACGATAATTCATTTGACTAAATAAAAACATTAAAAAAGCACCAATTATGAACCATTTGGTTTGGCGAAGGAAAAAATGCATATAATCTTTGTATTCATTCATAGCAAAAATGCTGCTGGCACTGTACATCATTACAATCCCAAACCCCGAAAGTATTAGAATTGTACCCAGGATCAGGTAATCATTTGGATAAGAGCGAATAGTCAATTTGCAAGTTCCAATTTGGTAAAAAATTCAACAAATTTATTTCCCCGTTCTTCATAATTCGAAAATTGGTCAAAACTAGCGCAAGCTGGAGATAAAAGAATTGTATCACCGGTTTTAGATTGAACATTTGCGCTCATGAGCGCATCCTCAAATTTCTCACAATAGGTTACGGATAAATATTCATTGAGCTGATTTTTAATTTCAATGCCAGCCTCGCCATAAGCCATAATCGATTTTACACGATTTTCCATTGAAGGAATGAGCTGATTAAAATCAGTAGAACCTTTATCTTTGCCACCCAAAATAAGTATTAAATTATCATCAAAACTTTCAATGGCCGCTATTGCTGCAGCGATATTTGTAGCTTTTGAATCATTAAAATAATCCACATTATTAATATTACCAACCCATTCCAATCTGTGAGGGATAGGAGTGAAATTAATTATTGAATTATGAATAGCTTGTCGTGAAATACCAAAAGAATGCGCCATTGTTGCGGCAGCGAGTATATTCTGTAAATTATGAAACCCTTTTAATTTAGTATCTTCAAAATTGAATAAAATATCGGGATTTCCAGCCTCACCGGAAAATACTTTCGTCGCATTCAATTTAAAATGACACTTTTCATTTTGCTTAAGAGAAAATGCTACTGATCGAGTGGTATTCATTAGAGACTCGGCTAATATGGGATCATCTGCATTAAATACAAGCCAACCCGATTTATCAATTTGAGCAGCTAATTTTAACTTTTCTGTCGCATAGGCATTAATATCTGCGTATCTATCCAAATGATCTGCACTAATATTCAGGATGCCGGCAATGGTGGGTGAAAAGGTATTAATATGTTCCAATTGAAAGCTGCTTAGCTCAAGCACATGAACAGAATTATTGATATTTGAGGTGAGTTCCCAAAGTACATTTTCAGAAAATGGCATACCAACATTCCCCCCAAGTAAAGAGGTTCTCCCATCGCTGATACACATTTCATGAAGGAGATTTACGGTGGTTGTTTTACCGTTTGAACCGGTAAGTGCCAAAATAGGGGAAGAGGTGAACCAAGATGCAAATTCTATTTCACTAACGATAGGAATATTCTGACTTTCACAATCTTTAATAATTGGCACATCATTGGGTATTCCAGGGCTTTTAATGAGAATATCTGCATCTAGAACAGCATTACTATGCCCGCCGACTTCATGATTAAAATTACTTATTTTTTCTATAATTTCTGGGGAATTACTCCCTTCACTGATAAAAATTTCAGCTCCGATATGAGTACCAAGCGTACCGGCAGCAATCCCACTTTTCCCAGCGCCCAGAATACTAATCTTTGTATTTGCCCAACTATTTTGAGAAATATTATTTATGTCAATCATTGTATTTTGAAGGTAGTTAGGGAAATGAGTGCTAATAGAATGCCGATAATCCAAAAACGAACAACCACATGGTTTTCCGGCCAGCCCAGTAATTCAAAATGATGGTGTAGGGGTGCCATACGGAAGATACGCTTACCTTCACCATATTTTTTCTTCGTATAGCGGAAATAATACACCTGTATCATTACCGATACTGATTCGGCTACAAACACACCGCCAATCATAAATAGGAGTATTTCCTTTTTCAGTAAAACTGCCAATGTGCCAAGGGCGGCACCCACAGCCAATGAGCCCGTATCTCCTAGAAATATCTTTGCAGGATTTGCGTTAAACCACAAGAACCCGATACAGGCGCCTATTAAAGCCAGGCAGAAAATAAATAATTCTCCTGTACCAGGGAGGTAGATGATATTGAGATAATCACTATAATCTAAACGACCAGAAGCATAAGCGATAGCGCCAAAAACTAGGGTTGCAATTGCAACCAGACCCGTTGCCAAACCGTCTAATCCATCGGTTAGATTTACGGCGTTGGATGTTCCTGTAATAACCAGAATTACCAGGGGAATGTAAAACCATCCAATATCAATGGTTCCATTAGCAACAAAGGGAATAGAAATTGAGGTAGCAAATTGAGATGAATCGGGGTAATAGATTAAAATCAGCCCAACAATTAATCCCAAACTAATTTGTCCAGCCATTTTATAGCGGGCAATTAATCCCCGGGGATACTTTTTAATTACTTTTAAATAATCATCTAAGAATCCAATTAATCCCATCCACATTGTTGCCAAGAGGATCAGTAAAATATGTTTATCTCCTACTTTTGCCCAAAGGAAAGTGGGAAGGATAACTGCCAATAACACAATTATCCCTCCCATTGTTGGAGTACCCTCTTTTTTGAGGTGAGATTCAGGCCCATCTAATCGTATAGTCTCACCAATTTGGCGAGACTGGAGTGTGCGGATGATTTTAGGCCCGAAGAGGAAACTGATTAAGAGAGCAGTAAGTGCGGCACCAACTGCCCGAAATGAAATATACCCAAATACATTGAATCCAAAGAAAAATTCTCGAAGGGGATAGAGTAAATGGTAAAACATTAGCCTTGCAATCCTATAATTATATCTTCCATTTTCATACCCCGGGAACCTTTCACATAAACAACATCACCTTCTGAAATAAACGCTTTCAAGTCAGTTAATAACGTTGTTTTGTCATCGTAATATTGATGAAAGATTGCAGCACCATTCATTGCCTTAATGGTATGCCGGGTTAAATCGCCAAAGGCAAAAACAGCATCCACTTTTTTTTCTGATAAATATTTTCCTAAAGTTTGATGGTGATCCTTTTCCAATTCACCCATTTCCAGCATATCACCTATAACAGCAATTTTCCGTTTTCCTTCATAAAGAGAAGTGAGATTATTTATTCCAGTACGAGCGGATTCAAGATTGGCATTGTAACTATCATTTATTACCATTATATCTTGGATTTGTAAAATATTTCCGCGACCGACAGGCAGTTGAAAAGATTCAATTTGAGATTTTATAACTTGTGCGTCCATTCCTAAATGAGAGGCTATGGAGAATACAGCCAAAGCATTCATTCCCATTGTTTCTGATTTTGCTGATAAGTTGATAGCAATATTGTTGATGATTAGCATCTTTTTACCCGAAGACCAATTCCCTCGATAATCTGCAGGTTTGGTAAAAGAATATTCTACTCCCTTACAGGGAATTGACATTTTAGAAATGAAAGGGTCATCTATATTTATAAATGCCACACCATCCTCTGGCAGAGAAGAAAACAGGGCTGATTTTGTTTTTGCCACCTCATTAATATATTCAAAATACTCCAAATGGGATTCATACACATTTGTTATGAGACCCATGTTTGGCTGGACGATATTGCAAATATATTCTATTTCACCTGGCATGCTTGCACCCATTTCAATAATAGCAGCATCAACATTTTCACCACATTCAAAAATAGACAGAGGTACACCTATGGTACTGTTGAAATTTCCTCTTGTGGACATTATTTCCATACTTGCAGACAGCACATGTGTTAATAAATCCTTGGTGGTGGTTTTTCCGTTTGATCCGGTAATACCAATCAAAGGGCAGGTAATATTTTTACGGAAAGCACCAGCCAAGTCATTTAAGAAATTGCGAGTAGACTTCACTTGAAGAGTGGGCAATGGAGTCTCGATATTATTTTCAACTATAGCCAGAGTTGATCCAGCACTTTCAGCCTGACTTATGAAATTATGCCCATCGGTACTTTCCCCCTTGAATGCCAGAAAAATATCACCCTGTTTTACATTACGGGAGTCTATGCTAATTCCGCTAAAATCAGGAAAATTTGCAGCAGGGAGGATGGAATTAAGCGCAATATTAAAGTTAGATTTATTTTGAATATCAACTCGCATTCGAAAAGTCTTTTATAATTTCAATATCGCTATAAGGAATTTTCTCCAAGCCAATTTCCTGATAATTTTCCTGCCCTTTGCCAAGTACCAGTAAAATTGAATTTTCATCCATTTGGTTCATTGCAGTTATGATAGCATTTTTTCGATCTGGAATAACAGTGTAGTTATCACTTGAAAATCCCTGAATGATATCGTCATTTATTTTTTCCAATAATTCGGTTCTGGGATTATCCATAGTGACAAAACTAAATTCAGCATATTTTTCTGAAATTTTTGCCATTTCAACTCGTTTACCCGTATCCCGATTTCCGCCACACCCAAACACTGTAAAAATTTTCACTTGATTATCCATTAGTTTAACCAGATTTGAAAACAGTTTTTCATAAGCATCTGGCGAATGGGCATAATCCACAAAAACATTTCCCGGACAATCACAGGGGATGCGTTCCATCCTGCCGGGAATAGGTGGTATACTTATAATTGCACTCTCAATTTCGGGAATTGAAATTCCCATGCTTAAAGCTGCCGCAGATGCAGCCATGACATTTGATAAGTTATATTCACCCATTAGAGCCGTATCAATAGTAATTGCATGCTCCCTGAATTTCAGCTGAGCCCTGGTTCCCTGTAAACTGAATTCGGATTGAACAGGATGGAGATCGGCTTTTTCATTCATACCAAAAGTGAAAATTTGCGCAGTTACGGAGGAGCATATTCTTTCTGCATAGGGGTCATCTAAATTTATTACAGCCGTTTTATCAACTGACAAACCCAGGAATAACTGCAGTTTTGAATTGAAATAATTTTCCATATCACCATGAAAATCCAAATGTTCAGGAGTCAAATTGGAAAAGACGGCAATATCTACGTCTACATCATCCACCCGATGCTGGTCTAATGCATGGGATGATATTTCCATCACTAAATTATCAACCCCTGCCATTGTGAGGGTTTGGAGCATTTGCTGTAGCTCTACTGATTCGGGTGTAGTAAAACCAGTGCTTACCATTCCGGAAGGAGTTTGAAATCCTAATGTTCCTAATGTACCACAGGCAGCGCATGATGATTGTAAAATATGATGCAATATATGAGTTATGGATGTTTTGCCATTGGTGCCAGTAATACCCACAATATTCATTTTTTTCGATGGATTGCCATAAAACTGAGCTGAAATTTGCGACATGGCAAGACGGGGATCCTTCACCTGCAAAATGGGCACAACTTTAGTTTTTGGACTCCTGCCATTTGATAAAATAGCCACAGCACCATTTTCAATTGCCTGGGGAATAAATTCATGTCCATCTGTCTGAATCCCGGAAATAGCAATAAAAAGAGTCCCTGGTTTCACTTTTCGGCTATCGTAAGTGATAGAAGAAATTTCTCGGTTATCGGGAGTCCCTTTAAATTGAATATTTTTTACTAATTCCTGGAGCTGCATTACATCGATTCCAATTTTATAGTGCAGGTAGAGGCGCTGTGAACCAGTTGACCGGGAGAGACCGATTGCCATACTACCCTCCCGGAAGTTCCAACCGGATTTATTAACAGTCCTAAATTCTTAGCTTCCTGAATGGTTTGCTTTAAGGTTTTTCCTAAAAAATTAGGCACTAAATTATTCTGCTTTTGGGCCACATTTGCTGTTGCCAGCATGGGAGCAAATTGATTTGAATTTGGAGTGTGAGCAAACTGAGGCATTTCTTTAGGGGTAACAGGAATAAATTCTTTATTGTTGATAATAAGTCTTTCAAATATTTCTTTTACGATGGGAGCTGCGGTTTCGTTCCCCCAATGATAGCCATATTTTGGAGAATCAACAGAAATTACACAGACATATTTGGGATTGTCAATGGGAAATACTGCCGCAAAGGAGGATATAAATTCTTTCTCTGAATATGATCCGTTTATAAACTTTTCAGCTGTGCCTGTTTTTCCGCCAATTCGGAAGCCAGGAATTCGAGCTTTATTGGCAGTTCCATGGTTGACAACTTCTTCCATCATGGTTAATAATAATTCTGAAGTCTGCGGAGTCATCACTTTTCTCACCGGTTTTGGCGAGTAATCTCTTTCTTCATAACCATTTCCAGAAATATTCTTTATGATCCTTGCATTTGGTAAATAACCACCATTTGCTGCTGCGGAATAGGCCAGCGCAAGTTGCAGTGTATTAATTGAAATTTCCTGCCCAATTGAAACAAAGGGGCCGGAAAGTCGCGTCCATTCATTAAATTCACGCAACACTCCCGAAGCTTCACTGGGAAGGGGGACTCCTGTTCGAATTCCAAAGCCAAATTTCCGGGAATAATCATAAATATGCTGAGCTCCCATCTGATCAACCATTTTTGCTAAGCCAATATTGCTGGAATAAATGAAAATGTCAGACAAAGACAGATCCCCGTGGGGTTCATGATCATGAATAATTTTTGAGGGCAGGATTTGATACTCACCATTTTCACAGAAAAATTCATCATCTATGATAAATGATCCCGACTCTAAAGCTGCCGTCATTGAAATTAGTTTAAAGGTGGACCCTGGTTCATAAGTATCCGAAATGGTTCGGTTTAAGAATGTAGAAACATCGTAATTCCAAAATGCATTGGGATCAAAATCGGGTACTGATGCCATTGCAAGGATATCCCCGGTGAAGGGGTTGACAATCACACCATTTGCGGTCAATGCTCCGGACCGCTTCATGCCCTGCTTCAGTGCATCTAAGAGAATGGTTTGAATATTGGCATCAATTGTGAGCTGAATATCAGCACCATTTTCTACAGCGGGATGCTGATCTACAATAGCCTTCCGCAGTTTTCCATTAGCTGCTCGATTAAAAATAAGATTGCTGGTCTTGCCATTTAACAGGGGATCAAATTGTCGTTCAATTCCAAATTGTCCCTTATGGTCTTGGTCAACATAGCCAACCACCTGGCTTGCTAAATTATGAAAGGGATAAAATCTATTTGCCGAAACATCACATTGCAACCCCTTAGTTTCTTTCAATTTTTCCAAAATGGGCAGACATTGAGAGCGGTTTAAAGCTTTAGTTAAAGGAATATATTTTTTTCTTTTGGAGAGTAAGTCTTGATAAATATCAGCTGGCTGACCGAATGTTTTAGAGAAAAGCCCTGCTATTGCATCCCTGTCAGCTTCTTTTTGAGTATTCACCCAAAAGGTATATGTTTTTATTGTTTCTGCTAATATCTGTCCGTTGCGGTCAGAGATGTATCCTCTATGCCCCTTAACCATGCGTTCGGTGAATCCTGCATCCAGGGTTATTTGACGAAGGTCAGAGGCTTGGATAGCTTGTATATAAAGCATTTTCCCTAATATTGCCACAGAGCAAATAAAAAATAATGAAGAAACAAATCGAACTCTAAATTGATAAAAACTATACAGGCGGGTCATTCTGCATCTCCAATATAGACAATGAGAGATTCGGGAGAGGGAATGTGAAGCTGAAAGTTTACAGAGGCAATCTCTTCAATTCGATCCTGCCTAGAAAGGTTTTTAACATTTCCAGAAAGTACTTTCATTCGATTGAGATGAGTGGCACGGATATTTTCCAGATGGTAAATTTCGTTCCGTAGAAAAATGCATTCATTTTTCAGGGTAACCATACTGATAAAAACAACAACAGAAATCGTCACAAACCCAAAGAAGAACAGGAAATCGGATATTGATTTGTTCTTTTCAGGTTTGAGGGTCATCAGATTCTTTCTGCCACTCTTAATTTTGCGCTTCGGGATCGAGGATTATTTTTCAGCTCAACTTCTCCGGGGATGATTGCCTTCCGGGTGAGAATTTTGAGGGAGGGAGTGGTATTACAAATACAGCGGGGATATTCCCGTGGACACACACAGGCTATAGCACATTCTTTATAAAATTGTTTCACGATTCTATCTTCCAGAGAATGAAAAGAAATAACAGCAATTCGCCCTCCAACCTTTAGCCATTGAGTAGAATTTGAAAGGGCATCCTTCAGCGATTCTAATTCATCATTTATCTTGATACGTATTGCCTGAAATACCCGTGCCAGGGATTTATTTAAAAAACGGGGGTGCACGCATTTAGAAACAGCCTGCTTTAAATCAAAGGTGGTTTTCATGGTGCTGGACTGTGCCGCTTTGTATATCATTCGGGCTATTTTACGGCTATGGCGCTCTTCGCCATATTCTCGAATTATGTCACCAATTTCAGACTCAGCGCTATTGTTTAGAAAATCGTAGGCACTGTATTTCGCATTTGGGTTAAGCCGCATATCTAAAGGGGCATCTTCCTGAAAAGAGAAGCCCCTACGCCCTGTATTGAGTTGGCTGGAGGAGGTGCCAAGGTCAAATAAAATGCCTGTCAATGAATCCACTCCCAGAGTTTGGAGGAGGAAAGGATATTCCCTGTAGTTCCCGTTAAGGAGGGAATAAGAATTCCGGGGTGCCGACAAGCGTTTTTCAGTGTATTCCAGAGCATAGGGGTCAAGATCGATACCTATTAGTTGTCCTTTTTTTGAAAGTTTGGATAGCAGCGCTTCTGCATGACCGCCGAAGCCCACCGTTCCATCCAGATATATTCCGTCCGGGTCTGTGTATAGCCGGGAGATGGTTTCCTCTAGCAATACCGGAAGGTGAGGGAGGGCATGTTTCATTATGATTAAAAATTAATTTCATTGGCTAAATCGTCAAAGCTGTTATCGTCCAATTCATCTGCTTTGGCATCCATTTGAGTAATAATTTCAGGGTCCCAAAGCTCAATTTTATTTATCATACCAATGACTGCCACTTCCTTTTTGATGCCAGAATATCCCAGTAATGAATCGGGAATCTGAATTCTCCCTTGACCATCATATTGAACCGATGTGGCATAACGGGTAACCGAGCGCACAAAGCTTCTGTGACGGCCCCGAATTGAGCTGAGCTTACTCAGTTGCTCTTCCACTTTGCTCCAGTCTTCTAAGGGATATAAAACCAAGCATTTATCAAATCCTCGGGTAATAACAAAAGTCCGGTCGTTCACAGGGTCCAGTACCTTTCTAAACTTGGCTGGAATGTTCAACCGATTCTTGGTATCTAAAGAATTATGATACTCGCCGGTAAATGATATTTGTAGTGTATTCGTCAACTCTTATTCCGCATATAAAAGTTAGGGATAGTTACCCACTCTCACCCACAATAATATCCTTATTCCCCACTACCATGCAAGTAAAAGTTAGCGGTTTAAGATAAATTATTTTCTTCTTAGAGGGTTATTAGCAACCATGCCAAGGGCAGATAGGTAGAAGGACACAGATTAACTCAGAAAGAAAAACCATACCATTGCGAATTAATTTTAATGTTAGAGACACAGCATGCTGTGTCTCTACGGTTATAAAGACCCATCAAGCGGTTTATTGGAACTAGAAGGTAGGGAATCCCTGAATTTGATAACCTGTTCAACCCTGCCGGGGTTGGACTGCGTCGATTTTACATTGACGCAGTCAATGTAGTCCAAAGAAAATTTGGAGTTTGCTAACCGTGTTAGCAAAATATTTTTATATGGAGTTAATCGACTGGGGTGATTTTATTGGAGAAGAATAATGAAATTAATCCACACTCCGCTGTGAGCTTATGGAAGTGAGGTAATTACACACTGACTCCCCAATACGCTCCGCTACGGGGCAAGTAGTCAGCGTAGTCCAAAAAAGGATAAATGGCAAATTGTACCAACAAACAATGATTGTTAATGAGAAAATAATTAATCCCGACAATTTTTAAGAAAGATGGTTACCGATTTTTCTTTTCAAGGATTATTAAAGGGTGAATATGGGCGGTATAACACACATAACCCTCAATTAGCCTGACCTCACGAACTGTTTGGATTTTTACAACATTATATAACCCATTAATTTCGTAAGCCATTACCCTTTAACCAGCTCTCAACTTGGTGGTGGAAATAATGTACCGGTAGAGACACGGTATGCCGTGTCTCTACGATGGATGTAAAATATTACTGCCTATAAAACCCCAAATACAACTGAGATTTTTCAGCTTCGTAGGATCCCCGAACGGATAGCCCATCATCTGACAGAAAATTATCCAGTGGAATTTCGTTCAATTTTACCTTTATATGGGCATTGCTCCAAAACTCAAAGTTAATGGTAGATTCAAAATTGAATTCAAATTCCCGTTCACCCTCAATAACTTCATTTATAAGTACAGTTTGAACTCCATCAGTTAATTTGCTCAGATTGAGCTTGGTTGCTTCCAAAGTGGTAATGGAAATTGTGTAGGGTGCAAAAAGTTTTAAAATATTGGTTGATTCCCTGTCTTTATTCTCAACAAGAAAATCGTTGCTATTTAAGGGAAGTTGGTTGGGAAGGGTACTGGTTGTTGAGCTTGTGGAAACAGGCAGAATTGACGGCTCCCCTTGGACAGGCTCAGGGGACACAGGTTTATCAATTATTGGACTTTTTTTTTCTACAGCACCAATGTCAGGATTGGTATCTTCTAAGGGTATAGTTTCAATGGGGGGCTCCGGTGCAGTATCTGGAGAAATAGTTTCAGTTGGAACAGGGGCTTTTTCTAACTCAATATTTTGTTCACTGGTTATTTGTCCTGCCCAGTATAATACGAGGAAAAGTCCAATAATTACAGCAGCACCTGTTGCAATTTTTTGAGGGGTAATTTGAGGTGGTGCTTCATTCTCAAAGTTTACATTTGGCTGAGCTTTTTCCTTGGCATCATTTGATTTTAAATCAATATCCATTTTCTTCTGAATAGTGCCTGTTGTGAGTAATTCATAATCTTCCAGGGCTTTAGTAGAATCAGCTCCAATAAATTCGGCGTATGCCCTCAAAAATAAACGCATATACACCGTAGGTAAAACGGTAAAATCACCAGATTCAATGGCTTGAATATATTTAGGGTTTATTTTGGTAAAATCGCAGATTTCGGAAATCTCAATATTTTGAGATTCTCTATGTGATTTTAATGCGTCAAAAAATGCTTCAGTGCTTTTCATAATAGGGGGGTCAAATTAAGATGATTCTGAAAGACTGTCCAATAAATTAATCCCCAGTTTTTTTAATTCCTGGTAAAAGCGTGATATGGGAAATCCAACCACATTATCGTAACAGCCTTTTATCTCTTTTACAAATACTGCGCTCCAGTCTTGAATGCCATATGAACCGGCTTTATCATAAGGTGGACAGGACTCAATATAATGGGTGATATCTGCCTCTTCAAGCTCTCGAAAGGTGACCATGGTAATTTCAGCAAAAAGATGATGAATATTTTTTTCAACATTTTTAAGGCAGACACCGGTATAAACCTGGTGGGTTTTTCCACTGAGTTGTTCCAGCATATTCTGAGCTTGGGCTTTATCATCTGGTTTTCCCATAATTAGATCATCCAAAACCACTATGGTATCGGCACCAATGACCCAATCATTGGGATAGTGCTGGCTAATATCATTTGCCTTCAGTTCTGCCAACGCGGTGCAGTAGGTTTCTGGGCTTCCGTCAGGGGGAATTATAGATTCGTCCACATCAGGAAGGATGATGTCGAAGGGGGTTTGCAGGCGAAGGAGTAATTCTCGTCGGCGGGGGCTGCTAGATGCTAAAATAAACTTCATTCTACTTTGGCTAATTTAAAGATATCTTCAAATACATTCTTCCCATCTTTTTCAGCTTTTACATGATAAAAATAGGCACCGTTTGCGATAGCATTGCCCGATTCACTTTTTCCATCCCATTTGATGGTGATAAATGACTCTATGGCGGTATGTTCTAGTTCCACCACTTTTTCACCCATAAGAGAATAAACCGTAATTGTGATATTTGCAGGAAAATCAGACACAAACATGGTGAAATGGGTACCCTCTGAAAATGGATTTGGGAATGGATAGACTTTACTGAGCAAAAGTTCACTTTTTTGAGGAGTTCCGAGAATATCAAAATTGAGGTCAATGGTGGATCGATTGTTTACCCCATCCCAGGCCTCCAGGTAAAAGTGAAAACTACTGGGAGAATCTCCCAAATTAACCGGAATCTGAACCGTTCCTTCAGAACAGGATTCATAAATGAATTCGTCACCTGCGATTAAAGAAAGATCATCATCATTAAATGCATAACGGATTCCATGTCCAATGGATTCCATAAGGTTTATGCCGGAGCTGTCATCCAGGTTGATGGTCAAATCCACAGCAGGGATGATAGCGGAGCCTTCTATTAGAGGACTCCCATCCTGATATACAAAAATTTCCGGCCCGGTTTCATCATTGGAGGATGTTTCTGAGCCTAATATTGAGATATCCGAAATAAATTGAATTTTACCATCAAAGCCATTGTCATCTTGATACATGTGGATGGTTGCTGTACAACCATTGCATGTTCCGGCATCAATGGGTATGCGGAAACAAATTTGGCTGCTGTCTGAATTCATTTGAGCATATACAGCTCCCGGAATGGTATATAAAAGGCTATCATCTCCAAAGGAAAGCTCGGTTTCATTTTCCCGAATAAGGAGTGTAGAATTGTTTCCTGATAACGTGAGCGAAATTGTTTGTTCTTCAACCAGTTGAATGGATGTAGGTGGATTTGGTACAATATCTTCTGAAATTGTTGGAAAGGGTAATCGCAAAGCAGGGTCACCAAAGGTATGAAATTTATGATAACTGCCATTTTTCGCATTGCGTACAAGCTCCCCCAATCGCTCTGAAGAATTGCCTTTTATGATACTCTGAATAATTCCAAATAAGTTATTTAAATAAGTGCTGTTTTTGGTATATCCTATTGCATCGGTAGTAGCAACCAAGGCAATGGCGCCATCTTCCTTAAATAGGAGTGCTTCCATAAAAGAATTCTCGCCATTGTATTTTCCAAATGAGCAGGTGCCGGCTATCCAAATTGCCAGTTTATTATCATCTGCTTGAATAAGAGGAAGATCTCGAGATTTAGAAATAAGTTTCTCTCCTGCCCAGGTCTCTGGATCGCCATGGCCGATATAATTAATGAGGGCCACACCGTTATTAATGGTGCGAATCAAATCCCCCGTAAGGTCCGGGTAGGCGCAGCCTGAACTGGTTTGCTGCAGTCCATAATGAACCCCATAAAATGGAAGAATGGGAAGTTTCTTCATGGAATCGTAAATATCATCCGAATTAACTGTATGACTGCTTTCTCCATTATCAAAGGAGCATGAGCGGTACATATCATCAGCTACAAGTGCTACCTTGCTGCGCCAAATACCTGAGGTGGGGCGGAGTGTATAATTTTTTATTTTTTCCACAATGGTCCAGGCATCATTCTCATTACTCACCGGAATTCGCCCGCTGTAAAGCTTGGGATCTCCATTAAAGATATTGTCATCATCATCTGTGGAATAAAAGTCATCAGATGGGTACCCATTATCAAAAATGGGAGGGATGTCAATTTCATCTCCAAATAAAAGGAGAAATTTCAGATCAGGCTGAATTTGGTTCATTATGTATTCCCGAATTTCATGATCAGTGGCATCTGTAGCAATATTTTCCACTATGACCACTTTTGTATTCAGCCGAAAACCTACCTCAACAGAATCAGTATGCATGTCTGCCAAAGCCTGTGCTGCAGATGCAAATAGGCTCGATGTAATGATGAGATATTCAGTCTCATTTGAGAAAGATCTGTGCAATTCGTTTTCATTCCCATTTAATAGATAGGGATGGCTGTAATTAACTGGGAAATCGATAGGCTTTGCTGAAATACTAATATTCCCTGATGTTAGTACTTCAATTTGATTGTCAATAATTCGCCAGGGAGTCACTTGGATATAAATTGTGGGGGTGCCTCTGTAATTTACCGGATCACTAATTTGAATAATATTTGGCAATATTAAATCATTATCGTTCCAACCAATAAAATCCCAGATGGGGTTTAGCAATTCTACCTGCACCGATTCTCTGGAATCTGCAGCGACACGCCAATTTAAAATATCTACTTCTATTCCATTAATATCAAATGCAGAATTGGTTGCTGAATGTTCCCAATGCAGTGAGTTTATTTTTGGAGAATATTTAGGTGTAGCTGAGAAATTGTAGTTTTTCCCCAAGCAAAAGGATATAAAAATAAAAAATGCTATAAAAAGGTATTTTCGCAGGAAAAACATAGATATCAATTTAAAGTGGATTTAGTATTTAAACCTGCCCTATTGTTTGAATCCCATTATAAAAAAGTGATAAATTTATAATCTATTTTAGACGGGATATTTCCTACATTTCAAATTTTAACTTACAGGAGTAAACATGACTTTCAATTTAGATTGGATAGAAAAATATTATCAATCCCTCCCCGGAAAAATGACGGAATTGAAGCAGTTGGTTAACCGGCCGGTCACCTATACCGAAAAAATTTTATATGCCCACCTTGTTGGAGAAATGGTGGAGTATAAACGTGGATTGGATTATGTAGAATTTAACCCGGATCGGGTTGCCATGCAGGATGCAACGGCACAAATGGCACTCCTCCAATTTATGCTGGCAGGAAAGGACCAAGTAGCAGTACCCTCAACGGTGCATTGTGATCATTTAATCCAGGCAAAAATGGGATCGGAAGAGGATTTAATTACTGCCAATGATGTGAACTCTGAAGTTTATGATTTTCTCTCATCGGTATCTAATAAATATGGCATAGGATTCTGGAAACCCGGTGCTGGTATCATCCATCAAGTGGTTTTAGAAAATTATGCTTTTCCTGGCGGAATGATGATTGGTACAGATTCTCATACCGTAAATGCGGGTGGACTGGGAATGGTTGCCATTGGAGTAGGTGGTGCTGATGCGGTGGATGTTATGGCTGGTATGCCCTGGGAGTTGAAATTTCCCAAATTAATAGGGGTCCATCTCACCGGAAAATTAAACGGTTGGACATCCTCTAAGGATATTATTTTGAAATTAGCAGGTATTCTCACCGTTAAGGGGGGAACCGGAAAAATTGTTGAATATTTTGGAGATGGTGCACAATCGTTATCCTGTACTGGCAAAGGCACTATCTGTAATATGGGTGCAGAAATTGGTGCAACTACATCCATATTTGCCTATGGAGAAAAAATGCGAGATTATCTCATTGCAACTGGAAGGCAGGATGTAGCAAATGCAGCGCAGACTGTGGCTGAACATTTAACTGGCGATGCTGAAGTCTATGAAAATCCAACTGAATATTTTGATGAAGTGGTAGAAATTAATTTAGATGAATTGGAACCCTATTTGAATGGACCATTTACACCGGATAAAGCCTGGCCAATTTCTGAGTTTAAGAAGGCAGTTGAAGAAAATGATTATCCTAAGAAAATGGAAGTTGGCCTCATAGGATCTTGTACAAATTCATCTTATGAGGATATGGATCGGGCAGCTTCGGTTGCCCGGCAGGCACATGCTAATAATCTGAAAGTAAAGGCTCAACTTACGGTGACGCCAGGCTCAGAACAAGTTCGCTTTACCATTGAACGAGATGGGCAATTAAAGGCTTTTGAGGACATTGGGGGAATGGTTTTGGCAAATGCCTGTGGACCTTGTATTGGGCAATGGGCACGATTTGGAGCTGAAAAGAAAGAAAAAAATTCAATCATTACCTCCTTTAATCGAAATTTTGCCAAACGAAATGATGGAAATCCAAATACTTTTGCTTTTGTAGGGTCGCCGGAAATTGTTACAGCCATGGCAATTGCAGGAGATATGACTTTTAACCCTTTAACCGATTCACTTATAAATGAAAATGGTGAGGAGGTGAAATTGCAACCACCTGTTGGAGATGAGCTTCCCCAAAACGGATTTGATGTAGAAGACTTGGGTTATGAAGCGCCTCAATCATCTGGAAATGATATAGACATTGTGGTGGCTCAAGATTCTACCCGGCTTCAGCTTTTGGAAAGATTTGACCCCTGGGATGGAAGTGATATTTCGGGGCTCCATTTATTGGTGAAGGCAAAAGGTAAGTGTACAACTGATCATATTTCAATGGCAGGACCCTGGTTGATGTATAGGGGGCACCTGGAAAATATTTCCCGAAATTTACTTATGGGTGCGGAGAATTATTTTAACGAAACAGTAAATAGTGTTAAAAACCAGATCACAGGTGAATATGATAAAATACCTTTGGTTGCAGATGCCTATCGGAAAGCAGGAGTAAGCTCCATTATTGTTGGTGATGAAAATTACGGTGAAGGGTCATCCCGGGAACATGCTGCAATGGAGCCTCGTTTTGTAGGAGTAAAAGCAGTTTTGGTAAAATCCTTTGCGCGAATCCATGAAACGAATTTAAAAAAGCAGGGGGTACTTGCCCTCACGTTTAATGACAAGTCGGATTATGACAAAATTCTGGAAGATGATCGTTTTGATATCGCCGGTTTAACCGACTTCCAACCTGGAAAATCACTCACTTTGACTGCTCATCATACAGATGGAAGTTCTCAAGATATATTGGTAAACCATACCTGTAATCAAAACCAAATTGATTGGTTTAAAACAGGGAGCGCTTTGAATGGAATCTCCGAAGCCGTAAATCCAGCCTAATGTCTGAAGCCGCAGTCATTACTGGCGCCTCATCAGGAGTTGGAAAATCTCTGGCTATCCAATTGTCGGAGGCTGGATATAAAGTAGTATTAGCAGCCCGATCTAAAAATAAATTGAATGCAATTGCTGAGGAAATCCGCAAAAAGGGTGGAAGTTGCCTAGTTGTTCCAACGGATGTTTCTCAGTCTGAGCAGATTGATAATTTGAAAGAAAGAGCTCTAGGATTCGGTGATATTTCGATTGTTATTAATAATGCCGGATTGGGAAAGTTTTGCAAAATTGAGGAGGTTACCATAGAAGATTGGGACAGCCAATTAGATGTTAATCTCAGAGCATCCTTTTTGGTGAGCCAAGCATTTATTTCGGATATGAAACAAAGAGAAAAGGGTGCACTGGTTTTTATGAATTCAGTGGCTGGTAAAAAGGGTTATCCCTACTCCGCAGCCTATGTTGCCAGTAAATATGGAATGCGAGGATTGGCAGATAGTATGCGTGAAGAATTGCGTGAAAATAACATCAGGGTAATTTCCATACATCCTGGCGCTGTGGATACTCCCTTTTGGGATGGAACAGAAGTAAATTTTCCTCGAGAAGAAATGCTTGATGTACACACGCTTGCTCAATCCATAGTGCATGCTATTCAATCACCAGGTAATTTCACTGTAGAAGAACTGGTAGTTCGCCGAACAGCAGGAGATTTTTGATTTTTTAAATCATCTATTTCACTTGCAAGAGAAAATTCAATCCATTTAACTTTACAGGCTCTGCTTTTACCTAAATTTTAATATTTAAATATGTTTGAACAGCTTAACAGCAGATTTGCCCAAATTATTAAAAATATTAAAGGGCAGGGAAAAATAACCGAGCAGAATATCTCAGATTCATTAAGAGATGTTCGCCGAGCGTTATTAGAGGCAGATGTGAATTTTCAAGTGGCGAAATCTTTCGTCAATCGTGTAAAAGATAAGGCGTCTGGGGAGAATGTATTTACTACTGTTACCCCAGGTCAGCAATTTGTCAAAATGCTGATGAATGAACTCACTTCATTCCTTGGAAAAGAAAATGATGGTATCCAATTTAGTTCTTCTGGTAAAACTATCATTTTACTGGCTGGTTTACAGGGGTCTGGTAAAACAACCACCGCTTCAAAACTGGCATGTTTTTTGAAAAAGAGATGGCAAAAAACACCCTATCTCATTGCTGCAGATTTACAACGACCGGCTGCTATCGACCAGTTAGAAGTATTGGGGAAGCAAATCCAGGTACCGGTTTTCGCAAAACATAATTCCGATTTAAAATCTGTAATTAAAGGTGGTCTGGCAGAGAGTATTAATAATGATGTAGTTATAATTGATACGGCTGGGCGGCTTCATATTGATAAAGATCTAATGGCTGAATTAAAGCAAGTGGTTGAAATTGCAAAGCCTCATGAGATTATCTATGTCGCAGATGGAATGACTGGGCAGGATGCTGTAAATTCTTCAAATGCATTTAATGATGCGTTAGACCTTACAGGTGTGATCCTCACCAAGATGGATGGGGACTCAAGGGGTGGTGCAGCTTTATCCATTCGGGAAGTAACCGGAAAGCCCATCAAGTTTATGGGAACTGGTGAAAGTATGAAGGATTTTGAGCCCTTTCATCCAGACCGATTAGCAAAACGAATTTTAGGCATGGGTGATGTGGTGAGCTTGGTTGAAAAAGCACAAGATGCTTTTGATGCGGAAAAAGCAGAAATCCTACAGAAGAAACTTATAGAAAATAAGTTTACACTTGTAGATTTTCAGGATCAGCTGAAGCAAATGCAAAATATGGGGTCCATGTCTGAAATGCTAAAAATGATTCCCGGTGCTGGAAAATTGGGAAAAATGAATTTCGATGACAGACAATTAAAATGGACAGATGCCATCATTAAATCTATGACACCGGCGGAGAGGTTATCCCCGGAAGTTATTAATGGTTCACGGCGAAAACGAATAGCCAGTGGTAGTGGCAGGTCAGTTCAAGAGGTGAATCAGTTATTAAAGCAGTTTCATCAAATGCAGCAAATGATGAAAAAAATTGGAAATAAGGGAGGAATGAAACTTCCCTTCGGAATAAAATAGGAGAGTTATTTTTGGCAGTAAAAATAAGACTAAAAAGAATGGGACGGCGGAAAAGGCCTTTTTACCGCATTGTAGCAATTGATTCAAGAACCAGGAGGGATGGACCCGAAATTGAACGTTTGGGATGGTTTGATCCCCTGAAAACGGATGTTGCAGTAGAGTTGAAAGAGGATAGAATAATCCACTGGTTAGAGCAGGGAGCACAGCTGTCTGAAAAAGTGAATACTATTTTCTCTTCAACAGGATTGCAGTATAAATTGCATTTAATGCGTGAAGGTAAATCCGAAGAGGAAATTGCAGCTGCGTTAATTGAATGGCGATTGGGTCAAGATGAAAAACAAGCAAGAAAAGCAGAAAAGAAACTTGCCAAGAAAAAGGCTGCTACTCCTGTTGTTGAAGAAATAGCGGATGGTGAAGCTCCGCCAGCTGAGGAAAGTGTTGAGCTTGAACCTGTTGCAAAAGAAGCTCAGGATGCTAAATCAGATGATTCTCAAGTTGAAGAGGAAGCACCTGTCGTAGCTGAAGAATCTGAGGAAGTTAAGGCAAGCGAAGAATCTGCTGTTGAAGCAGAAACCTCTGATGATTCAAAAGAAAATGTTGAAGAACCAGCAGAAGAAAAACCAGCTGAAGCAGATGAAGTGAAAGCTGATGAAGATGTGGCTGTTAAAGATGGTGCGCCAGTTGAAAAAGAGACGGAAGAAGTTAAGGCAAGCGAAGAACCTGCTGTTGAAGCAGAAACCTCTGATGATTCAATAGAAAATGTTGAGGATCCTGAAGAAGAAAAACCGGCTAAAGCAGATGAAGTAAAAGCCGATGATACAGTTGTAGAGGATGAAATGTCTACTGAAGAAACTGAGAAGTCACCTGAAGATGAAGCCTCTTCAAGTTCAGAAGCTGAGGAGACAGTTCCTGAAACTAATGAGAGTGAAGAACCTTTAGTTGAAGAAGATGCTATTGATGATGTAGGCGAATCTGAAGAAGAAAATTCTAAAAATGAGTCTAATGAAGATGTACCTGAAACTGAGTCAAAGGAAGAAGGTTCTTAACGGGACTAACTAAATCCATCAAGGAAATATGGAGGGCAGTATGAAAGAGTTGCTAACTGAAATGATAAAGGCTATTGTTGATAAGCCAGATGAAGTAGATATAACGCTTACAGAAAGTGAAAATACCAGAATCTATGAATTGCGATTAGGTGATGGAGATGTGGGAAAAGTTATTGGAAAGAAAGGGCGAAATGTGTCTGCAATTCGTACAATACTTTCTGCTTCAAGTGCAAAAGAGGGCGGAAAACGCTCAATTCTTGAAATAATTGAATAATCCATTTCCCCTTGACTTGGTTTCTATGGGTAAACTATTGAAGCCACGAGGTCTGAAAGGGGAGTTATGGATGGCCATCTTTAATGAAGTAGATTCGGCATTAAAAGTTGGTATGAAAATATGGTTGGCATCTGAAAACGGAGAGTATTCAGATCAAATTATTGAATCACTCAAGATTGCTGAGAAAAAATCCTGGGTAAAGTTTGAAGGATGCAATAAGAGGGAGGATGCCGATAATTTAATTGGGTTGAACTTTTCAATTCCGCGGAGTGAATTTACTCCATTAAATGAAAATGAAATTTACCTGGTTGATATTATTGGATCTACAGTTTTGAATGAAGACCGAACGAATATAGGTTCGGTTGTTGATGTAATGAGTCTTCCCGCACAGAATGTTGTGGTTGTGGAAACAAAAGAAAGTGAAATACTTATTCCCTATGTGGATGCTCATATTTTGCTCTTTGATAAAAAAGAAAATAATCTCATCGTAAAAGATGTGGAAGGATTATTGAATTGAAGCAGGTATATTTTTTAACACCCTTTCCTGGGATGGTGAAAACAGTTGTATCTGAGAGCATTCTAGGAAGAGCTGAAAAAAAAGAATTGGTGCAATTTCATACCAAAAACCTTTTTGATTTCGCAGATCCTCCTCATTATCGGATTGATGATTATCCATTTGGCGGTGGTGCTGGAATGGTTTTGAAGCCTGAACCTGTGTTTCGAGCATATGATGAAGTAATTAGTGAATTGCCGGAAAATTCTGATTCCAGAGTAATATTTCCAACTCCGGATGGAAAAGTATTTGATCATGATGCTGCATTAAATTTAAGTAGATGTCAAAATTTGATTTTTATCAATGGGCATTATAAAGGTGTTGATCAGCGGATAAGGGATGAGTTGGTTACAGATGAGATTTCTATTGGTGACTATGTACTCACTGGGGGTGAATTGCCCGCTTTGGTTATTTTAGATGCAGCAGTAAGATTAATACCGGGTGTGCTGAATAGTTATGAATCAGCAGAATCAGACTCCTTTGCGGGGGAATTGTTAGATTGCCCTCATTATACTCGGCCAGAATCATTCAGGAATTTGGATTCACCTCCTGTCTTATTATCTGGAAACCATAAAGAAATTGAAAATTGGAAAAAGAAACAAAGTGAAGAAAAAACCAAGATTAGGCGACCTGATCTTTGGAAAAAATATAATAAATTAGAAGACGGAATAAAAAATTATGAATAATTGGGAAAATAATAATTTAGACTATTTTGTAGGTGACTCTGAAAATTCTGAGATAGAACCATATTTGGCTATGCCAGAAGAGGGAGAAGATGTTGCCACAGAAGAAAAGGATGATTCTGAAGGGGGAGAAACTGCAGTTGAAGAATCTCCTGAAGAGGTAAAAACGGAATCAACTGAGGATACTGAAGCCAAAGTAGAAGATACTACAGACGCTGCAGTAGAAGAAACCGTTGTTGAAAGTGAATCTGTAGAAACTGAAGAGGAAAAAAATGAAGATGTACCTGTTGAATCAGATGCAGTAGAAGATAAAGCTGAGTCTGCTGAAACAGTAGAAAATGTTGAGGAATCCGTGGATGCAAGTGCTGAAAAAACAGAAGAAGTAGCTGGTGAAACTGAGGTTGCACCCGTTGCAAAAGAAATGGATCCGGAAGAAACAGCACAGGTTGCCATGCAGACCCAAATTGTACAAGCTACTTATGGTGATATGCGAAAAGATCTACCAGAATTTCGTTCGGGAGATACTATTTCAGTAGGGTATCGGGTCATCGAGGGGAGTCGAAGCAGAGTCCAGATTTTTGAAGGTGTTGTCATTAAAATTTCTGCGGGACATGGATTAGATAAAACTTTCACAGTTCGTAAAATATCTGGTGGAATTGGTGTGGAACGAATTTTCCCTTTCCATTCACCTAATATTGAATCTATAAAAGTGCTGAAAGAAGGAAAAGTACGTAGGGCGAAGCTGTACTATTTAAGAGGGCTTAAAGGAAAAGCCACTCGAATAAAAGAAAGAGTAAAATAAATATATTTCTGGCAATTAAGCCTCCGGTTAAATCCGGAGGTTTTTTTTGTTCTATTTTTTCAACAACAATCATTCCTTAATTTATAGCCATGACATTCTTCACAAAAATCTATCGAATTGCATGGTTAGTGCTTATTTTATTAATTGTATTCCTGGATAGAAACAATCTGTACTGGGTGGCGGGAACAATTACATTATTGTTATTACTGTCAGGGATTGCTGTCCTCCGCTTTCTCGATTCCAGAAATGAATGGCGAGAAATAATTAAGGAAGAAAATTTAGATAAAGATATTCCCTGATAAATCTCACTATATTCCAAAAATTCCCATAAATAAATTTCTAATTTAAATATAAATAGTCCGGTTTAGGACTATTTATCATTTAAGCACAATTACAATCACTGTATGCAATAATATATATATTGCCATTAAAGTGCATACAGGCAAAACACTATCTATAATAGAGAAGAAATAATGCTATATGATGATAGCCTAAACCTTCTAATTGTAAAAAGATGTAACAAAGTAAATAAACCTTACATAATAATATATATAGTATATAATTTGATGCCAGCAACAATTGCAGGTTTTTAATCAACTGCAAAATTAATTGTAAGGAATAAAGAAAAAAACAATAACAATAAGGAGTACAAAATGGAAAACATAAAATACTGGATAATATCACTATTGGTAATGATTGGATTATCTTTTTCCAATAATATGGATAATGAACTATCCTATAATAAAATAGAGATTAATGAAGAAGCCATCAATTTTGATTCTGATGCGGATTGGAATCTCTGGATAGCATTTGATGATGATGATTCCGATGATGATGATTCAGATGATGATTCCGACGATGACGCTGACGATGATGATGATTCAGACGACTCAGATGATGATTCAGATGATGATTCCGATGATGATGCGGATGACGACGATGCTGATGATGATGATTCAGACGATGACGCAGATGATGACTCAGATGATGATTCCGACGATGACGCTGATGATGATGATTCAGACGATGACGCAGATGATGACTCAGATGATGATTCAGACGATGACGCAGATGATGATGAAGATGATGAAGAATGTGATAATAGTGGTCCTGGTAATTGCGACGATGATTCCGACGATGACGCAGATGATGATGAAGATGATGAAGAATGTGATAATAGTGGCCCTGGTAATTGCGACGATGATTCAGATGACGATGCAGAAGACGATGATGACTCAGACGACGATTCAGATGACGACTCTGACGATGATGCGGACGATGATGACGCAGATGATGATGAAGATGATGATTCAGACGACGATTCTGATGATGACTCTGACGATGATTCTGACGATGATGCAGATGATGATTCCGACGATGACGCTGATGATGATGATTCAGACGATGACGCAGATGATGACTCAGATGATGATTCAGACGATGACGCAGATGATGATGAAGATGATGAAGAATGTGATAATAGTGGTCCTGGTAATTGCGACG
>JACNLQ010000082.1 GCA_014381415.1 Fidelibacterota bacterium
AAATTATTTATTATCTCCTCGAGAAATATTTTTATATAATTTCGATTATTATTATGAATTGGAAGGAATTGGGGGAGATTTAGGATTTAAGATAGAATTTATCCAGTTCATTCTACCTCTAAACAGTGCTGTCCAAAACGATTTGAAATGGGCGTAATTATTTAGCTGCCCTTGGGAAATTGAGACATATTTTTCCACTTTCCTGAAAACAAACCGCTAAATACTTACTTCATTAGCCTCAATTAATATGATTTTCATAGTATATTATAATAAAACACTTACACCGTCATTTATGGCGGGGATTGACTCTTGAAAAATACTGGGCTTCCCCCCTGCTCCCGAAAAATGAGGGGGTAAATATCTATAAGCAAATAATTGTTTTGGACAAATATGGGAATTACGTGAAAAAGTACCCGAACCTGTGATACAGCTCCAAGCTGTGGCACAGCTATATTTTTTCAGTTTCAAAAACTATAGCTAAAACTTCATCCTGTAGCTTATACAATTTATTATAATCTATATCACCCATTTCAACTCTTCAATCAATAATGGTTTATCTAAGAAATAAACTTCAGCCATATTTTTTCTTCTAAAAATAAAATCATGGTTAAACTCTGGGACTTTAAATTCTTCAATGAGTGTTTTTAAATCATCAACTTTTTGGCAGATTCCATAGAGCCATTATGATTCACACCTTCTTCACCAATAATTATTGTTCTTTTATTTCTCATCTACTATACCTCGCCAATCTTAATAGACAATGGTAAGTTAAAGCATGTTTACGTCTTATCATTCGTTTATCTCGCCACATTGGCGAGATATTGGCGAGATAATCATACATTGATAACATATTTAGTGCTGGGACCGGATCCTATTATTGTAATTAATTTAAGATCAACGAACTTTTTTAATAGCCTTTCAGCTGTTCGTTTTGATAAATCTGTATATTCAACAAACTCCATTTTAGTAACTGTTTTATTTTTTCTGAATATTTCAAATGAAGTTAATTCGTTTATATTTAACTCATGGATGGCATCATTATTTATTATTTCTTTAAGTGATTCTGTATTTCTGGGAAAAGTTAAAGTTAGAAATGGCTTTTTAAATGAATAATGCGGTACAGGTAAACCATATTCCTCTTTCAACGATTTAAAGGAATCCATACCAAATCCTTTTTCTTCAACATAGTTCATTAAACTAAATACATAGGCCAGTATAGGATTCCTACTTAATGATGGTGCTTCAAAAGAGTTTAATTCATCTACGGTAATTGCGGGCAATGGTCTTCCCGGGCTATTTACAACAATTATATTATCATCAATTTTCAATTCGCATTTAGCAGATACATCTTCATAATCTCTGTGAACTAATGCATTAATAATTGCTTCGCGAAGAACATTGATTGGAAAATCAGGAACATCTTGTCTTTTAAAATGCGTTGTATCTTTTGCAAGCGGTAAAACCTTCTGCAACCATTCTTCAATTAAATCAGGAAGCAACACTAAAGGTTTATCAAAATCTTTGGGTTCGATTTTATTGTCACCATATTTAACGTGAGCTTTTAATACTGCTTGTGGATATTTTGAACGTGGATTTTCCCCAAATAATAACATACCAAAACCAGTTGGGATAAATTTCTTGGTTTTTTTATTCCATTCCATTGCACCAAAATCTGATAGATACTCAAAAAATGAATCACTATTTATTTTATAGGATAATTTCGTTTCATTGATGAATTTCTGTAAAGCATCGTTAGAAAATTTAGAAACATCAAACGCCCTAATTGGAAATTCTAACGGTACTCTCAAATCTTCTTTTATACTTCCTCTATCTAAGGCCTGATTTAAAAATGTCTGATTTTCTCGTTCAATAATTTTCTGCAGATCTCTGTCAAACATTTTCACTTTTACGCCATTATTTTCAAGATATTTTATTCCCTTTCCGTTCACGGTTGGGTCTTTATCTTCAATTCCAACAAACACTTTTTTGATTCGGGCATTTGTGATTCGTTTACAACAGGGGGTTTTAGGGGAATTCCTTTCATAGCAAGGTTCTAATGTAGTGAAAAGAACAACTTCCTCAAGGCACTCATTAAGCAGTTTGCGTTCAATCAATGTATATTCCGCATGATCACCTTCCCTCAGTTGCCCACGGTATGCTTTTTCAATTCTGCCATCAGGAAATAAAATTACAGCACCAACTTTAGGGGATGCTTTTCCATCTTGGCGTGGTTCATTGATACTTTTATTCATTTCATCAATAGCCATTTGCATCAATTTTCTGTTGGTTAAATTATTATTTTTCACTATCCTTTTGCGACTACCTGACTGTTATCTAAATCTACCATTTTTATCAGGTTTATATCCACAACAAATTTAACCATAGTCTTAAAATGGGTATCACAAATTTCCTTTAAAATATGGTTATCTATTTTACAATCAAAAACCTTGATCATTTGTTGGGTATGCAGGTCTTGATATAGAGGAACAATTTACTGGGAAAAACTAATTTAGTTTCAAATAAAAATTAAATGGGGAGCAATTAAAATAATTGCTCCCCAATAATACCCGTAGGATAGGACCACCTACTGGCTATACAAAACTGTTTACAATTTTATTCGAATATGATTGGCGTTTATTAAATTGAACAATAATAAAAAGTCCTAAGAAACAAACGCCAACCAATATTCCGGGACACTCTTTATTAGGACTAAAAAAAAAGACCCTCTATTATATATATACGAGTAAAAGTCAAAAAATAGGACAAAATTTTTAAAATAATTTCAAATTATTTATTATCTCCTCGAGAAATATTTTTATATAATTTCGATTATTATTATGAATTGGAAGGAATTGGGGGAGATTTAGGATTTAAGATAGAATTTATCCAGTTCATTCTACCTCTAAACAGTGCTGTCCAAAACGATTTGAAATGGGCGTAATTATTTAGCTGCCCTTGGGAAATTGAGACATATTTTTCCACTTTCCTGAAAACAAACCGCTAAATACTTACTTCATTAGCCTCAATTAATATGATTTTCATAGTATATTATAATAAAACACTTACACCGTCATTTATGGCGGGGATTGACTCTTGAAAAATACTGGGCTTCCCCCCTGCTCCCGAAAAATGAGGGGGTAAATATCTATAAGCAAATAATTGTTTTGGACAAATATGGGAATTACGTGAAAAAGTACCCGAACCTGTGATACAGCTCCAAGCTGTGGCACAGCTATATTTTTTCAGTTTCAAAAACTATAGCTAAAACTTCATCCTGTAGCTTATACAATTTATTATAATCTATATCACCCATTTCAACTCTTCAATCAATAATGGTTTATCTAAGAAATAAACTTCAGCCATATTTTTTCTTCTAAAAATAAAATCATGGTTAAACTCTGGGACTTTAAATTCTTCAATGAGTGTTTTTAAATCATCAACTTGAAAAATTCCTAATGCACTTAGAAATTCTGTACTATTTACTAAAATTTTTCCAAATAGGAATTTTTTTTCAGCAAAATCAGAACTTTTGGATAAATTTCGAAGTTTTTCTTCATCAAATTTATATTCCCAAAAGCAATCTTTTAATATTTGCTCATATATTTCTGATTTAATTGCCATAATAAATTAAGTTCTTTTTATATTGACTGCTAATTTACGAGGAAGTTTATTAAAAGTTTCCTACAAAATATTGAACATTAAAAATTAAATTTATTAATTCTCACTTGATGGAATTCAATATTTCAAGCACATCATCTTTCGTTAAATCAACAATATTATTATCCATTCGACCCTTGGTAAATGATTCCTCAATCAATTGAGGTAAGTCTGATTTTGCTACTCCCCATTCAGATAGGGTATAAGGAATAACACCTAGGGGAATTGCTTTTATTTTTTGAATGAGTTCATCATAAGTTAATTTTAATGTTTGACATATTTTATCTAATGATTTTTGAATTCGCTTTCCATTTATTTCTAACAAGGGGACTAGGCTGAGTGATGAAGCCACTCCATGAGGAATACCAAACCGAATGGTTAATGGATAACTTATTGAATGTGCCGCTGCTGTTTTTGTGTTTGAAAATGCAAGTCCAGCTTTGGCAGATGCTTCTAATAAGTTATTCCTAACTTTTATATCAGCCGGGTTTTGTTTGAGAGAATCCACATTACACAAAATAATAGTAATTGCCTCAATAGCATACTTTGTTGATTTTTCATTTGCATTCTTATTCCAAATGGATTCAAAACTATGGCTCAAAGCGTCCAATATGGTCATAACTGAAATATCCATTGGAAGCGATAGCGTCAAATTCCCATCTAAAATGGCAAAGTTTGGGTACAGTTCAATATGAGAAATAGAATACTTCTTTTTCTCCTTCATATCCCAGACAGTACCCCACATGGTAACTTCACTTCCCGTACCATGAGTGGTTGGTAAAAATATTGATGGAATTAATCTTTCGTATTTCCCCTTATAATTAAGCAAATCAACAATATCAGTCTCTCCAGTAGAAAGAAAAGCCATCACTACTTTTGCTAAATCCATTACCGAACCACCACCCAGAGCGATTACACCATCAAAATCCTTTTCACCACAAAATTTTATAGCATTTTCACAATCATCAAAATTTGGATTTTCTCCTATTTCACTAAAAATTGAACCTGAATTAAATTTCGAGTCAAGCTTGAGCCTTCTTCGATTTCCCGGTGAGGTAACTAGGATAGGATTGGTAATCCCTAAATTATTTTGGCAGTTTATTAATTCACTCCGCCAATTTTGGGTATAAATAACTTTTACGGGATTAAAATACTTGGACATAAAAATTTGATAGCATCAATTCTTAAAAATATTCATAAAACATATTTTATTTTTTCCAGAGTTAATAAATGGTAATGACTTAGGCTTGATTAATTATTGTTAAGACAGATGCTTCTGCTAATTCACATAATATATGCTCTACAAGTAGATGACCTTCTTGTATTCGTTGTGTGTTGGAACTAGGGATGCAAATCCTTACATCGCCAAGATTTTTCATTTTACCAGCTGTTTTTCCAGTTAACACAATAACCTTCATCCTTTTTTCTATAGCACTTTTAATTGCATTAATTATATTGGTAGAATTACCACTTGTAGAAATTGCAATAAGAACATCACCCGAATTGCCTAACCCTTCAATTTGCCGGGAAAATATATATGAGTAATCTGTATCATTTGACCATGCAGTGATAAAAGATGTATTAGTAGTTAATGCTAACGAAGGTATTGCCTCCCTATCATGAGAAATCAACCCTCCCATTAATTCTGCAGCCATATGTTGTGCATCAGCTGCAGACCCACCATTTCCACACCAAATAATTTTATTACCATTTTTTATAGCTGAAATTGATATGTCAGAAGCTTTTTTAATATCTGCGACACACTGATCCAGCATTTTAACCAATACGTTATTATTTTCTTGCATTATTGATTTTATATCAATCATATCATTTCACCCCTTATAAAATATTTAAACACCATAAACAAGTGTTTGCTGTTACTGCAATATAGATGGCATGTTTAATAAATATGGATTTTTGATTATTTAACAAAAATGAGAGTATTGTTTTGGGATTATTATTTGCAGGATTAAAATGCTTTGACATTTAATTTTGGGAATATTAATTCTCAAGAAATTTCATAAAACTTACTTTATTTTCAACGGGTTTTATTGTAGGTCTGCCCAAATCCCCCCGAGAACCTGGTCGAATTTTCACCTCAATAAATGATGGTTCAGTACAAGATATAAATTCTCCAATTTTTTGTTTGAGCTCATTAGGTGAGTCAGCAAAGAACATTTTACTAGTTCCCAATGAATTTACAATCCCGGATAAATCGATATTTTTTGCAGCGGTAGATTGCCCACCTACAGATTCGTGGACTTCATTATTCAATAATATATGTCGATAATTCTGTGGTTTCTGTTCCGCTATTGTTGTAAGGCTTCCCAAATGCATCAGCATAGCTCCATCTCCATCAATACAGACAACCTGTCGATGCGGTTTTGCTAATGCAATACCCAAAGCGATGGAGGAACAATGTCCCATAGATCCAACTGTTAGAAAGTCCATTTCATGCGACTGATTATTGTTTTCTCTAATTTCAAATATTTCCCTGGATGTTTTTCCCGTTGTAGAAACCACAATTGTGTCATTATCAAGATTGTTCAATATGATTTCTAACGCTTCTTCCCGTTTCATACCTTGATCTTCTGCCGATGAAACAACTTTACCATATTTGTTAAATGTGCCCTTTTTAATCAATAGTGCAGTTGGCCTATTTTCTTTTTTAGCAGCATCAATACAATTGGATATTTTTGATTTAAAATCATGGTTGTCTTTGGAAATTATTTCATAGGGTATATCCATCGTGTTCAATAGTTCAATTTGGATTTTTCCCTGTTTTACATGCTGCGGTTCGTCTTTAACTCCCGGTTCACCACGCCAGCCAATCATAAGCAATATGGGGATGGAATAAACATCAGGGTCGCACAGTGAAAGCAGGGGATTTACAGCATTTCCCAATCCGGAATTTTGCATGTAAACCAGTGGAATTGACTGTTTTGCTAAATAATGTCCACACGCCAAGGCAATGGCATTTCCTTCATTGGCAGCAATAATATGCTGCTCTTTTGACATTTTATCATCAACACAGAGACAAAATTCTTTCAGCAAAGAATCAGGGACACCAGTGAATAACTCAACACCATGTGAAGCTATTTCAATATAAAATTCTTCTGGGTTTATAGCCATTAATAATAATTCTAAGGAATGAGGGTAATAATTTCTTTAATAGACATGCAATATTCGTTTGATGCTTCCATTCCGCGACTATTTGTCAATAATGATTTCGCTGTATCTACCATAGCGGGGTAGGCAGAACGCAGTAAATGATTTGCATATATTACTACATTTACACCTAAGTCCTTTAATTCATTCTCCGTCATATGTGCATAGGTTGAAGGCACAACTATAAGGGGCACTCTGTTTTCAAACTTTTTAAAATGAGTACAAAATTCAATAATCTCTTTACCATCTTTATTCTTGCTGTGAATCATAATCCCATCTGCACCAGCTTTTATATATGCTTTGCTCCTGAGCAAGGCATCATCCATGCCTTTTTGCAAGATTAAACTTTCTACCCGGGCAATAATCATAAATTCTTCAGTTACTTGAGATTTTTTCCCTTCATGAATTTTTTGTGAAAAATGCTCAATTGAATCCTGCTCCTGTGGGACAGTGGTTCCAAAAAGCGAATTCCGCTTGTCACCGATTTTATCCTCAATAATAATAGCTGAAACACCTAATCTCTCAAGAGTTTTTACACGAAATTTAAAATGATCAATCCGGCCACCAGTATCACCATCTACAATCATGGGCTTAGTGGTAACTTCCAATATTTCTTCAATTGTAGAAAAACGGGATGAAAAGTCAACCAGCTCTGTATCCGGTTTTCCTTTAGCTGTTGAATCAGTGAGGCTGCTTTCCCAAATACCATCAAACTCAATGGTTCTACCATCTTTTATAATCTGAGTTTTTTCAGCAATGAGCCCTGTTAAGCCATTATGAGCTTCCAAAATCCTTACGATTGGTTTCGCTCCAATTAACCGTCTCAGTGTTTTCATCCGCTTCCCAGGAGTAATCCCCTGAGCCTTCACAGCACTAATTAAATCGGTGGATGAAATGCCCTCAGTATATTTGGGTTCTACCAGCTTTCCGCCCCATTCAGCCAAAGTGTCAATAACCCGCTGACGCACTTCCTTCTGAACACCAGTTTTCCAATCATCACCGTGTACTACAAAATCCGGTTTTAACTTCTTTAAATTGGGGACATAATCCAAGGTATTTTGAGGGACTACTTTCTCCACTCCTTTTAAATTTTCCACAATTAGTTTGCGTTCATTAAAGGCTATTAGTGGTAGTCGTTTATATCCGGCAATGGCTTCATCGGTCAAGAGACCAATATAAACCTCACCCAATTTTAACCCTTCACGAATTATATTTAAATGCCCCTGATGAATTAAATCAGCCGACATACCAATATAGACTAGTTTTTGATTTTTCATTTTATCCCAAATCTATTGAAAAGTTGCTTTTATCCAAGAGTATTAATTTAAATAGGCAAATCAAAACGGACACAATATTATTACCATTAATAATAATATATTCCTCCTAAAATACAGGAGGGGAGCAATTATTTAAACTACGCTCCAATATCACCTGTAGGATAGGACCAACCACGAGGTAGCAAGGGACAGCCAGGCTAAGTTTGAATACCAAATAAAACACCCTCTATTATATATTTACTTAATAAAAATCAAAAATAGGACAAACAATTAATATAATTTTAATTGATTAAAATTTTATTAACGAGAATATAATTTTGAGAATTTTAATATATTATCTATAATCCTTTTTTATTATTTGAATGCCTTCTCTGAATAGGAATAAATTTTCGGGTTTTCAAATTAACATTTCTTACATACTAATCTATTGGAAATCAATTATATATTATTAGGCAGTGGTGGGCTACTGCTCATTATTTTCCTCCATGATATTATTCAGAGGAAACATGCCATTTTAAGAATCTTCCCGGTAGTAGGACATCTGCGTTATTTGCTGGAGAAAATTGGTCCCGAATTGAGACAATATTGGGTTGCCAATGATAAAGAAGAAATGCCTTTTACCCGTTCAGAAAGATCCTGGGTCTATGCTACATCCAAGAAGCAGAATAATAATTTTGGGTTCGGTTCATCAGAACTTATGTACGAAACGGGCTATCCAGTTCTGAAACATTCTGCCTTCCCCACTAGAGATAAATATGATGCCCATGGCAATCTGCTCACTTCATCTATGCCCTGTGCCAAGCTCATTGGGAAAGCACATAATCGTAAAAATCCGTATCGACCCCAATCCATTGTGAACATTTCAGCTATGTCATTTGGGTCATTGGGGAAAAATGCAATTTCCGCCCTTAATTTAGGTGCTAAGGAAGCTAATTGCTACCATAATACCGGCGAGGGAGGAATCAGCCCCTACCATACACAAGGTGGTGACCTAGTCTGGCAAATTGGTACCGGATATTTTGGGGCTCGTGATGCAGAGGGAAAATTTTCAATGAAGGTATTCAAACAGGCTATTGAGAATAATCCCACTGTAAAAATGATTGAGATTAAACTCTCACAGGGAGCTAAGCCCGGTAAAGGCGGCATCCTGCCCAAGGATAAAATCACAGAGGAAATCTCCAAAATCAGGGGCATCCCCAGAGACCGGGATTGTATATCGCCAAATAGCCATAGCGAATTTACCAATGTATCTGAATTGATTGAATTTATTGAATCACTTGCTGACATTTCGGGATTGCCAGTGGGAATCAAAAGCGCTGTGGGTGAATCTCAATTCTGGGAAGAATTAGCTATACAGATGAAGGCAAAAAATAAAGGACCGGATTTCATAACCATCGATGGAGGTGAAGGCGGTACAGGTGCCGCTCCCCTGGCATTTGCAGACCATGTTTCCCTTCCATTTAAAATTGGCTTTAAGAGGGTCTATACAATTTTTAAAAATCAGGAACTCATAAATGATATTACCTGGATTGGCAGTGCTAAATTAGGTTTTCCAGACAGAGCTGTAGTGGCTTTTGCAATGGGATGTGATCTCATTAATATTGCCCGTGAATCTATGCTGTCTATTGGCTGCATTCAGGCACAGAAATGCCATACGGGTCATTGTCCATCAGGTATTGCCACCCATAATGCCTGGCTAATGCGTGGAGTTGATGTTGCCACTAAAGCCAAACGTGCAGCTCAATATTTAAAAGGTCTTCGGAAAGAAATTCTTCAACTCACCTATGCTTGTGGGTATACCCATCCCTGCCAATTTAACGGCAAGGATATAGAAATATCTTCAGGAGTAAACCTATTTGATCCATTGGAGAAAATAATAGGCTATGAAAAGGTGAATGTTCCTATGGCAGAATTAAACGACCTATTACCCAATTAAAGGAGTCCTATGAGTACCATAAAACAGAACCTCAACAGCATTAGAAGGTGGTTAGTAGAAAATGATCTGGATATTTTTATCATCCCCCATGCCGATGAGTATTTATCCGAGTATATTCCACCAGAAAATGAACGGCTGGCCTGGGCAACAGGATTTACTGGTTCAGCTGGTACGGCGATCGTCTCCCATGAAAAAGCTGCTATTTTTGTGGATGGCCGCTATACCGTTCAGGTAAAACAACAGGTGGATAGTAGCCTCTATAGGATACTCCATATCTCCAATAATCCCTGGATAAAATGGCTCACAGATAATCATAATTCCGGTGCAAAAATTGGCTATGACCCCCGTATGCATAGGGCAAACTGGAAAATAATCACTGAAAAGAAATTAAAAGAGACTATCAAATTGGAAGCAGTTACCGAAAACCCCATTGATCTGTATTGGGATAATCGTCCAAAATCTGTAGAGGATAAAGCTATTTTGTTGGATCAGAAATATACAGGGAAATCCAGCTTAGATAAGCGATTGGAATTGGGAAAAGTAATTGGTAAAAATGGCTGTAAAGCCGTATTTATCACCCAATTGGATTCCATTGCCTGGCTCTTGAATATTCGCGGTACGGATGTGCCCTGCAATCCGGTGCTCTTATCACATGGAATTCTTTATGCAGACAGTACTTTTGACCTCTTTATTCCTGAGTATAAAATTCCTGATGGATTTCAACAGCATGTCGGCGAAAATGTGCAGGCTTTCTCCCCAGACAAAATACAGACTAGGTTAGGTGAATTATCCGGTAGTAAAGTACAATTTGATGCCGCAAACAGCAATATATGGGCAAAAAATATTCTCTCCAAAGCCAAACTGGAAATTTTGGAAAAAGATGACCCCTGTACTCTCCCAAAAGCCTGTAAGAATTCTGTGGAAATTGAAGGAATGAAAAATTGTCATATCCGGGATGCAGTGGCCGAATGCAATTTCCTTGCATGGCTGGATAATGAAGTAGAAAATGGCAAATTACATGACGAAGGTATTTTAGCTGATAAGTTGGATTCACTTAGGGCAGAACAGGCTGATTTTCGGGGCATCAGTTTTGGTACCATTTCAGCAGCCGGGAGTAATGCCGCCATGTGCCATTACAGCCATAAAAATTATGATACCCCCGGTAAACTTGAAATAGACTCAGTTTATTTGGTGGACAGCGGCGGTCAGTATTTAGACGGCACCACGGACATTACCCGAACGGTGGCAATTGGGTCACCCAGCGATTTCACTAAAAAGGCATTCACCTTGGTTCTGAAAGGTCATATTGCCCTGGGTTCAGCTCAATTCCCCGAAGGCATCGGCGGCCAGCATTTGGATACATTGGCTCGGCAATTCCTCTGGCATGAGGGGCTGGACTTTGACCACGGTACTGGACATGGTGTGGGATCCTATTTGAATGTGCATGAAGGACCCCACCGTATTGGCAAGGGCTCAAATAAAGTCCCCCTGAAAGAAGGTATGGTAGTCTCCAATGAACCTGGATATTATGAAGAGGGACAGTTTGGTATCCGCATTGAAAATCTCATCTTTGTTAAGAAAGTTGGAGAAGTAAATGGAAAAAAACTGCTGGGCTTTGAGAATCTTACTTTCGTACCTATTGATACCCGATTATTAGACCATTCCATCATGACGCAAAAAGAAAAAGACTGGCTGAATGATTACCATAATGAAGTATTAGAAAAAGTAAGCCCCCATGTTGAAGGTGATGTATTGGAGTGGCTTGAGAATGCTACAATACCTATTTAATCACTCTGTATCTAGAATATTAAGCCTTCTTTATAACTGCCAATGTCAAGCGGCTTACACAGATTAGGCCATCTGAGTCATTTCTGATTTCAATATTCCAGACTTGGATTTTTTTACCAATCCGAATTGGCGTGGCTTTGCCATAAACCCAGCCATTTCTTGCAGATTTTAAATGGTTGGCATTAATTTCTATTCCCACCACTGTTTCATTATTTTGATAAACCTTTATGCCACCCCCTATACTGCCCAATGTCTCTGCCAAGGCTGCGGAAGCTCCTCCATGAAGTAATCCAAAGGGCTGGACGGTTCGTTCATCCACTGGCATTTTTCCGCAGATAAAATCATCCCCTATATCAGTAATTTCAATACCAATGGTGGAAGTCATCGTATTTTGAATACCCGAATTTATCCGTTTAAGTTTTTCTTGCAATTCCATTTAACTCATTCTCCTTTTCAATTGATAACTACAAAAAACACCCAATGCCAATAGAGCCAATCCGGAAGGATTATTTCCATAAATAACCTGACCTATTCCTAATAGGAAGCCATACACAGCTCCACATCCAAAAAGCATATTGAGAATTCCCTGAGGTACGGGCCAGGGTTCGGATGCTTCCCCAACCTGGTAATTTTTCCAGCCTGGACCACCGGGATTTACCTTTTTCACAAATTCCTGCAGGGTTTCTTCATCATCTGGCGGTGTTATAAATGTGGCAACAATCCAGGTAATGGTGGTGAGAATCGCTCCAATTACAATTTTTTGCCAGCCCTCTAAATCAACATTCCCAAAATTCATGTATCCGGCGATTATCAATGAGGAAAGCATGGCTACAATTTCGGTATAAGCATTAATGCGCCACCAGAACCAACGCAGAATGTATATGAGTCCCGTACCTGCGCCAATCATGAGTAATAGATTAAACGCCTGACCTGCACTGGTGAGCATGAGTCCCAATCCACCACCTAAAAAAATGGAAATTACCGTAAACATTCTTCCAATTGACACCAAATGTTTTTCTGATGCATCCGGTTTGATAAAACGGTGATAGAAATCGTTCACGAGATAACTTGCGCCCAGGTTCACCTGAGTAGACATGGTACTCATAAAGGCTGCAATGAGTGAGGCTGCAACCAATCCCAATAAACCCGACGGCAAGAGAGTGAGCATGGCAGGATAAGCCACATCATGCCCTAGTTTATCTGCTGGAAGATTAGGGAATGCCGATTGCAGATCTTTAAGTTCTGGATAGACTACCAATGATGCAAGGGCAATGAGTATCCAGGGCCATGGTCGCATGGCATAATGAGCGGCATTGAATAAAAAAGTTGCACCAACTGCATGGGATTCATCTTTAGCTGAAAACATACGCTGAGCAATATAACCGCCACCTCCGGGTTCGGATCCGGGATAATAACTGGCCCACCATTGCACTGCCAGAGGCACTAGCAACACCGGTACCCAGATATTGGGATCAGACATATCCGGAAACAATGTCAGTTTGTCAACCACATTACTGTGTATAAGTAAATTTGAAAGTCCGCCAATTTGGGGTAATCCCAATATATACATCATTCCCCAAACGGAACCAATCATTGCCAGTGTAAATTGGACAAAGTCCGTAATGATAACTGCTTTCAAACCACCCAGAGTAGAATAAGCCAGAGTGATAGAACAGGCAATAGTTAATGTTACCCAACCCGGTAAACCCAGGACAATTTCACCAAATTTTATAGCTGCCAGGCTTACTGCCCCCATTACCAGAACATTAAAAACCAGTCCCAAGTACAGCGCTCGAAAACCACGGAGAAAAGCCGCTGCCTTGCCGCTGTAGCGCAGTTCATAGAACTCAATATCGGTGAGAACACCTGAGCGGTGCCACAGTTTTGCATAAACGAAAACCGTTAACATACCTGTTACTAAAAATGCCCACCATGCCCAGTTTCCGCTGACACCATTCTGCCGCACAAGATCAGTTACCAAATTTGGGGTATCAGTAGAAAAGGTAGTAGCCACCATGCTCACTCCTAACAGCCACCAGGGCATATTCCGTCCTGCCAGGAAAAATGATCGGGTATCCTTACCAGCTTGTTTTGAAGCCCAGATTCCCACTGCCAAAGAAAGGAGAAAGTAAGCTCCCACAATTGTCCAGTCTAATGATGATAAAATCATATTATATTTCGTCCGTTAATGCAAAGATGGGCTGAAATGTTTTCCATTTTCTTTTAGTAAAACCTGGTATTTCTACAGATGCTGAAGATTGAGTAAATTGTTTACGTTTCATGATTTTCCTTGAATTAGGCGGTTAAAAAATACCAGCTTTATATTGATAAATTGAAGAACGAAATTAATTAATAATTATTGTCGTTAATATTATTAATCTTTTCCAGAATATTCATGTTCGAATTATTGTATATTTATCGTTCAGCAATCATTTAAATATCAATCTTAATTCTGGGAAACAATAATGGCAGATCAATCTAAATTAATATGGTTTAATGGCGAAATCATTCCCTGGGATGAGGCAAATATTCATGTTATGTCCCATGTACTTCACTATGGAAGTGGTGTATTTGAAGGCATTAAATGTTATAGCACTGAAAACGGACCTGCAATTTTCAGACTGGAAGATCATATAGAACGCCTTTTTATTTCTGGTGAGAAATATGGAATCATTATACCCTTTACTCCAAATGAACTTACCAAAGCTTGTGTTGAAATAGTTGATTTAAATGGATTTGAAAATTGCTATATCCGACCCATTGCTTTTTATGGATATGATACTTTAGGGGTCCATCCAAAAAATTGCCCGGTCGAGGTTGCGGTTGCAAGTTTTTTCTGGGGAGCTTATTTAGGAGAAGATGGTATTGAAAATGGTGTAGATATTACTGTCTCACCGTGGAAAAGACTTTCCTTAGAAGCTTTCCCCTCTTCCGCAAAAGCCTCCGGTCAATATTTAAATTCCATGTTAGCAGTGAAAGATGCCCGAGAAAGAGGGTATGACGAAGCATTATTACTAAATCAAGAAGGATTTATTGCAGAAGGATCCGGACAGAACATTTTCATTGTAAAGGATAATAAAGTAATTACAAATGGGGAAAATGCCTCTATACTCATGGGTATCACCCGAGAAACCATCATACAACTATGTAAAGATATGAATTTGGAAGTCCAAATTACAGATATTTCAAAGGATATGCTGTTAAATGCCGATGAAGCCTTTTTTACAGGTACAGCTTCTGAGATCACTCCCATCTCTTCAGTTGATGATGCGCCTTTTGGTGATGGCACACCTGGGATAATTACACTCCAATTAAAAGAAAAATATTTAAACATTATTCATGGTAAAGACAATCAATATAAACATTGGCTTACCCAGATAAACCAGGAAGATGTATTAAATTCAGTAGTAAGTGAGTAACCTTTCGTAATAAACCAATCCTTTTTTACAGATTAACAATTTGCCGTAATTACCCCTTTATGGGAAATTGAATTATATTGATTATTCTGTTATATTATTCAATAAATAGTCAACATTTATTGAATTTGGGGAATTCCATATTTACAAGATTTATATGATTAGTTATAATTCAATACATTAATTATTAAAATGAAAATTCATTTAAGAGTAAGTGTAAGTTTTTTTCTACTAATCCTTTTTCATTCCCTCATATTTGCAGGGTTCGAAAAGGAGTTTCAGACTCAACTAATTTTAGCTGAACCGGGAGATACCCTGAGAATCCCTGAGGGAAAACAACAATTACTGGGTACATTATCACTGGATGGAAAAGAAAATATTGTTATCAGCGGGAAGGGCATAGATGAATCCATCCTGTCTTTCAAAAACCAGGAAGACGGCGCTGAGGGGCTACGGATTATTAATTGCAAAAACATCCGGTTGGAGAATTTTACCATCCAGGATACAAAAGGTGATGGCATCAAGGTACAGGACACTGACGGCATTGCTATGGTTAATGTAAAAGCCGAGTGGACAAATGGTCCAAATCCGGAAAATGGTGCCTATGGACTGTATCCGGTACAATGCAGAAATGTTGTAATAGATAATTGTGTTTCGGTTGGCGCATCGGATGCCGGAATCTATGTGGGGCAATCTGCAAATATTGTGGTGAAAAACAGCGAAGCCTACCATAATGTTGCCGGAATAGAAATTGAAAACAGCAGTAATGCCGATGTTTTTGGAAATAATGCTCACCATAATACAGGCGGAATTCTAATTTTCGACCTCCCTGACTTGATCGTGAAAAAAGGCCAGAATGTGCGAATATTTGATAATCTGGTGGAAGAAAATAACTTGAATAATTTTGCTCCTCCAGGGAATATAGTGGGTACGGTACCAGCCGGAACCGGAATTTTGGTTTTAGCTACCAGCGATGTAGAGATATATAATAATCGTATTATCAATAATAAATCTACTGGCACAGGAATTGTCAGTTATTTTATGACTGAATTGCCCATAACCGATTCTTTGTATAATCCCTATACCTCTGCCATTCATATTCATGACAATTATTTTGAGCGCATAAAACAAATGCCTACTTTAAAACATGAAATAGGCACTTTATTATTCCTAAAATTCGGACGGGATGTGCCCGATATAATTTATGATGGCATGTACGACCCACAATTTATAAACTCAAATGGAGAAATATTCCCAGATCGGAACCTGTGCATACAGAATAACGCCAATGCTGATTTCCTGAACCTTGAAATCGATAAGAATTTTGAAAAATGGTATACACCTTTTTTCACCCGCTTTGCTCAGGATTTATCACTTTTTAACTGTGAACTTCCTCCCTTAAAAGAAGCCTTAATCAGTCAGTAAGTATGCCCATACCAATATTTGCTAATAGTCTTTTTGTAGGGTTATTTGTACTACTCTCAATTATTAATGCAAATCCTCTGGAGCACGCTAAACCCAAGCTGTCGGACTACGGCTTTTTCAGGGAACCTATGGCAGAACAAATCCCGGTGGATAACATTTTTCCTTACCGAATTTCTACAGCGCTATTTACTGATTATGCCTATAAGTCCAGATTTATTGTCCTGCCAGATGGGGAGAAAATCAGCTACATCAGCTCAGAAGAATTTGATTTTCCCATTGGCACCATATTTATTAAAACATTCTACTATCCTACTGATTTCAGAGCCCCGGAAAAGGACTGGCAGATCATTGAAACCCGTTTATTAGTCCACACCTCTGAGGGATGGGCAGGGTACCCCTATGTATGGAATCAAGAACAAACGGATGCCAGTTTGGAAATTGCTGGAGACCGGCAAAATATTTCATGGATAGACACACAGGGTAAAGCGCAGAATGTAAATTACTTAGTTCCTAATTTTAATATGTGTAAGGGCTGTCATTTCGTTAATAAAACTTTTCAGCCTATCGGTCCAAAGCCAAGATTACTAAATTGTGATAATTTTTACAATGGCTATCACAAAAACCAACTTAAAGAAATGTTGGAATTGGATATGGTTGAGAAAATGCCACCTATTAAATCAATCCCAGCCACAGCCGAATGGGACGATGAACACTATTCTCTCAATGACCGCGCCCGAGCATATCTGGATGTGAATTGTGCCCATTGCCATAATTCAAAAGGTCCTGCTAGCACCTCAGGTTTATTTCTGGAATATCATGAAGAGGATGTTAAGAAACTGGGTGTATTCAAACCACCCATTGCTGCCGGGAGGGGTTCGGGTAATTTGGATTTCAATATTGTTCCCGGCAAACCAAATGAGTCTATTTTTATTTACCGGATGGAGTCATCTGATCCTGGAATTCTCATGCCTGAATCTGGAAGGAAAATGGTTCACAAAGAAGGGGTGGCATTGATCAGAGATTGGATTTTATCCATGAAGGAGTAATAACCCCAATGTCCTTCCAAGCGAAAGTGAAGAATCTCAATGTTTACTTTTTCCATATTACGATTGAGATGCTTCGGCAAGCCTCAGCATGACAGAATTAAAGACCTAAGCTACCACTACCTCGTTTTTCCAAATATCAAACCCAAAATCACCAACAGGATCAACATAATCAGCTGGAATAGAATTCACATATTTCTGCAACCGCTTATGGTGATTTACAACATCTCCTATTATAATAATTGCGGGAGTTTTCAAAGTTATCCCCTCTAATTCTTTTTCAACATTTTCTAAAGTTGAAATAAATATTTCCTGAGTGACCATCGTTCCATTTTGAACGATTGCCAAAGGAGTTGAACCAGATTTTCCATTATTAGTAAGTCCGGTTACAATTTCTGTAATATTTTTCACACCCATATAAAAAACCAGGGTTGAGTTCAAATCTACCAATGCTTTCCAATTATGATTTCCATTTTTTTCACATTGATGACCTGTAAGTAGGGTTGTACTCTGGGCTTCATTCCGAGATGTTAATGGAATTCCAAAGCCAGCGGCGGCACCAATTCCTGCGGTTACTCCAGCAATCACTTCAAAAGGTATTCCCGCTGCAGCCAATGCTTCAGCTTCTTCAGCGCCTCTGCCAAAGATAAAGGGGTCACCTCCTTTTAGTCGAACCACTTGTTTCCCCTGGTTGGCGGCTTGAATCAGCAAAGATTGTATGGTTGCCTGACTTACGGAATGTTTCCCCTCTCGCTTGCCTACAAATATCTTGTCTGCGCCAGGATTTATATCGAACACCAAATGAGGATGTACCAATGCATCATGCAAAATTACGTTCGCATTTTGGATGACTTGCAAACCTTTAACCGTAATAAGTTCTGGGTCTCCCGGGCCTGCACCCACTATAAATACTTTACCTTGCTTAACTTCTTTTTTAAAAAATTCTTTATTGGTTTTGTTTACCAACTTCTCCATGATCTGCTGCTTCTGTGAATAGGATGAAATAAAATTAATAATTTTTTCCCGCTGTAAAGCTATTTTTTCTAATGCCTTACCCCACATTCCCCTGGATATATTAGAAATATGATCTCTGATATATTTACCAAATGACGGGCATTTTCCATTGGTTGAAATGGCGACTTTTAAGTCGCCATCCTGAAAAACAGAACCCATATAAAAGGTACATAATTCCGGCTGATCAACAACATTCACTGGGATTCCAAATTGCTGGCAATCCTCATACACTTGACAATTTATTTTTTCATCATCAGTTGCAGCAATAACTAATTTGTAGCCTTCTACATCATTTTTTTGATACGCCATTCCCGTAATTTTGACAGGAAGAGATCGTATATTCTCAGAAATCTCTGGCGATTTCACTGTTATACTTGCTTTACTTTTTAGCAATTGTTCTATTTTCTGATGGGCAATTTTGCCGCCACCAACTACTAGAGTTGGTTCATTTTCCAATTTCAAAAAAACAGGTAAAAGAGTGTTCATTTAGTTTGCCTTTGTTTTAGTTTCATCTAAACTTATGGTTGTGGATTTATGCAATCCACATTCCGTTTTATTCTTTCCATTCCATCGTCCACTGCGTTCGTCATCCCCTGCAGAAACAGGGCTTGTGCATTGCATACATCCAATACTGGGATAATTCCGATCATGTAACTCATTATAGGGCAGATCATGCTTCTTAATATAATTCCACACTTCATCATGAGTCCAATTTAATAGAGGATTCATTTTGATCACGCTGAATCGTGGTTCCATTTCTACCAATCCAGCACTGGATCTAATACTGGTCTGTTTTTTACGAATTCCGGTGATCCAAAAATCATAATCTGCAAGAGCTTCTTTCATTGGAAGAACTTTACGCAGATTACAGCATGCATCAGGATCATTTTCCCAGAGTTTTTCTCCATATTGTTTTCCCTGAGCTTCAGGAGTTAATTTAGTTGAAAAATTAAGAAATTTAAATCCGTACCTTTCTTCCAGTTTAGTTTTAAGATCATAGGTTTGCTCAAAAAGAAAACTGGTGTCAATATAAAATACCGAAATATTTTTCGTCACCTTAAAAAGCATATCTAGTAAAACGATTCCGGGAGGTCCAAATCCAGTTCCCATAACTACCTTATCATTGGGAAGTTTTTCTACGATCCATTTAAGAAATCCTTCTGGATTTTTACTGTAGTGATCTACATTTGTATTTTTTACATACTGCGATGCTGTGCTATTCATTTTTCCTCTTCCTTTTTAGTTAAGCATGATATTTATATCATCTTGAAATTTGACTGTAAAAGCCAACCTTTCTCCTTCTTGAGAGTAATCATCAATTACCCATTTCCCATTGGGATATTTTTCTATTAACATTTCATCAATCGTATTGGAGAATAATTCTTGATTCTCTTTATTATTTTCTGCCAAGAGACGGTCATTTGATATAAATCTGAAGGAATTTGATTGAAAATCAACTCCACTCACTATTTCATTATTTTGTAAAAGTTTAGCTGCCTGCAATGAGGATCCAAATACGGATTCAAATCGTTTTTGAAAATCACCAACAATTTTTGCTTTCCGTGAATATAATATCCCCGGCATATTATTTTCTTTATCAAGGCTGAAATGACCTTCGTGTGCTATGAGCATAATACCAGGACCATCGGGAATATGGGAGTAATCAATCACATCAATAAGCATGTGCTCAGGTACAGAATTGGTTTGAATCCAATTATGAAAAACCGGTATGAATTCCTTAGATGGATAACTGCTATTAGGTTTAAAAAATAGTTTTATACCAAATTTTTGTAATTCCATAATTATTTAGCCTTTCCGCTTAGTTCTTTTTTCTCAATATCCATCATCTTTGCATAACAAGCATGTGCGGCTTCAATAAAAAGCTGACTTTCTTCAATCTTCTGATGTACGCTGTCATTATTTAAATTTGAGGGAGGATTTTCATTTCTATTGATGAGGTATTTCCCAAATTTGCCATGAGCGAAACGATCCCAGAATAATTTGGTATCGTAAAAATGCTGTTTGAAATCAGCGACAATTTCATCTGGGTCACTAGAAATATCCTGAAATTCCTTACGCAAGAGAGCAGATGCTCCCCTAATCATGGCATTATAGGCTTTTTCTTCAGCTTCATTCAGTTTTCCATCCTCAAGCTCAACTTGTGCTTCAAAGCAAATACGCTCGGCAGACTGCAATTCAACTTCTGTAAGGGAAACCACTTCACCGGCGCATTCACCCACGCCCATGTCACCCAGAGTGAATACCCGTGGATCTCCCCAATCTGTGTAAAATGAAGAATCTTCTAAATAGGGAGGCACTTCTGTAAATTCTAGTATTTGCTCTTTTAAAACTGATTTTTTTTGCCCGGCAAAATATTCCTGAAAGGACTCATCCTTACTTCTTCGGTTTTCTACATAATAATCTGTCAATTTTAAAACCACTTGAGGGATATTTTTTGATGGAACAGCTCCAATTGCAAGTCCAAAGTTGCCGGCATTATTTATCCACTGGCCACCAAGAACTACCTGAAAGTGAGGAACTTTATACCCTTTAAATGTGCGACTGTTACCGTAAAAACCCAAGTCGGCAATATGATGCTGACCGCAGGAATTAAAGCAGCCGCTGATCTTTATACGCAAGTTACGAACCGCATCATCCAGTTCCCATTGTTTGGGTGAAAGCATCTCCCTCAGTTCATCTGCTAATCCACGCGAAGAGGCAATACCCAGTTTGCAGGTATCAGTACCGGGGCATGCCGTAATATCTACGATCGTGCCAGCACCGGGCTCCGCTAAACCAATTGTATTTAATTCCTCATACAATGCTGGCAAATCAGATTCGCTTACCCAACGCAGTACAAAATTTTGCTCAACGGTTGTCCGGACGTAATCACCTACATATTTTTCAGAAATATCAGCCAATTTTCGAGTTTGATGAGAGGAAATGTCACCCAAAGGCAGCATAATTACTACTACCCTATAGCCCTCTTGACGCTGAGAAATAACATTCTTTTCCTGCCAATGCTCAAACCCTTCAGGTTTTGCTTCTCCATTTAATGAGGTTGGCTCTTTTATTGGATTTTCGCCCCAAGCAGACAGTTCACCAATATAACTGGTCCAGCGTTTATCGTGTGGAAGAATCTGACGTTCTTCTTCAACCAAGCGGGTGAATTCATCCATGCCCAACCTGGCTACTAAAAATTTTACACGGGCTTTGGCACGATTTTTCTTTTCACCAAGGCGGGCGAAAACCCTACCGATAGCCTGCATGAGAGGAAGTATTTCTTCTTCAGGTAGAAATTCATACATTATTTTAGCCTGGTGAGGGACAGCGCCCAATCCGCCGCCCACATAAATTTCAAATCCGTTTTTACCCTCTTTGGTTTTGGCAATGCCACCCAAATCATGCATATTTACAATACCACAGGCATGTTCACTGCAGCCGGAAAATGCAATTTTGAATTTTCTACCAAAATCCTGGCAGTCTGGATGATTCAGCATAAAATCTGCCATAGCTTTTGCATAAGGAGACACATCAAAAGTTTCATCCTGACAAACACCTGATAAGGGGCATGCGGTAACATTTCGGACCACATTTCCACAGGCCTCATGGGTAGTGATACCTACTGATGCCAAGCGCCGCATAATAGTAGGAGTGTCTTCTATATGAACAAAATGATACTGGATATCCTGACGGGTGGTAATATGAACCACAGCATCAGCATATTCTTCGGAAAGATCAGCCAGCATTCGTAGTTGTTTGGGATTTACACCGCCAAAAGGTATTTTGATTCTGAGCATTCCAGGTGCATCCCAAACTGTTTCAGGACCCTTCAGTTTGTCACCGCTGGGATAATTCAATTCCCGGGTCTTTTCACCATCGTTACGCTGACCATTGTCATAACGCTGACCATATACCCCTTTCCGCAAACGAGTTTCTGCAAAAATTTTATCATCAATTTTCTCCAGTTTTTTCAATTCAATTTGCGTTTCAAAAATATCAATCTGCTCAGTGAGTTCAGTTGATATTTCATCTTTTAATATTTCTTTCCATTCTTTCATATTATTCCCTTAAAAAAAACCCCCTTTTGCACTGGCAAAAGGGGGTTTTGAAATTAATTGTTACCACAGCCTATTCCGGTGCTTTTTGCTCCTTCATACAACAGCAACAACAAATGTTGATTTTTTCCTGCACCGCTATGGATTTCTTGTTCATCATAGTACTTTAAGTTAGCCTTTCATTCAGGTTCAATGCAATAGCTTTTTACCTCCCTTAACTTTTTGTGACTAATATCAATTAATCGATATGTTCATTTTCATTTATCTTCTTAAAATAATTGCTTCTAAACTACCTTCACCTTACTTAATAAGTAGCACTTTCCTGGTTTCGTTAAAATTGTTTGATTCCATTCGAATAAAATACAAACCGGAAGGATAGGATGATGCATCCCAATTTATACTGTGAAACCCAGAAACCTGAAAATTATTCATAAGAATTGCTATCTGTCTGCCGGAGATATCATAGACAAATATTTCTACCTTTCCATTATCTGGGATTCCATATTTAATGGTTGTGATGGGATTAAACGGATTGGGATAAATATTAGAGATACTGTAGGTTATGGGCAGCAATAATTCCTCCAGTACCAGAGGGTTATTTTCACAGTCAAATCCTTCAGCAGGACCATCACCTCCGCATTTGCCACAAACATCTAAAATGGCTGTACCTCCACATTCACCTGCACAATCAAGAATGGAAACCCCATTACAATCGCCGTTACAATCTAATCCATTAGCAGAGCCGCCAACTTCAGATAAATCCGCAGCACAACTTCCATCATCCCATATCGCGTTTTCATCAAAATTGCAATTGACTAAATTTGTACATCCCCCTAAAATATTTGATCCACGGCGGCTAATCCCTCCTCGAAATTCGCTCCAGTAGCCCTCACATATTCCCAATTCCTTAATATCAATTACTACTAGGTTTTTCCCTGAGCCAGCTAAAATTTCCAGATCACCATCATTATCTAAATCAGTAATCATAGGCGACCCTGAAAAGGGAAATTCATTGGATAGGGGAAAATAGGTGTAATTACTACCATCCAGATGAAATGTAACCAATTCTCCTTGATCTGTAGCCACAACAAGCTCTGCCATACCATCCCCATCCAGATCAGAAAACACAACCGAACCTACAATGTTACCGTTTACTTCTATAGGCCAACCCTGCAGGGCAAAACCCTCAGCATCTACTGCATAAATCTTTTCATCATTGGAACCAAAGAAAATATAGGTTTCAGAATTATACTCTAAAAATGATGGTGAAGTTTCTACTTTATCACCCGTTATAATTGTAAACCGTAAACTGCCATCACTATTTATGGCATAAAAACTGTTATCAATACTTCCGAAAAATATAACTTTTTCACCGTCTATTTCAGCAATTGATGGTGCTGTTTGAATTTTATCTTCAACGATATAGGGAAAACCGAGTGCTATTGTAGCATCATCATAAATGAGATAGATATTGTCATCGTCTGTCCCCACCACTATATCATCTTTCCCATTGCCGTTAAAATCTGAGAGAGCAACACCTGCTTTCATTTTTTCGCCCAAAGTGCGAGGGAATCCAGTCACATCACTTCCATCAACATTAACAGCAAATATTTTCTGTTCACTTGCGGGAACGGAATAGCCTCCAATAACCACCTCAAGTTCTAAATCATCATCCAAATTCCCAATAGCTGGAGTCCCCATTAAATATTGACCTGCAAAATATTCTGTTTTTAATCCATTTTTATCAAATATATAGAGATACTTTGATTTTGAGGTTATGATAAATTCAGTAAGACCATCACCATCTAAATCAGCTGCAGCAGCAGAACCCCAAATCTGACTACCCGTATCATAGGGAAAGGTATCGTCCTCCACCTCGATCCCATTGGAATTGAAAATGTGAATGAAGCCATTATTATCACCAAATATGATCTCTTTATCACCATCCCCCTCCAAATCAATAACTAAGGGACTGGATCTGATTTCTGCTGTGGAAATTGGGAACCCCGACTGATTAAAACTCACAGACATTTTGGTATAATCTATTTTTTGATTATAATTATATTCTGAACTGTTCCCGTTCACATCCATTTGAAAATTAATTTCACCCAATACAATATCAGATGCTATGGAAATTTTATAATTATCACTGGTATTAATTAATGACTCTCCGGCAGCAATATTTCCATATACTGCACTTCCATCATGAATAATCACGCCAGAATTATCAGTTAAAAGTTCGGCTTCAATATTTTCTGCATCTGCCCACCCAATTTGATTGGTTAATGAAATGGTAAGAAACCCTGTTTCACCGGGGTTAATTACACCATCTCCATCTCCCACAATTTCAGTAAATTCATATCCCCCCGTTTGAATATAGGGGAAAAAGCCCTTTCCAATAGCTTTATGGGCATCCACCATGCCAGCACCCAGGCAATACTCCCCATCGTTTCCATTGCAGTCGATATAATCAAGATTCATATCATCATCATAAATAGTAGAATCCGCAGAAAGTAAAATTTGTTCCTTTATGTCAATATTAGTCCATTCAGGATAAAATGACCATAAAAGCCCCATGACGCTGGCAGCATTGGGACTTGCCATAGATGAACCATCCCAGGATTGATAGCTGGTTCCAATAATTGTACTTAATATATTTTCTCCTGGTGCGGCTAAATCAACGGTATTATGATAAGTAGCCCAGCCTCCCCAGTCGCCATTACAATCTACAGCACATACCGAAACAGAATTATCATAACTGGCTGGGTAATGGGCAGCGTATTGTTCATCATTAACTTCTTCGTCCCCATTTCCAGCAGCACCCACAACAACAGCACCATAGGTATTAAAGGCATTGTTAATAACGGAATTTTCGGATGAAGAATAACCATCTCCTCCCCAGCTATTATTAATGATGGTACGCATCCCTGCATTATACCCTGCCTTTGCTGCATAGGTGATGCCATCATAGCCATTATGAATACCCGGTTCATCAGTTTCTGGTCCATCATTTGAACATTTCACCGATAAAATGCTACCATTAAAGACAGGGGATGCAATTCCAATTCCATTATCGGAGGTAGCAGCCAATATTCCTGCCACATGGGTACCATGTGCCCAATCACTACCATTTGCAACCCCTGTTTTAGGGAATGGATCATTATCTTCAGACCCAAATTCACCAGAGGCATCCCAACCTATTATGTCATCTATGTATCCGTTTCCATCGTTATCAATTCCATCTATAAATGGTGAACCTTCCGCAAGTGCATCCCTTAGATTAATTTCGCCATCTCCATTTAAATCTGATTGGGTGGACATAAATTCTGAAATTTCTGGAGCTGAAATCAAGTTATCATTATTCAAATCAATAATCGAAAATAAATCATTAATTATGTCATTGCCTGTTAATTCTCCCTGATTCACCCAGATATTTTCAATGAGGTCAGGGTGTGTATAGTCCACCCCAGTATCTACGGACGCCAACAGTATATTCTTTCCACCAGGAAATTCATTGGGGATATCCCAGTAATCCCAGGCAAGGTCAGCTTTAACCGCTCCGATGCTGCATTGACTGGAATATCGAGGATCGTTAGGCATATAATATGGTTTTCGGAGATATTCTGCTTCTGCATACAGAATAAATGGGAAATCCTGAATGGACGAAATAGATTGTTCGGTTCTGCCAAGTCCATTTCCATCTAAATAGACGCGGTAAATCCTATTTAGATAGATATCACCATCTCTATCCATTTCGGTAGCATGTTTAATCCATGGTTCTATTTTAACTACATTGTTGGATTGGAAAAATTCATCTAACTCTGCCATACCTACAGTGATTTTACTTCGGCTGAGAGCTATATTTAGTGGCTGCACTTCGGGCTTCAAACAGAATAGAAAGGTATTTGGAGATTGCTCAGGAACCATCCCTGCAATGGATTTGAAAAATATCGTGAATAAAAGAAGATTTAACGGCCTATTAATCATGGGGAAAGTTACTATGATTTGGGGAATAGATTCCGAGAGTGGAAATGTAGAATTGAAAAAATAATTGGTTCCCTTCTTATTTAATCAAAAGGAGAAAAATACAAGAACAATCACAATCAATCTATTACTTTAAACCATTCTCCTCAGATATTTACTCAACAACTTGGAAAAGTTGTTGTACATCATGTTTTCCAGCTTGTTGCGATACCACTTAACAAACAGTCTGTTTTATGGTAATTCGCCTTACTTTATTATTAATCAAATGTACTTGCTGACTATTTGTTTGAATTCATGAATTCCAATGGGTTTCTTAACAAAATCATTTGCACCCAAGTCCTTCACCGTTTTAATGGTTGAATCATGACAATAGGCAGAGATTACAACCACAGGTGTATCCTTGGTTTCTTTTGTTTTGCGAATCCATTTCAATATTGCAAACCCATCTGGTTCGGGCATGAGGAGGTCTAAAATAACCAAGTCAAAAGACTCCTCCCGCAGTTTTTCCATGGTTGATTCACCATCGTTTGTTGTAATGATATCCCAATTGGGACGTTCAATTACTGCTTCCAGAATTTCAACTAAATCTGGTTCATCATCTGTTAGTAATATTCGCTTATTTGCCATAATTAACTCCTTATTTTAATGGTAATGTAAATGAAAAAGTGCACCCATGTCCAGCGCCTTTACTCTCTACCCAAACTTTTCCGTTCATTTGATTAACAAGTCTTTTTACAATGGACAATCCCAATCCTGTACCCTGAATACGGACTTCCCCAGTCATGGCTGCTCTGTAAAATTCCTCAAAAACTAATTTAATTTCTTCTTCGTTAAGGCCAATCCCTTCATCACTGATTTGAATTATTAAATAGTTATCATCTAATTGGGTTGTGATAAATACCTTTCCACCGTCAGAATTATATTTCAGTGCATTATCTATCAAATTCAGCATTGTCTGGTAAATTGCATCAGAGTCGCCAATAACCATTTGATCCGCTGCAATATTATTGAATTCTATTTGCTGTGATTTATAATTAGCTATTATCAACATCTCATTGATTGCCTTTCTTATAACATCACTTATCATAACCTCTTCTTTTTTAGTTCCCATAACCCCTGCTTCAATTTTTGATACACTTAATAAGTCATCCACAATTTTATCCAACCTCACTGAATGACCAACAATCTTTTCTATTTTTTGTGTTTGTTCATCATTTAATATTCCCCATTTTTCAGCAGATAGCAGTTGAGAAAAACCCATAATTGCTGCAATGGGAGTCCGTAAATCATGAGAAACTCTTGATATGAATCTTTCCTTTTCTTTTTGAAGTAAAAGCAATTCCCCTGTTCTATCTTGAACTTTACTTTCTAATTCATCATGAGCTTCTCTCAGTTTGTTTTCAATCTTTAACCGCTCCACCAATTCAGCTCTCGCTTTATTATATAGTCGGGCATTTTGAATGGCTATGGTTACCTGATTTCCAAAAACCGTAATTGCTGAAACATCCTCTTTTTTCAGCCCCTTACCCCAAACTGAAAGTATACCCGTAGTAGTTTTATCAATAACCATTGGCACTGAAATAGAGGGGGTGTTATTTCTGAAACCAAGTACTTTTAGTATTTGCGCCACTAAACCAGAAGGAAGCTGGGGAATTGCTAATTTCACCTCATCTGTGAGATTAGATATAAATACTGGTTGCTGCCTATAAAATAACTTTTTATAATATTTAAATCGTTCATATGGTATTTGGTATCCATTTAAATTAAATCCAGCTAATTTTTCTGCAGTTTTCAATATTTTATTTCCAAAAGATGAATACCAGGCAATTATAGTTTTATTTTTTAAATCAATATTTCCTATAAAGCAATAGAATCCAAGTTTTTTTAATTCATCACCCAACATATTTAAAACATCTTCAGGATTTTTGGCAGATACAATTTTAGCTGCTACATGGCTCAGTCCTGCAATAATTTTATTGGACAGCGCTAAATTCCTTTCACTTGTTTCTAAAGCCTTATTTCTTAAATTCAATTCCACCAACATTTCATTGAAAGAAACTGTGAGTTGTCCTACTTCATCCAAACTGGTAATTTCTGCCCGAATTTTTGTATCCTTCTTACTCTTGATATCTTTTACTACATTGGTTAAATTGAGAATTGGATCTGAAATAACTTTCTGGAAATTAGCTGTTAAAAAATAGGCTACCAGAAAAGAAATTAATAGTACCCCAAGCACAACACCCCCATACCACCAAAGTCTGGCATACAACCCTTTTAAATCAGCTTGGATAAAAATATATCCTATTATTTCCTCTCCAAGAAAAATGGGTCGTAATGACAGCAAATAATTATTTTGAAATTGTACCCCCAGATTATGGGAATCAGGAGCAATTAATTTTTCTGTACTTTGTCCATGGTATTGGACAAATATATTTCCTGATTCGTTTAATATACTAGCTGAAACCACATTTGGCTCTGATTCTAATGCAGATAAAGACTCAAATGCTGTACCTTTATCCTGAAAAATAATAGATGCCGTATTATTTCTCCCAATGACTTCCCCTAAAGTCTCTATTTTATGGATGAGTGAATTTCGGTAACTGAAAAGGTCAGTTACCCCTAAAATAATGCAGGTGAGAAGAACAACAGAAGTACTGATAAGCATTATCAGTATTGTTAATTTCTGTTTTATTGGACGATTGCGGAATGCGGTCATACCAAAGTTTTATTTTTTTTCACCAGGATTTTGAATTGGTGGCTAAACCCAATAATTTTGAGCTTATCTTAATATTTGATTGGACAGCAGCTTCATTATTAATAGCAAACTGCATTCTGTTTTTCCGTTTTTGCAAATTTATTATTCCGCCGGAAGTTAAAAAAATATCATCCTCGCCCACTGTTAAAACAGCTTGATCCTGAAAGGATTTCAAAATCTTATTCAAATCTTGTTTATGGGAAGTTGCAAAATATAGCAAATGTACAATAGGCAATTCCTGAAGGGTTTCAATTTGAATAACATGGATTTTTTTTCCTTTTGTGAATTTTCCATTTAAAGTTTGCAGAATACTCACAAATTCCGGATCATTATAAACACCAATTATAAAATTAGAATCATTTTCTTGAAATGCATTATCGGGCCATTCAATAAATTTAGTGAAATTATACAAATAGGCAGATTTAATCTGGTATTCCCGATCAGAAATTTTATCTGCAAAAAGGAATGAGTAGAATTGTATGGGAATAATAATAAATAGAATTGGTACTTTTGATTTCCTTTTCATCCCAATAAAAATTTGGATTATCATCTTAAAGCACAAATTTGATTTCTCCTGTAATAGTCTTAAAATGTCCTTTGCCAACCTATAGACCATGTATTTTTTATTCCCAATTGAAATCCGTTAACCGATTGATAAAGAGGGAAACCAAATTCTAATTCTAGTCGATTCCCTTTAAATTTCCCATTATTCTGAAAAGTATTCATCCCCAATTTGAGTGCAATTATTCTGCCTCCGGAATTAGCCGTATCAGCCGTAGGTACCATATTTACATTTAAATCCAAATCACTACCGATTATTGGCGAGAATATTCGCCCATCCATTATAGCTGTAAAACTTAGCCAATCATAGAGAAAGCGGTTAACCCATCCGGTTAAATGATATTGATTTCCAAGTTTATATTCATTTGCATTTTCAGAAATGGGAAAAGTGCCCATAGAATGGAATCCAAAAACAAATTTTTCAGCCTGATATATATAATTCATACCTGGTATCAAGGATACCGATCCCAATCCTAACTGCATGGAATAAGGCAGTTTTTTCATTTCTCCCATGATATTATCCTTTTGATCTATAGACCCTGTGGGAAGACTCATTGATAACATAAATGCCAGCCAATAGGGGTATTGCTGATGAAATAAATAATGACCCATGAGTTGCACGTCTCCTATTCCACTTGATCGAGTAGTATAAGTGGACTCATCCTCGCGCAAATGGTTCATAGATTTTTTCTCATAGGAGAGCATTGCCATGAGTGTCAGTCGGTCATTCCAGCCATACATAATTTCCAGCATATCCATTTCCACTGACATCTTGGTTGGTGCAACCGTATAACTCCGAAAAATGGTGTCATTGTTAATGGAATTATTTTCATTTAAGAAACCTTCCTTCACCATATTCATTTTTTTATATCCAACCATCCACTCTCCTGCAAAATGGATATGACTGCCCATAACATTTATGGGGACAATTTCCGTCTCCAGTAATTCTTCTAAAGAAATTTCGGTTGGATTTATGAGAGTGTCTTGATGCATGCCTAACCCAATCCCTGTAGAAGTAATAATCAGGATTAGAAAGTAATTAATTGACCCTAAAATCAGTTTGGATTTCAGTTCCATAATTTGCTAATTAATCTTCCATAAAATAACTGTTTAATTTACTCCAATTTGAATAAAACCTTTCAATTATGTTTTATTTACTAAAATGGATTAATAAGAGAATAGCGGGTATAAAAGAATGGCTCCATCTTTTCCTGCCACCTTTCCAGTTCTTGAGCATAACCTACCGAAATAAAAAATAAGGGATTATCTTCAATTTTCCAGGCATATTTCAATTCATAACCAGCTGTAATAATTATATCCCCCGTATCCTTGCCATCTGACCAGACTTGTCCAAAATCAGAAAAGATTGCCCCACTGATATCACCAATGGTAACGCCCAATACATTTGCGGGAATCGAAGGTAAAAGGGGCATGCGCAATTCCGATGTACCATAAGCCATTAAATCACCAATTTTTATTTCATCAGATCCCCTGATATTCATATTTTCATACAACCCACCGGTTCCTCCATTCCCCGGAAAATAAATAGCATGATCCCGTGAAAACCCTACATATTCTTGTGCAGGTGGACTTCCCCATAACTTCATACCCTTAGCCCTTATAAATAATACTGCCGGCTTTAAGGGGTGATTTAAATAAGAATCTATTGTGAGGCGATTATAAGAAAAGTCCCCGATAATTTCTTTGATGGCAATATCCAATAGTCCTTTTAATCCCCATCCTTTAGTTGGCAGAGAAATATTAGACTTATGTGGTCGCCTTTGGGTAAAGGTATAGGCAAAGGTGATTACCCCTTCCTTACCACCCTCCGGCTCTGGTAAGTCTGTAAATTCATGAAAATAGGTGGTATCCAAATCAACATCTACAGAATCCCAGGGCATGGTTGGAATTTGTCTTTTATGAATGGTTGTATTAACCATAAAAGTATGGTTAGCTGCAACATAGTCTCCCCTATTAAAAGGGATGCTAAACCACACATCTCCCCCATCAAACTTTTCCAAAAGTCCGCTGTAAGACTCATCATAATATCGGAATGACCATGCAATATTATTATACACATTTATTCCCCACAGAGGCCCGTGTTGGGCATTTATATAGCTAAGTGAATAAAATATTGTTTTAAAATCCCAGCCGGTATAACCACCAAGTCCCGTTAAAATATGCTTCCCAAGGGCATCATTCCATGCGGTAAATCCGATGGGGATATCTAAAGGTAATAAAAAACTGGTCATGTGCCTGGGATATTTATAAAACCGGTATTTTTCATCCTCTATAATTGTAACAGGATTATAAGCGTTAATTCCCGTTAAAATATGTTCTGGACTTCGCATACGCCATGATGTGAAATCTTTGTGTAAATTCAGGGTTGAGGTGGTGATATCTCTTCCAGGATTAACTTCAACAATACGGACTGAATCTACATCTGTTAGTGTCCTGGCTAAAATACTGTTTCCATTTGGATTCCATTGCACTGACCAAATGCCATCGGCACAGTCAGTTAGCATGGCAGACTCTCCATTTGCAATAGTCACCGTATGAATATTGGGGGTAGAGCCGGTATGAGAGGTGTAGCTGATAGACTTCCCATCGGGATGCCAAACCGGAAGATAATCCACTGCAGGGTCATCCGTTAGACGAATGTTTTCTTTAGACGCCAAGTTAAGGAGATAGAGATCAGTGTTGGCATTTGAGTCTGACATGGCATACACTAAAGATTTTCCATCCGGTGAAAGCGCAATTGTCATTATTTGAATATTATCCTCATAACTGGTGATCGCCTGGTTTGCTTTTGTAGTGAGATCAATATGGAAAATATTAGCTACTCCCTTTTCATGGCTGATATAATACAACCCCGTTTCATTTTGATCCCAAACGGGGAAAGCAGCACGGCTATTCTCAGTGACCCAATAAGCCTTCTTTTTCTCTTTGTCATAAATCCGAATATCCCATAAAAATGATCCGTGCTTGCCGGAGCGGAATTTTGCGTAAACCAGCCTGTTATTATCAGATGACCAGGCCAATGTTTGATGGAAGCGGCCATAGTCAATTTCTTCCTTAATATATTTTGGTTTGGGTGGTTTGTCTTTATCCTCATCCTTTTTCTTTTTAAATATCTCCTTAAAAAACTTTTTCACCTTTTTATCCTTGGGTTTGGAAGTATCTTGAATAGCTATAAACAGAGATTGATCCCATTGATCTTTATCATCTTTTCCACTGAGTGCGATATGAAGGCTATCCGGTGAAATTGAAAATGTGGACATCTTTTTAATAGGTAGGGTAGCAACTTCACCTAAATCTTTATAGGTTTCCTTTTGAGCCCGGTAACCATAGTAATAGGTGTTCATAGTACGTCGCCAATCTTCTTCAAATTGTTGTACAGTAACACCGGTATGTTCTTTGAATGCTTTTTTAAAATTTAGCAATTTCAAGCCATTTCGGTGGCTCATAATATTAATCAAGGTTGAATCGCCCCATTTTTCTCCCATCATTAATAATTTTGAATATCCATCATGATGTGGGTCCATTTCATTCATTTTATTTTTATAAACATGATATTTGTGAGAAATATCTGCACGATGAGGTCTCCAGCGCTCAGTCATATATTCTGCAAGACCTTCTACAAACCAGCCTGGTACTCCCGAGTAAATTGAATTTAATGGCTCGGGCATCCAGGTTTTTACCGCATTAAAATACATGAGATGCTGGAGTTCATGGGCCAACACTTGATAGACCCATTTTTCATCCTCCAGCCAGATGGCAGCATCATTTTGATCCACCCAGATAAAGGTCTGATTGGTGGGCATGGCATACCCATTCATAATTTCATCTTCAGCAGTGAAAATGACATCAATTATGGGGACCGTCTCTAAACCTATCTGCTTTAATAGCGTGGGGTGAATCTGCTCTGCCATGCTGGCACCCTGCTTGGCAATTTCTTCAATCCCCTGGTGGTAGTGTACCCGGTAATGTTCGGTTGTTAGTGTACTCCATTTGAGTTCATTATGGACTCTTCCGGTCATCATCCAAGGTCCCTGGCCAAATACCGAAGTAACTATTAAAATAATGGTTAGAAATTTGAGTTTTTTTGCCATTGATTTCCTTTTTTGTAAATAAAACAATGTGTTTTTGTGCAGAATAGCCACTTTGAAAAAGATGTAGCTACCCAACTATTTTAAAGGTACCGCCCCGGCGTATATCACTTACACCTTCAGTTAAAGTGACGGCATTTACACCACCAAAAAATAGATTCTTTTCTTCAAATGGATGAAGAGTAAAATTTTCAGGTAAATCGATTTTATCCAAAGAAATACCTGGTTCATGGTACAATTTATTACCTTCCAAATGGATTCTCGGTGCAATAATTGCCTCCTCAAGCCCAATCCCTTTCACCATATAATTAAGGATAACCTGTACGATGGCAGATCTGATACGATTACTTCCCCCGCTTCCTAATAAAATGAAGGGTAGATTATCTTTCAAAATAATGGTGGGTGATACCATAGTGGGTAGCCGCATAGGATGACGCCATTGGTGAAATCCCAAAGGATTCAGATCTTCCTCCCCCAGCATATTATTCATCATGATGCCTGTGCTCGGAAGAATATACCCACAGCCCTCCCCATTGGTGGTGGTAACACCGGCACAGTTCATATCTTTATCAATTACACTCACATGGGTAGTTTCTCCCCTGCCGGGAATTGTAAAATCATTTTCCGATATCAAGCATTGAGATAGAAATCTTTCTAAATTCCCGTTAAATATTTCAGTTTCTAGCAACTGCTCAACCTGATATTCCTTATTGGGGTTGGTGCAGATTTCCTTCCGAGCCAAATTAGTGACTGCCATGGCATGAATAATATGACCAATATGTAAATCCTTTAATTTTCCTTCTTCCAATAGACGGAGTAAAAAAATGATAAGCGTCCCCCCGGAAGAGGGTGCTGGATTGGAATATACCTGTGTTCCCATAAAATTAGTCATTACCGGTTTCCGAACGGCAACATGATAAAGACTCATTGATTTTTCATTCAATAATCCCTCATCTCCAAAAGTCTGGGCAATGAGTTCAGCATATTCCCCTAAATAAAAAGAGGTTGCACCTTCCCAAGAAACCCGCTCAAGAAATTCTGCAAAATCTGAATTAATAAAACGGTGACCTTCTGATAACATTTCTCCATTCGAGCAGAACAAATCTCGCCCTGCCTGAGTATGGGTAAATATGGGCTCTAAAATTTTAAAGATATATGCCTGTTTCTTATTGACCACATATCCTTCCCGAGCTAATTTTATGGCTGGTTCCATGACAACTGGTAGGGGAAGAACTCCAAACTGTTCCTGCACAATTATTAATCCCAATAATGTGCCCGGCACTGCCGCAGAGCCTTTACCAATATGGAACGTCTGGGAAGAATCACCAAAATCCACTTCTACACCAAAGAAATCAAGTTCTTTCTTTTCTGTTCGGGGAGGTGTGTCAACAAAAAAATCGTACACTACCGGCTGTGCATCAGATTTACGGATCATCATGGCACCACCGCCCCCTGCGCCGGTGAGGGCAAACTCAGAGGTCATGGAGGTAAACACAGCAGCCACGGCAGCATCAAAGGCATTACCACCTGCCCTTAATATTTCAGCGCCTGCCTCAGTAGCTTCTTTGGAGCCGGTGGAGATAATACCTTTATTCATGGGTGGAAATTTATTATTTTGTAGCTGTTATAGATGGAAGGATATTTTTTCAGTAGGGGACGGTTTCAAATCGTTCCATTTTCGTTGGGCGGAATTAAATTCTACCCCTACGGGTTTTAAATTTATGTTAATTCCCAGCATTCTGTGGGATAAAAGTGATTAATCATTACCTAAAATCAAGTTCACAATGGCAATAATATCTAAAATATTCAGGATACCATTTTCATCCATATCAGCGGCTAATTCCTGGGAGGGGGTAAACTCAGAAAATCCCAATACAACATTTGCCAATGCTACCAAATCTAAAATGTTAATCTCACCATCACTATTACAATCACCAGGCAGGACCATAAATTGATCAACGTGGGCTATGAGTGCTCGGAGTGATATTTCAGTGGCTTGGCGGGCAGTGTCCCAATTAATTTGTTTGCCTACATGAATATGCCCCCCGGCAAAACAGGGAATCTCAACATCCTCATCATAATTTTCTTTATACCAGACACCATGATAACCAGCAAATTCTGATAAAAACATTCCTGCATTGGTATCATCCAAATAGGGGTCCAGTCCAATTTCTGCTCTGATGATTTCCGTAATGATGGCTTCCACCGGCAGGCTGGTGAAGCGCACATGATAATTTTCTACGGTGTCATCAGGGGGATTTGGAGTAGGCAGAAATGGAGTGGTATAATCATCGTACCAGTTGGTGCGGTTTACTACTCGGTTTTCCAGCTCCCAACTCATATCATTAAACCCACGACTGAAGGTCATAACAGCAACAGGTTGTACCGATTCAATAATGGGCCAGTAATCCTGTGAGAAATCTTGATAATCTACTTCAAGTTCGCCAAATCCCTGTCCGCAATTATTGCAGTCCGCTGGTGTAAATTCTGGGAAAAAGGAAACCACATCATAGCCTAAGTCTTCCCAGTTTTCACCCTGCCAGCCCTCGGGATTTAGTTCAGCATCCTGACTGAAATGGCGTACCATTTCGTTGGTTGGCGGCCAGTAACCAGTGAGCATTATTTTTGGGTTTTCCCGGGATTGATTTATTAATATTGAGGCCGGATTATCCTTAACAACTGTTTCAGCGATATAGTCAACTTGAATACCCGTAACGGTGAAATTACCTTGAAATTCTGGAAATACAGGTTCACTGTATTCTAAAATAAGATTACTGGATTTAAATCTTCCACTCAATAATTCCGATTCAGATGAGTAAAGATAAGGACCTGTATAGGAATCTGAATTGTTAAAAATAAATAGCCTTCCCGCTTGGGGGATATTCCAATTACTAATTAATAGATAACCGGTTTTTAATTCGGGTAAAATGAGTTCTAATCTCCAAATAAATTGGGTGGGGAGAATCGTTAAATAAGCATTATCACGGAAGTCAATTGTAAAATCTTCAGAATTAAGAAATATACTATTATATGAGAATTCTACGCCTTCGTTTTCCAAACTAAAGGGGGTATATGCAGGTGCAACCTGGGCAGACATAGGCTTGAAGATGGAAGAGGTAAGAAGTAAGAGTTTTATGAGCTTAGTTATCATTTTGTCTTCTCCTTGTCATTCCCGCCTGCCATCAATAAACAGCTGTGGCGGGCAGGCTGACGACGGAAGAATCTTAATAGTTTATTTTTATAATCATCAATAGATTGAGACCCTTCGTGCTTCAGGGTGACAGAAAATAGTAATCTGTGATTATCTGTGTTCATCGGTGGTTAATTAACCCAATTCCTCCAAGATGATTATAAATTGCCTTAAAACCATTTTGTAATATACAACAGCCGGAAGAAATTCAAAGTGAGGAGCTTCTCGCGAGATTTTCTAGGGAAAGGAATGTTGTTTCATCATTATCCCAACTTAAGATGAGGCTAAATCACTCGATAAACTATTACGCCAATCATAACAACTATAGATGTAATAATTAATGAAGCACCATAATTACCAGCCTTTATCTCAGACCATTGGTTGATATTAGGTGTCAGTTTATCAAATACAGTTAAAGCAATACTAATACCTAATGAAAATCCTATGGAAGCAGCAATGGCCCAGCCAATGGCTCTGAGGTATTCTATTATTTGTGCGTTTAATTCAAGTCCCATTTATTATCCTTTCATTTGTTTATTTTAAGCTTTTCTAATTTTGGTTTTATCACCAACTGACAATAGGGGGCATTTTTGTTAATTCTATAATAATCCTGATGATAATTTTCGGCAATATAAAATTTTGTTGATGGCGTTATTTCAGTTACAATCGGGTCTGAATATAACTTTATTTTATCAGTAGAATTTTTTGACTGTAGGGCCACTTTTTTCTGACTCTCAGAATGAAAATAAATTGCAGACCGGTATTGAGTACCAGTATCAGCACCCTGTCGGTTTAAAGTGGTGGGATCATGGGATTTCCAGAATATATCCAACAGTTTTTCATAGCTGATAATTGTTGAATCAAAATCAATCTGGATCACCTCAGCATGTCCGGTTTTACCTGTACAAATATCTTCATAAGTGGGATTATCAGTGGAACCCCCAGTGTACCCGGCTCTTACATCCAGCACACCTTCAATATCCTGGAAAACTGCCTCTACACACCAGAAACATCCTGCACCAAAAGTAGCTTGTTCAATGTTCAGATTTATATTTTTTTCTATTTCTGCCAAAATGAATCCTAAAATAATCCCTATAAAATAAACCGGTATAAGTCTTTTATTACAGCCATAGTTCATGCCTCAATTTAATTAATAAATGGTTAATCTTTTTGATGTAATTTTCGGTATATGAAAAAAATACTCATTATTTATGTTTATTCGGTTTTATCTATTCTTTATGCCTCAAGCTTAGAATTCTATCAAAATAGTTATGCGGTAATAATTGGTATCAATAATTATAATTCTGATAATGTCAAAGATTTGGGGTATGCTGTTGAAGATGCAGAAAGTATTGCCAATTTACTTATTGGAAAACTGGGGTATAAAGAGGATAATATTCACCTTTTACTGGATGAAAATGCAACCCAAATAAACATAAAAAATAAACTCTACCAAATAGCCATGGAGGCTGGTGAAAATGATAGAATATTGGTATTTTATGGAGGACATGGAGAAACCATTCCATTGCCATCTGGTGGAGAAGTAGGTTATTTACTCCCAGTTGATGGTGACCCTGACAACCTTTTTGCCACTGGACTTTCCATGCAAGAATTTAAACAAATATCTGAAATGACCCCTGCCAAACATGTTCTCTATTTAGTGGATGTATGTTATGGAGGCATTATGACAGTAGGCACCAGAAGTTTAGCTAAAAATAAGTTTAGTGATGATGAAAAATATCTGAAAAAAATAACAACTGAATCTGCAAGGCAGATTATCACTGCAGGAGGAAAAGGGGACAAAGCCCAGGAGAGAGCTATTTGGGGACATAGCGCTTTTACAAAAGAATTTTTATCCGGTATTGAAGATGGTCTGGCAGATAGTGATCAAGATGGATATATAACCTCAAACGAACTGGGTATCTATCTCAGTAAAAAAGTTTATATCACCTCTGAAGAAAATCAGACACCTGTTAATGGTAGATATGGGAGCGGTGAAGGCGAATTTGTATTTGTGAATCCTGCCTATATAGAAGAAATTGTTGAAGAGAAAATTGATGATGCATTAAGTTCAACTCCAGTAAATAATATTGACGATTCACGAACTCAGTTACAATTGTCCGAAATACAAAACACATTAAGTTTTATGAACCGTTTAACAAGTAGTAACAAATCTTCCATTTCAAATTTTGACAATGAGGATACATATTTAGATTCTAGTTTTGTAGGTCCATTCTTAAAAATACAATTTGAAGAAAATATGAAACCTGGTGATACCCAAACGGAGGTACAATTATTATTTAAGAAATATATTCATCAGTATTACGACTACAAAAATTTCAGGCTATCTTCTTACCTATATCCTTTGTCACCTTCATTTACCCATAATCGTGTTTCGGGTTACACTATGGGACCTTATTTTTCAACTACTCAATTAAAACCATTGGCGATTCAAATTGAATATTGGCCTATCTATAGCTTATCTTTAAAACAATTTTATCATTATGCCACCTTTAAACGACATCCTTGGGGGAAGAAAAATCAAGAGTTTAATTTAACCTATTATGATAATATTTCGTCTAATGATAGCTGGATGAGGGGGAATATTAATAAAATTTCTTCCATGTTTTACGGGAAAGATTATAAAGACTATTTTCATAAAAAAGGGCTATCTATTGATTATACGCATCGCTTTAATGATAATCTTGCTTTACGAACAAAATACAGCAACACAAATCAGAAATTTCTACCTACCATCCTAAATTATAAAAATAAACTTTTTAAAAAGAGAATATTGGAGAATCGTGAAAATTTTCAAACAGCACCCACCCCATTTGAAGATGGGAGACATGTGACTATTCAGACTGTATTTTCATTAAATCATCTGAATAAAAAAATGATGAATGAGTTTACCTATACTTTAACCCTTACAGATACAATTCAATCCTTTGAAAATATGGTTGCACCCAAAGTTTATTTAATATCTGAATCTAAGGGTTGGTCCGCCAAGCAATACGAAATGAATTTGGAAGATTCTACGGAAACTATAGAAACGTTGGGAGGCATAGTAGAAATCTCCTTCACTAATTCAACAGATTCATCTCATCTGCAAGGGGACTCCTTATTTACAATGGAATACACCTATGATATTCATATTCCACTTCCCCCTGGTTCACATGCCTATCGCTTTTTAATTGATAGCACCCGTTATGAAATAGATGACGAAAATGAAGAGCGAGTCATAGATACTGATGGCATACTAAAAACTGTCTCTATTGTTAATGTAGAAAAACCCTATCGATTTGATATTGGTTATGAATATGCAGACAAGTCCTTAGGCAGTGATTTCTCTTATGAAAGACTTACATTTAACTATTCTTTAATTAGGACTCTTTCATCTGAAGATGCTTTAGCATTCCGATTAATGGGAGGCTTCAGTAAAAAACAGCTCCCCATCCAGAAATTGTTTTATGTAGGGGGCGAAGGATCCGTAAGAGGTTTTGATTATATGGATACAAAAAAGTTTTCTGGTAATCAAATGGTATTGGCAAAAATTGAATATCATTTCTTCACTCTCCCATTTATATTTTATGATGTGGCAGTTATAGGCAATAGATTTGATTTCAACCATCCCATCCATAGCTATGGATTCGGATTTAGTGAAGACGATTTTAGAGATTCACCCAGTAATTTTACATTCATTCTATACCGCAATGCAGAATCCAATAATGGGAATTGGGGGGTTGAATTTATGTGGAATTATTTCTTTGATCAGTTAGGAGAACCTGATATAGACTTAATTTTGCCATAGGTAAATATACCCGTAATTAAAAAAGCCCTTTATCAATCAAGGGCTTTTTTAATTATATTATTTTTTAATTCAATATATCTTTTTTCTTCAATGTAATCACCTTCCCAAATTGACTAAGATCTTCTGAACTCACCTGCTGTGATTATTGATGATGCTATTATCAGCATAAAAAATAAGATGATTTTTGATTTTGTACATTGCATATTGATCTCCTTTGCTATTTTAAGTATTATACAGAAATTATTAATTTATTATTACTTCTAATTGCTTTACCTGTTCATCAGCATGATAGGATGATCTTACCAGTGGGCCGGACTCAACCACTGCAAAGCCCATTTTTAAACCTTTTTCTTTAAATAGTTCAAATGTATCCGGATGAACATATCTCTGAACGGGTAGATGATCGAACGTTGGTTGTAAATACTGTCCAATATTAAAAATAGAAATTCCCAAATCTGCAGATTCCCCCATGGTTTCCAAAACTTCAGAATCGGTTTCGCCTAATCCCACCATCATTCCTGTTTTGGTTTTCAACCCCCATTCAACAGAAGCCTTAAGAATAGAAAGTGATCGATTCCAATCCGATTGAGGCCGTACCGCTTTGGATATTCGCCGGACACATTCCACATTATGAGAAAAAATATCCGGTTTTGCATCAAAAACTTTTTCATAAGCGGGTGCATAATTTCGAAAATCTGGAGTCAAAACCTCAATGGTACATTCCGGAGCTTGAATGCGAATTTGCTGAATAGTTTCAGCCCAAATCTCTGCTCCGTAATCATTTTTTAAATCATCCCGGTCAACAGATGTTATCACCACATGTTGCAGGTTCATGGCTTTTACTGTTTTGCCGGTACGGGTAGGCTCAAGTGTATCAATTGCTAATGGTTTCTCTGTCTTCACAGAGCAAAATCCACAGGAGCGGGTACAGGTATCACCCAAAATCATAATAGTGGCTGTCTGTCTTCCCCAGCATTCATAAATATTGGGGCAGCGTGCTTCTTCACAAACCGTATTCAGACTATTTTCCCGTATGAGTTTTTGGGTTTCCAAAAACTTCCCAGAAGTGGTGAGTTTAATTTTCAGCCAGTCTGGGCGAGTGCGTTTTTTAATTGGTACTTGAGCTAGCATAGAAATTTAATTCTGTATTTTATCACTATTATATTGTTCAATAATCTCTACCAATCGAGCCAGGAATTTGGTACCATATGCACCATCGATAATTCGATGGTCATAACTAAGGGTTAAATAGACCATACTCCGCACGACAATGGTATCTCCATATTCGGTTTCCTTTACAACAGGCCGCTTTTGGAAAGAGCCAATTGAGAGAATTCCCACATTAGGCTGGTTGATAATGCCCATTCCAAACAGACCACCAAATACACCGGGATTGGTTACTGTGAAAGTAGAGCCAAATATTTCATCGGGAGTTAATTTATTTTCCCGTGCCCTGCCAGCTAAATCAGAAACAGATCGTGCCAATCCCAGAAAGTTTTTCTCTTCTGAAGAATGAATCACCGGTACTATGAGATTATCATCCGGCAATGCCACAGCCACGCCCATATTGATATTGCGGTGGTGAACAATATTATCTCCATCTAATGAGGCATTCATAAGGGGGAATTCCTGAATAACTCGAATACAAGCATCTAACAGCATGGGTGTATAGGTGAGATTGACTCCCGATTTGGCTTTAAAGTTTTCTTTATTTTCAGATCTGATATTCACCAAATTGGTTACATCAGCCTCAACCACCGTATAGACATGTGCTGATGTCTGTAAAGACTGAACCATATGCTCAGCAATTCTTTTTCTCATTCGGGACATGGGCTCAACTTCATCCGACATTGCCAATTGTTTAGGCTTTTGTGGAGACGTTGGCGGTGGAGTTTGCTGTACTATAGGAGATTCGCCCATTACAGGTGCAATTTTATCACCTCTGTTAGCAATAAAATTCAGCATATCCGATTTATTCACCCGTCCATTTCTGCCAGTCCCCTGGATAGAATCCAACTCAGGTTGAGTGATTCCTTCTTCCTTGGCAATAGATTTGACAAGAGGTGAATAAAATCTTTTCTGAGATGATATGACCTCATCTTTTTGGGTGTGAACAGGAGGAATATCTGCTATTAGAGGTATTTCTGGATTTGAATTTGGTTCAGGTTGAGGTTCAGATGTTTCATCAGCAACATCTTCCGTTTTTTCTGGCGGGCTATCCACCTTTTCACCTGTAGCACCAATTCTTGCAATGACATCACCCACCGGAATAGTATCATTAACCTGGGCAATAATCTCTACAACCGTACCAGTTGCCGGAGATGGTATTTCAGAGTCTACCTTGTCTGTAGAAATTTCTAATAAAGTCTCATCTTTATTAATACTCTCCCCTACCTTTTTCTTCCATTCTAAAATGGTACCTTCAGTAATTGATTCACCCATTTTAGGCATCACTACATCAAACATTCTTCATTACCCCATGCTCATTTGAGATTTAAATTCGATTTCAATTTTGCAATCCGGATAATTTTTACTTAAATCCTCACTGCACTTTTTACTAAATAGTTCCTGCTCATCAAATTCCACCGGGACTGGTACCTGAAACATGATGGATTCCACATGATGGTTTTTCACAATCCGTAAATCCTGAATAGATTCCTCTAAACCAAATAATTTCTGATTTTCCAGAATAATATCCTTTATGACGGCAATATCTTTTCCTTCCAGTGACACAGGATCTACATGTGTTATGACATCTGCTTCTAATTCTTCGGATAATAATTTTTCTACAGAATCGGCAACTTCATGCATGCTTTCAGGACTTTTACCCTCTGCAATTTCTATATGCAGGGAAATAAACCGGTGTGCTCCATAACTGTGGACAACAATGTCGTGAACATTGAAAACTTCTGGTACTTGGAGAGCAAACTCTCTAATTATTTTTATGGTATTCGCATCTATTGGTTTTCCCAGAAGATCATCAATGGCTGACCGTGCAATAGTATAAGCGGATTGAATCATCATTATTGCCACACCCAAACCCATAATGGCATCCGCTTTAGGATACCCCAACCAAGTGCCTCCAAATGCCGATAACACCAACACAGATGACCACATATCACTGCGATGATGAATGGCATCGGCAATGAGAGTGCTGGAATTAATTCTGTCTCCTAAGTTATAACTTAACCGCGCCAATACTTCTTTGAGGATGATGGTTATCAAAACCACCAATATCACAGCCCAACTCAACTCAATAGCAGCTGGATTCATAAACCGGGTGATACTGGTTTTTATAAATTCAATTCCTGTAAATCCGATGAGGATAGAAATGGTCAAAGCCGCAATGGTTTCAGCCCTTCCGTGCCCAAAAGGATGTTCTTTGTCTGCCGGTTTGGATGCCATCTTAAAGCCAAAAACAACCACTCCACTGCTGGCCATATCTGAAAGTGTATGAAAGGCATCAGCTATTAGTGCGATACTATTGGACATAAATCCAAAAATTATTTTTAATACAAACAGGAGTAAATTAGCATAGATTGAAATCCACCCCTGGGCAATGCCAATATTACCTCTGAATTTTGGCAATTCTGGATTATCACCTACTGGTACCTTTTTGCGAACGATATATTCTGCCAATACCTTCATACTAAAATTCCACGATTTCCTTCAGAGCTTTTTCAATCCATGAGGTTTGAACCAATAGTTCATTTTCAAGCACAGCCGCATAGGCTATGGGCGAATCTTTTGATGCCACCCGTTTTATAGGCGCATCCAGATATTTGAACCCTTCATCGCTGATACGAGCGGAAATCTCAGCACCAAATCCATTTGTGAGATTATCTTCATGAGCCACAATTGCACGATTTGTTTTTTCAAGAGATGTTAAAATAGTTTCCATATCTAGGGGATTTAAGGTTCTCAGATCAATAATTTCTACGGATAATTCCGTATTTCGGGCAGCCTCAATGGACTTTTGTACCAATGCTCCCCAAGTAATAATAGTGACATCGTCGCCTTCCTGAACGATTCGGGCTTTCCCAAATGGTAGAAGGTACTTTTCGTCAGGTTCCGGAGCTGAAGCAAATCCCTGGCGATATAATCCCTTATGTTCCATAAACATGACGGGGTCATCCATACGGCATGCCATTTTAAGCAGACCCTTGGCATCCGCCGCATTGGATGGGTAGGCAATATAAATTCCTGGCAAATGGGTAAAATATCCATCAATGCATTGACTATGACATAGTGAACCGTGTATATATCCCCCAACAGGTACACGTATAACAATGGGGCAACTCCACTTTCCATTGGAACGATAGCGCATGGTGGCAACCTCATTTCGAATTTGCATCATGCTGTACCAGATATAATCACCAAATTGAATTTCAACCACCGGTTTGTATCCTAGAGTTGCCAACCCAATGGCTGTCCCAATTATTGATGATTCTGCTAAAGGTGAATTAAATACTCTATCTACTCCATGCTTATCTGTAAGTCCACGAGTTGCAGTAAATACGCCCCCCTTTCCGCCGGCAACATCTTGACCATAAATCATCATTTTATCATTATGGGTGAGTTCTTCGTCCAGGGCATGATTAATAGCATCTACCAGTACAATTTTTTCACCGGAATTTGGCGATGGCTCAGGTAAATCTTTGGAAACTACGCTATAATATACATTTTTCAGGCTTTCATGTGAATCCGGATCGGGTTGTGTTTCAGCCCATACTGCATCTGCATCCACTTGGGATTTAATCATATCCTGTATTTTATCAAAATCTTCCTGTTTTACAATTCCCTCTGCAACACAAGTTTTGGCAAAGGTAATTAAGGGATCCCGTTTTCGGTCTGCCTCTAAATCTTTTTCGGATCGGTATTTCCGCTGATCATCTGATGAAGAGTGAGGCAATAAGCGCACTACATCTGATTGAATTAGAGAAGGTCCCTTTCCTTTACGAGCCCGTTCTACAGCTTTTTTAAAGGCAAGATGGGTTTCAAAGAAATCGGTTCCGTCCACATTAAAACGAGCTAAATTATCATAACCCGCACTGATTTTATAGACGGATTCTCCAGAGGTTTGATCTTTAATGGGGACTGAAATTGCATAGCCATTATTTTCAATATGAAAAATTACGGGAGATTTATCTCGGCTGGCCCAATTCAATGCTTCATGAAAATCGCCCTGACTGGATGTACCTTCTCCAGAACTTACATAAGCTACACCATTTTCTCCATTTCTCTGGAGAGCAAATCCAGCTCCTACCGCTTGGAGAAATTGGGTGCCTGTCGGGCTTGATTGACTTACGATGTTTAATTCCTCATGACCATAATGCTGAGGCATTTGACGACCACCTGAACTGGGGTCATCTTTCTTTGCCAAAAATGCCAGTAAATGCTCTCGGCTACTCATTCCCCAACCCAAGCAAAATGCTTGTTCTCGATAATAGGGGTAGGCATAGTCGGACCCCGGTTTAAAGGATAGTGCAGCAGCCATACCCGCAGCTTCATGCCCGGAGCCCCCGATATGGAAAAAGCCTTTTCCCTGCTTTAGCAAAATTAATTGTTTATCATCCAAATAACGGGATAATGCCATTTTCTCATAAATGTCCAATAATTGTTTTTTAGTAAATCCCTTAAACTTCATTTGTATCCTTTGAGAGAAAATAATTAAATAATTTCATAATTTTAATCCTAATATCACCACAATCAAACTGAATATCCAAATCCTCTAATGAAGTAACTCCATATTCAAAAATGCCACAGGGAATCATGCCATCAAAATAGTTCATATCGGGGTTTAAGTTTAAAGCAAACCCGTGCATGGTCACCCACTTTGAGAGTCGTACTCCCATTGCGCAAATTTTATCATCATCCACCCAGACTCCCGTAAGCCCCTCTTTTCGCCCCGATTCAATTCCATAAGATTTCAGACAATCCATCACCACATTTTCCAGCAGTCGCATATACCATGAAACGGACATTTTATAATGGTGCAAATCAATAATGGGATAGCAGACCAATTGGCCGGGTCCATGGTAGGTCACCTCACCCCCCCTGTCAATTTGAACCACTTCCGCATTTTGAGGTTTAGAATCTAATAAATTATTGGTGTCCGCATTTTTCCCAAAGGTATAAACGTGGTCATGTTCTACAAACAATACCACATCCGAAATTTCCCCAGCCACCCGTTTGCCATGCAGCTGTTTTTGGAGTTCCCAAACGGGTTGGTATGGCTGTTTTCTCAGCGAGAAATATTGAATTTTCTTGTCGGATGAAAGATTTTCCCAAATGGAATTTGGTTTATCCAACGTAATTAGTTTTGGCTCTGTTTCTACTATTGGGTTCATTTTAATGTTCTAATTTCATTAAATATGCACAGCCTCCCCAAATGCATCGGCAGTTGCTTCCATAATGGCTTCAGACAAGGTTGGATGGGGATGTATGGTCTTTAGCACTTCATGGTGGGTTGTTTCCAAGTTTCTGGCTATGACAGCTTCAGTGATGAGATTAGTAGCTTCAGCGCCAAGGATATGGCAGCCCAACATCTCACCATATTTGGCATCGTAAATAACCTTAACAAATCCATCGGTGTCTCCCACAGCCATGGATTTTCCTAATCCCCTAAAAGGGAATTTACCAATTTTAACTTCGTAGCCCTTTTCTTTGGCTGCTTTTTCAGTAAGTCCCACTGACGCCACTTCTGGATGACAATAGGTACAACCGGGGATATTATCATATTTCATGGGTGCCGGATTCAGTCCGGAAATATGCTCTGCAGCTATGATGCCTTCTGCAGAAGCTACATGTGCCAACCATGGTGGCCCTGCCACATCACCAATGGCATATACATTAGGAAAGGATGTCTGCAGGTATTCATTGACTTTTATCCAGCCTTTGTCCGTGGCAATACTACAATCTTCAAGTCCCAGGTCTTCAACATTCCCCTTAACACCCACAGCAATGAGGGCTTTTTCAGCTTCAATTATTTCACCACCTTTTAATTGAACTTTCACCTTAGACTTCAATTTTTCAATTTTATCTACCATGGTATTGGTGAGAATATTCATTTTTCGTTTTTTGAACAATTTTACGAGTTCTACAGAAATATCCTCATCTTCCACTGGTAGTATATTGGGGAGGGCTTCGATAAGCGTTACCTCTGTTCCAAAGGTCTGGTAAAAGTGGGCGAACTCGACCCCAATGGCACCAGCGCCAATGATAACCAGCGACTTGGGCTGCTTCTCCGGTATCATTGCCTCTTTATAGGTAATTATCTGTTTACCATCTGGATCCATCCCCGGAAACCACTTGGCACGAGCTCCGGTTGCAATGATGATATTATCGGCTGATATCTCAGTAATTTTCCCATCCGCATCAGTAGTTTCGACTTTGCTATTTCCTAATAGTTTTCCCCGAGCAGGAATATAGTCAATTTTATTTTTCTTCATGAGGAATTCAATTCCCTTAGATAGACGCTTGGCTACATCCCGAGAGCGCTTGATCATTTTCTCCCAATTAACGGATACCTCCCCCACCTCAATCCCATACTTTTTTGCATTTTTGACCAGCTCATAAACCTCTGCATTTTTAAGCAGAGCTTTAGTGGGAATACAACCCCAATTCAAGCAAATTCCACCTAAATGGTTGGCTTCTACAATAGCCACCTTCTTTCCTAGCTGAGCAGCTCTAATAGCAGCTACATAGCCACCGGGTCCACCGCCTATTATGATTACTTCGTATTTCACAAATTAAGATTTAAGATTAAAGAATTAAGATGGTACAATTTTGGCCTTAATTTTAAAATTGCTTCCTAATTTCAAGATTCTAATTTCCGTCTTCATTTCCTCAACGAAATTATTTTTAAAAATTCATCTCTGGTTTTGGAGTCCTTTCTGAATTGTCCAATCATTGAGGAGGTAGTAGCATAGGAATTTTGTTTTTCAACTCCTCGCATTTGCATACACATATGTTGTCCTTCCAACACAACTGCAACTCCCTTTGGGGACAATACATCATTTATTGTTTCAGCAATTTGATGGGTCATCCTTTCTTGCACTTGAAGTCTTCGACCAAACATATCGACAATGCGTGGAATTTTAGAAAGTCCTATTATTTTTCCGTTGGGGATATAGGACACATGTGCTTTCCCAAAGAATGGAAGCAGATGGTGCTCACATAGGCTAAAGAAATCAATATCCTTAACGGTTACCATTTCATCATATTCCTCAGTAAATACGGCATCGTTAATGACGGATTCCAATTTTTGCTTATATCCATTAGCTAAGAATTGCCAGGCTTTTGCAACCCGTTCAGGAGTTTTTACTAATCCTTCTCTTTTGGGGTCTTCCCCAATTTCTAATAGTAAATCTCCTATCAGTTTTTCAATTTTTGATGCATTGTTTTTGGTCATTATGGTTTTGGTCCGTAATATTTTGTTGAAATAGTTGGAGTTTCCTGTAGATTTATTGAATGAAGTTTGGCAGGTAATGGAATTTGATCAGCCAACTTTTCCCAAATAAAAATCACCATATTTTCCGTTGATGGTTGACGATTTTCAAACCAGTCAATATCCTTTTCGATTTGACTATGATCCATTATAGAAATTACATTTTCTTGAACAATTTTATTCAATTTTTGCAAATTAACAATAAACCCTGAATCATTATTTATTTCTCCTGAAATAGTGATATCTAAACAATAATTATGACCATGTAAATAAATATCGTCACCAAAGTTTTCCAAGTTTTCTGCTTCATTCCAACGGCTATTCCAATAACGGTGGGCAGCACAGAATTTATATTGTTTGGTTATATATGGCATGTCTATTTGTCTCGGTGAAATCCCTGTTTTTCATTGTATTCTGCAAATATTAACAGAATATAAAATTTACAGGTTCTATATGAATTTAGCCAATGAGAGTTTATGCAATTTATTTGATATAAACTCCTACAAAAAGCCATCCAAGGAATATACCCATTATCCCCATTATTCCAGATAAATTATCAGGCGACGGTGGTTTAAATCCCAAAATGGCAAAAATTGCACCTACTGCAATTCCTAGACCACACGACTGTAATGCAAGAAAAAGTTCTGCTTTATTAAACAATTGATCCATATTATTTATCTCCCTTTTTTGAAGGACAATAGTCAGCTATAATACATTTATGACATTGGGGGCGGTTGGCAATGCAAACTGCCCTCCCATGATCTATAAGAAGGTGTGCGAATAGTGTCCAGTCGTTTTTATTTATTAATTTTGATAATTTATATTCTATTTTTACTGCATTTTTAGTTTTTACAAATTTTAATAGATTCGTTATACGGGTAACATGTGTATCTACTACAATTGAAGGAATTCCATGAATAGTTCCCAATACTACATTGGCTGTTTTTCGCCCCACTCCTGGAAGCTTCACCATTTCAGCTAAATTATTGGGTAAATTACCTCCATAGTCATTTACAACCGTCTCTGCCATAGTCTTAATTGATTTTGCTTTATTATTGTAAAAACCAGTGCTATAAATCTCTTTCTTGATAGTTTCTATAGAAAGGTTTGCAATATCATTTGGAGATGGATATTTAGAGAACATTCCCTTTGCCACTTTGTTCACTCGTTCATCTGTACATTGGGCAGATAAAATTGTAGCGGTCAATAATTGAAAAGAGGATTCGTATTGAAGCGAACACTTTGAGTCGGGATATTCCTTTTTCAAATTGGAAACAATATTCTTCATTCGAATTTTCTTTTTAGTCAGAGATTCAACCGGCATTATTAATTTTTTTCAATATTGATTCTAAATTTTTTAGCAATTTATTGCGTCTTAACACCATATCACATCCAATTGCTTTAAAATATTTTACCTGACCTCCATCAATGGTTTGGGTGTAGCCTAAAATAAAAAAACTGTTATTATTTTGTAAATCTTGAATCTGTTCCAAATCTTTTTCATTCATATCTCTCAAATCAATAATTATCACAATTTGAGTCTCAGGTTTTGGCAATCCTGCAAGGCTTTCACAGAAAATGAGTTGATACGAATATGTTGTAGAAAGCTTGGCAAGGCGGGCGCTCATTTGCCAATCTTCCATCCATGCGAAAACAGTCATATTATTTATGTGTTACTTTAAGTGTTATAATATAACTATCAGCAATATATGATGTATCCATAATTTTATTAAAATAATTTTGTACCGTAATTATTTGCTTTTTCAGACTCTGAATATCCATACCTCTCTCATTGTGATAGGGTTCAAATTTAGTGATACATTTCTTCATCATGCTTCTGGCACCATTTAAATTTTTATTAAAAAAATGAAAATAACTCACTGCCAACTGTATTAATCCCTGAATGAATTTCGCATCATCTAATTTATAATTCAGCCATAGTTCTTCCCAATACTCGTGGGCATCATAAAACTGTCTTTTATTGAATGCAGTTATACCCTGATTAAATAATTGGTTTTCTTTAGTCAATCTTCCTCAATACTTCATCCACCACATCATAATATTTTTCCCCTTGTTTAATTTTAACTGCAATCGTTTTGGGGTCATGGTAAAACCAAAGCCACCAATTATTATCCGCTGCTTCTCTTAGAAATATTGTCTTTTCTTCCAATGTGAGTACAGCATTTAAATCATATCCCATAATCCAAGGGAGTTTGATATGGGACCGTAAAGGAATTAAATCCGAACAAAATATAAGCGTGTCCCCTTCGCTTTCTATCTTGATCAGTTGCTGCCCAAAAGTATGTCCGTTTACAGAAATAGTTGATATCCCATCCATTATCACTGAATTATCAGAAACCAATTCTAATTTTCCTGCCTTTTCAAGAGGAGCATAATTTAAATCTAGATAACTGGCACTGTCTCTTGGACTGGGATTCATTCCTGCCTCCCAATTAGAGTCCGACACATAATAAACTGCATTTGGAAAAGCTGGGATTAAATTGTCATTCTCATCCAAAATGGTTGCACCACCAGAATGATCAAAATGGAGATGAGTAAGTATCATGTGTGTGATATCCTCCATTTTATACCCAATTTCATCTAATCGTTCTTTTAATGGATGATTGGGCTGCTGTACATGAAACATCTTTGCAAATTTTTCCGTAAGCTTATCTCCCATTCCAGTTTCTATAAGAATTATATTTTCCCCGTCATCTAATAAAAGGCATCGAAGAGCTAAATCAATACGGTTTAATTCATCAGCAGGATTTGTTTTCTCCCAAAGCACCTTTGGAACAGAGCCCATCATGGCACCACCATCTAAACGAAAATCACCAGTTTCTAATGGAAATATTTTCCATTTTCCTAATTGGTTCAGCATGTCGTTTTCATTCGAGAATTTATTATATTGTCAATAAACCAGTCATTTTGTTTGGCTGGATATCTAATGGTTGACCTCAAAGCATCCAATCGTAATATCAAGTCAGGATTTAATTCTTCCATAGGCAATTCAGATAAATATGTCCATACCCCCATTTCTCCTTTTTTCTGGATTAAGATTATCAATTCTTGAGGAATATTATTAATTCTATTTTCTGATATATCTACTTTTGTTTTATTTACCAAATCATTCAGGAAAGGAGCAATTTAATTCGCTCGAATCATGGGAGTATTGAGAATTTGATTGTGTTAGCAAATCAACTCAAATTGATATGTTTTTCTATTCT
>JACNLQ010000001.1 GCA_014381415.1 Fidelibacterota bacterium
GCACCCAATCATATGAATTTGGATTTAATATTCAAGTAGGTCAAAATTGGGCATATTCAGTAATGGGCTGGGTAAAAGATATGGATCAGTTAAGTACAGCTAAAACTTATAGAAGTATGTTAGGTGAATATCAAGTAGCATCAAATGGTGATTATGGGGTTGCTAGAGGAATTGACATTACGCTGGAAAACCAAGGGCAGAAAGTTAATACAATGATTCAATACACTTATTCGAAAGCTAAAGCAAATGGTGAATATGATAAAGATGCATTTGGGGCTGATCAGGTTGTTGATGCTCCCTCTCAAGAATTTACTATGCCATTTGATAGACCTCATGATCTAACTGTACAATTGTATGCTTCTGATCTACCATTCGATTTCAATGTAGCATTGACAGGTTTCTATCAATCTGGTTTGCCTTATACTGGTACATATGAGCTAGGCAGTGGTGAGCCTAAACCTGACCTTCTGCGAAAATATGGTAAACGTGCGGATGCATTTAAGCAGATTGATTTATCATTATCAAAGTTTATTGAATATGATGATGCAAAAATTACATTAGGGTTAAATATATTTAATGTATTTGATATTAGGAATCCAATTGATATTTATCCTGAAACTGGAGATGCTACAAGAAGGAGTGAATACTATACTCAATATATAGGACTTCCTGAAGATGGAAAATTTCTTTCAAACTCATTCTATGATACTCCATGGCATTTTAGTTCTCCAAGAGAAATAAATTTTTTCATTCGCTTTGATTATAAATAAGATATGAAGCAAATATTCTATATTAGTTTAATTATTTTTAATGTTGTTTTTAGTGCAGAAAAACAAGAGTTAATTAATAATAATTATGAAAGCAGTGTTTTTTTAAATCGAGGGGATATTCAAAATAGTCCAAATTTAGATAGAGCTAAAGGCTATTTATTGAAGGGGGAGGTTAAAGCAGCAGTATCTAATTATGGGCAATTCATAGGTTGGGGCTTCCAGCCTAATGGTTTGTGGGGTCAATATTCGTATATTCCTGATTTATCTTTTGTGGCAGGTGTGCCTGGTCATGCATATTCATCAGATTGGTCGACTAACTCTGAGGATGCATGGGAAAAAATAACTCTAACTAATAGTGTAGCATTAGGTGAAGAGTTTATTGAGGTTTGGGTTGCTGAACAGACAATTTATTCTGCCTGGAAAAATGCCGATGGAACAGATAATTTTATTGGAATTGTATATAATACTATAGATGACAGAGGTGAAATTGCGATAAAAAGGAGTTCATATAAAGATTTTGATTTATTCAGCGGTCCTCAATGGGCAATTGATGATTCGGAGCAAAAGATCTATCTATATTTAGAAAATAATAATTTAAATCCTAATTATGCTAGCTCAAGAATTGGATTAGCATATCCATGGTCAATCAGACCAGCCTTTAAAGAGCGTACCGTAAATGCTGATGGATATTATTTGGATCAGTATGATTATGGTTCAGATCACCTCCCGTGGAGCTCTGATGATGCATATGTTTATTATGGAGCAACTTTTGCTGAATCAAACCTAACTAGAGATAATGGTTATAAATTGACTGATTGGCAACCTTCTTATGATTCGAGATATAATACCCATAATTTAGATCACAATGCTGGTGAATATTTTGGTAATACAACATTTACAGATAATAATGATCCATATGCATTATTAGCTCATAGTACAATGCCTGAAACTTGGCCGAAAAAATATAGTTTTGATTCGGGATCAGAGGAACCTTTTTGGCCGGGTGGGTGGGCAGATGGTTACTTTGGAGATACACCTGAACTTTGGGGAGAAGTTAGTATTTATGATTGTCAGGATGGCAGATCCGATCCTGGTTGTTGGAGACCTGTTGCAGGCAATCATATTTCAGATATGGATGTTTTTGTCGAATTTGATGATAGATGGGCTCATCTTGGCAATCAGGTAAAAGAGAATGAATATCAACAAACGGGGTACCCAATGGGATTGAAGGTTTCTTCCATGGCACATTCCTATGGTGTTGCATATGCTGAAGATATACTATTTGTTACTGTAAAAGTAAGGAACGAAAGTGGCGATTTTACTGCTTTTGAAAAGGATAAAGATGAAAACATCGTTTGGGTTAGAGATGTCGAAGGGAATATCATAACAGGTAGTGCAATGGAAATGCCCGATGGCACTGCAATAAATAGGGGCGATGGATTTGATTATAAGAAATTATATTTAGGTTTTTATATGGATGCCGATGTTTTGTCTCATGATATAAATGGTAGTATTTATCCTCATACAAATCCTGATGATTTTATGAAATACATTGACTGTAAAGTTAGTAAGGAATATTTTCCTGATGGATGTGAAGAGATAAATGGAGATACATTGCGTATAAGCATGGCAGTTATTGGTGACTGGGATGGAGAGAGTTCAGCAGGAATAGAGGGCTTTAGTATGCAAACAGGTGAGAGTATAGGCCCGGATTTTGGTTTAGTTGCCATTCAGTTGTTAGATTCACCATATGCAACCAGCCCTATAGATATGGAGTTAGATGGTTATTTCGATATTTTTCCTGGTGAAAAATTGAAGATGACGGATTGGCATTGGTTTGATTGGTATAATCGTCCAGGCGTTGTTGCAAGGGAAGGCGATCAGAATTGTTGGGCTGGTGACCCAGGGAGGTCTCAG
>JACNLQ010000039.1 GCA_014381415.1 Fidelibacterota bacterium
CCTCCAAATGGTGTAATATCAAAATAGTCAATTATAAATCCTTTTGTAGTAACTAATTGTTCATACAAAGGACATTCTTGAGCACTTTCTGAACTTAAATCATACTTTCCATCACAATTAATAATATCACTGGTATAATAAGAACAATTATTTATTATATCCGAAAATGATAAAATGACTAAACAGCTGCCATCATCAATTTCTGCTTCACTATTATAATTGGAAGCATTTGGATCAGTACAACCAATATTGAATAATCCAATAATTTCCCATGATTCCCTGAAATTTTCACTGGTTTCATTGTGACCATTAATTCCATTCCCGCCTGTTTGAGTTTCATCTATTTCTTCAGTTCCAATGCGCGAATAAGCATAATAAGTTTCAGCTTCGGTCCCCAAAAATAACTGGCTTTCAATGGGAGTGTCATTTTGATATCCAGATACATTGGATTTATCAATAGCATTTTGAGAGTTACCCCATATAAAATAATCTACATCCTTAATTGGAGTTTCAGACGAACCATCCCAATAAAAAAGCATAATCATTTCAGCAGAATCATTTATTTTATCACTCGCTCCGCCAAAAGAACCAATTTCAGTCTCAAGCATGCTGTTTGTTTCAGTTCCATATAATAAAAGGTCGGGGATAAAATCTGAACCATAAAAGTCACCATACGAGCTATTTAGAATAATGGTTAGGGTATCTCCAGAATTAATATCAATATCGGGGAATTGTGCAGTAAATCCTGTGGCAATATGAGCTGGTGCTGGGTCGTTTTCAGTTTGTAAGGTAAAATAATCTTCGTCATCACAAATATAATAGTTACTGAGATTTATGGGGGAATCAGTAGGATTATAAATGGAAAAAGATTCAGCTGCATCAGGCTGAGTGACAATGCGGGTTAAAAGTATATGATCTGCACTTGCAGAGAATAGCAGTGACCCTAATAAAATAAAAAATGGAAGGAAATTCAAATTATTTAAGGAGAACTATTTTATGTGTGAGTATGTTTTTATTTTGTGAAATTCTAGCAAAATAAATACCGCTATTATTTTCAGTCCCATCCCATAGAAATGTATGGGCATTATGACTGGATAGATACCCGGAATAAATTCTGCTTATAATATGTCCATTCAAATCAATAATATCAAATTTGACTATGGTATTTTCCATATTCTGGAGTGAAATAAATATATTGGAATTAAATGGATTAGGGTAGGCGTTAATCATTTTGTAATTTTGAGGTTGAATACCTATTAATTCCAAATTACAATTTGCAGAATCAAGAATATTACCAGCACAATCCCCACAGGCATCCAATTCATTTCCATCACAGTCACAGGTACCTTCAGTTAATCCATCACAGCCACAGTCATACATTGCACCGGGACCATTACAAACCCCACATTCATCAATGGTCGCGTTTCCACCCCAAATGCCTGCACAATCCTCAGTACAATCATTCGTATTGTCGTTATCACAGGTTCCACAATTATCCAGAATAGCGTTGCCTCCACATATATCTAAACAGTCTAAAACATTAAAATTACAATCGCATGAACCTTCATTTAGCTCACTACAACCGCATTCATAAATAGCGCCGGGACCACCACATATATCACATTCGTCTAATTCATTACCATCGCAGTCACATTTATTTTCTAAAAGGTAAGTGCATTCTCCTTCATTGCCAAAATTACAAGCACTACTATCTTCACAGGTGCTTACGTTTTCACCACAGGCATTGCAAGTGTGTGAACCTAAATTGGTGAAATCATCCGTATCGAGAACAATCCATTCCGAATTAGTGGAATTAGTACCGGCTGAGGAAGTCCAGTCAATATTTCCGGATTGCACACTTTCTTTACGAACAAGAGTATGATCTTTAGTGGCATCGGAAGTTCCAGCAACATCCCAACCACTACTGGGGGCATCTCCAATCACTCCAATAATATCTAATAGACCGCCGGAGTTTATCACTTGAATAGCCCAAACATCATTACCATTAAAAATTGAAGTATTAGCAATTGTTTGGTTGCATTCTGCCTGGATCACATCATTTGCACTAACTGCACAGATTACCCATACATCAGTTTTATTTAAAGTGGTGTTTTCATTAAATTGATGGGAGTGTTCCCATGAATCACAGTCATTTCTGCAATTAACTAATTGGTAATAATTTAAATTAATAGTTTCTAAACTGCCGTTGTATATTTCAAGATATTTATTATTACTGCTTCCTTCCGCATATTCAGAAAAAAACAAATTCTGGGACATGATAATACCAATATTTAGGTATAATACTAAAATTAAATTCATGGGGGACGAGCTCCAATGATTGTTTATTTAAAGGACTATGATGTCATAAAATTACGGAAGTTTTATTAATATTATCATAAAAAAAACCCGTACATATTTTTATGTACGGGTTTTTAGTGAATCAAACTATATTCTATTTCAAAAGCATGAGTTTTTGCGTAGAAACTTGTCCAGCATATTCTGCACGCAGGAGGTACATACCACTGGGCACATTGTCACCCTGCCAAGTAAGTTGATACTGATTCGCACCCATATAAGTATTAGCAAGTTCAGTTACCAATTGACCATTAATATTATACACCATTACAGACACATGTCCTGCTTCCGGAATCGTCAATTCAACAGTTGTCGTTGGATTAAACGGATTAGGATATGCATTCGTTAATGAAAAATCTCTGATAATAACTGAATTAATAGCATCATTTGAATTGGCTACTATCATTTCTGTAATTTCAAATTCACCATTTGTAGTAAATAGTTTACCGTTAGATGGTTCAACAATTAGCAATACCGTATGAGTTCCCTTTGTTGCATAATCAGCAATCCAATGATTATTGCTCATTGCAAGATTGAAATCAGATGTATGCTTCAGAGTCATTTGAATACCACCAATATATCCATCAGCAACAATTGAAACAGAATTAATAGATTTGATTAATTTTGCAGAGCTGGCATCATTTTCGATGGTACGTCCATTTACGATGCCATTTACAATAGCAACCACATCGAGAACATTTACGGCACCATCGTCATTAGTATCAGCACAGTCAGTATCAAATTCGCCAGTACCATCTACAATATAGCCAACAATTTGAACCACATCGAGAACATTTACGACATCATCACCATTTACATCTCCCATTGTGCAATCACTACCACCGCCAACTGAATGGAAGCCTAAGTAATCCCAAGTATTTTGGTCATACACTTCCCATTCGGAATCATCGGCATCCCCAGCAGAGGCTTCCCAATTTCCACCATTACCAGATTCAACAGCTGAACCACGAACCAAGGTATGATCCTTCGTAGCATTGGAAACACCGGCAACTTCCCAACCGGAACCAGGATCATCACCTATGGTTCCAATTATATCTAGAATTGCTCCGCTTCCAATTTGAGTAAGAGCGAATACATCATCCCCATTACTTAGGTATGTAAATGTTTGATCACATTCTGCCTGAATCAAATCATCAGCTGAACCATGGCAAACAACATATACATCACCCGGAGAAACTATTTTACCTGCTTCAAATGTGACATTATCTGGATAATCCCAGCTAACACCATCATTACAGCCATTTGAACAGCTTGAGAGTGAATAGCCACTTAGATCTACATCACTATCACCGGCATTATATATTTCAAGGTATTTATTATTAGAAGATCCTTCAGCACATTCTGAGAAAAACAGATTTGCCGCTTCAGGCCAATCATACACACATGAACCATCGTCGATAGTTGCAGTTTCATCATAATTCAGTGCATCAGAATCTGTACACCCAGGAATATCTTCTGGACATGCATCACAGGATTCCCAACATACTGCATCTAATACCATATCAGAATCACCTACAGTAAGATTACGATCGTTACCATAGTTGCCACCTGCACAATCTCCGAGGTCAGAGCCAGATTCATAACCGGATCCATCGCTATTATTAAAATTATACCCGTAGTCATTTCCGGAAGATAAAGCCATTGTATAGGTATATACTAAATCTCCATCATCATCATTCATTATATACCAATCACTGGGATTGTATTCACCATTAATGGTGGAAGTTCTAACTTTAACATCTCCACCTACACCTTCAATATTCATATCAACTGAAAAAGTCACATTTACGGAGCATGAAGAGCCATCACCATTACAAACTCCACATCCATCTTCCTCTGCAGTTCCGCCACAATCACCGGCACAATCATTAAAAAGACAGCTTCCATCATCTTCAGTTGCATCTCCATCCCAGTTACAGGCATCAGGGTTTGTACAACCAGCATTGCTAAAATCATGAGGGTGTGAACCCATATAATCCCATGTGTTTTGGTCAAATACCAACCATTCGGAATCATCAGAATTAGTTCCGGCAGAAGATGCCCAATCGGTATTCCCTGCTGATACGGAAGATTTACGAACCAAAGTATGGTCCTTTGTAGCGTTTGCAACACCAGCTACTTCCCAACCTGATCCAGGGTCATCTCCAATTGCACCAAAAACATCCAGCAAGGTATTTGTGGCTGTATGCATGAGACCCTGTGCATCGTCTCCATTATGATGGAGAGTACGGGTTTCATTGCAATTTGGAATGACACCTGTTTCATCTGCACTTGAGTGACAGACAACATATACTCCGCCAGCATCAACAGATGCACCCTCTGCAAATGAATTTGTATATTCCCAATCTTCACAGCCATTGGAACAATTGACAAATGCATAATCTGCTAAACTTACCGATGCATCAGATGCATTATAAACTTCAAAATATTTATTACTGCCAGACCCTTCAGCATGTTCAGAATAGAATAGGTTAGATGCAGGTTCCGCACAGGCAGAGCCATCCCCACCACATTCTCCGCATTCATCAACAATTGAGTCACCACCACAAACATCAGCACAATCTACTTCAACTACACAATTTCCATCACAATCATAACCGGAATCAGGATATTCACAAGCACCTTCAGAGCCAGCATTGCAGGCAGAATCATCATCGCAAGTATCGCTTCCACCACCAGATGCTCCAATCCATTCACCGGGGTCATAGCCTTCTGGAGCATATTGGTTTCCGTCACCTCCACCAGAATCATTATCCACATTCCATTCGGTTTCATCCCATGTGGCATTTCCGGAACTTACTCCTTCTCCTCTTTCTGCTCTGCCATCTTCAAATTCATGTCCAGTTCCCGTTCCATCTTCACCAGGTACACCAAAAATATCTGCAACCGTTCCGGAAGCATCCAGTATAGCAATATTATCATTTCCATTACTATCAGCCGCCCCACCAGTTCCTATATCTTGGTCGCAAGTTAGTCCGTATGTTGCACTAAATTTATCAGCATCATTACATAAAATATAAAATCCACCGGCAGAAATGGTACCTGTTAGATTTTTTATGCTTGATGAGGTTGGGTCTGAATTTCCATTGGTCCATCTCTGGATTATCCAACCTGATGACAAGTCTAAATCAGAATCGCCATTATTGTAAAGCTCAACAAATCGTCCCGCATCAGATGAATTTTGTGGGTCAGCCAATTCTGTTATAAAAACATCCGCATATGAAAATTGAGCTATTAGTAGTGTGATTATAAATACCTGAATGGTATGAAGCATGTCGTCTCCTCCTTAATTATATTAGTTACTAATTCCTACGAAATGTAGGAATCTCCTCACAAGGTTAGGGTTTAATTTATGTTAAGATTTATATGGAGGTGAAGAACTATTATTGATTTATGCAAAAATTACCCATAAAAAAATTTGTCACGAGGAGCAATATTCGTTTTCATTTAGTTTTTTGTACTTTAGATTATAGATAAAATAAAAATTATTATAAAATTGTAACTACTAATAAAGTGACAGCATATTAATTTTCCTATTAAATAACCTAAACAAAACACCATAAATAATGATAAATATTGGAATAATGGGGTTTGGCAGAGTTGGTAGAGATATTTACCGTCTCGCTGTTGAATCTGAAGATTTAAAAGTAACAGCTGTAAGCGATTTAGCAAATCCAGAAATATTACTCTACCTATTAAATAACGAATCTATAAAAGATTCCCAATTTCATTTAGAGGAAAATTATTTATTCAATGACCAGTTTTCTACTCGAATTGTTCGTGGGATTGAACCAGGAGATGTACCATGGGAAGTATTTGATGTAGATATAGTGGTGGATGCTACCCAAAAATATAAATATCCCAAGGAATTACACAAACATATTAACAGTGGAGCAAAACGAGTGATATTGTCAACCCTCCCAAATGAAGGAATTGATAAATTAATTGTTTTTGGAGTTAATGAGGGCTCAGCTAAATCAAGTGATAAAATTGTGTCTGCAGGGTCATCAACAGCTAATGCCTTTGCTTTAGCACTTTCTATTTTAAATGAAGTTGTTGATATAAATTGTGCAAATATGACCTCCATTCATGCCTATACCAGTGATCAACCTCTCCAGGATGTAGCAGGAAAGAGTTTTAGACGAAGTCGGTCGGCAGCTGAAAATATAATTCCCAATGAAGATCATTCCGTGCAATGGATAGAAACAATTTTACCCCAATTTAAAAATAAAATTACAGCCAGTGCTTTAAATGTTCCTGTACAAAAGGGAAGCCTTATGGATTTAACAACTGTAATAAATGAACAAAACTTATCAGCAGAAGATATTAATGCAATATTTATAGAAGCAGCCTCAAAGAGACCTGAACTCATAGAGATTACTCATGACCCAATTGTTTCCAGTGATGTTATAGGGAATAGACATTCTATAGTTTTTGATACTCTGGCAACCTTGAAATCGGGCTCAAATTTGGTAAAAACTTTGAGTTGGTATGATAATGGTTTAAGTCATGCGTGCAGGATATTAGATGTCATTCGTTTATATCATAATTTGGATATGAAGGAGGAAAATAAATGAGGGTTGCGATAAATGGATTTGGTAGAATCGGGCGGGCAGTTTTTCGTATTTTGAGTAAACGGGAAGATATTCAGGTGGGTGCTATTAATGATTTGGGTGATCATGCAGCTCTCACATATTTGTTAAAATATGATACCGTTATGGGTGGATTTGGCGAAGATGTTTCATTGTCTGAAGATGGCACACTAAAAACCAATTTAGAAACGGTACAATTATTGAATATTAAAAATCCATCAGATCTTCCTTGGAAGAAAATGGAAATTGATGCGGTAATAGAAGCAACAGGTGTTTTTCGTACAAGAGATTCTTTGTGTTCCCATTTAGAAGCGGGAGCGGATAGAGTAATACTAACGGTTCCTGCAAAAGATGAAATTGACTATACAGTTGTATTAGGTGTGAATGATGAGGGTTTGATGCCGGAACATAAAATAATTTCTAATGCCAGTTGTACCACGAATTGTTTAGCTCCTATGGCAAAAGTTTTACATGAGTCATTTGGAATTAAAACGGGAATGATGAATACAATCCATGCCTATACCAATGATCAGAGATTGGCAGATGTCCCCCATAAAGATTGGAGAAGAAGTCGTGCTGCGGCTGAGAATATTATTCCCACATCAACAGGAGCTGCAAAAGCGGTAGGCAAAGTCCTCCCAGAATTAGCAGGGAAACTTGATGGGATAGCCTCTAGAGTACCTGTTCCGGATGGATCTGTAGTTGATCTCTTTATTGAAACAGAATCTCAAATAACGGTTAATGATGTGCATGAAGTTATTCTCAAAGCATCAAAATCCAAACAAATGGAAAAAATACTAGAATTTTCTGACACCCCGATCGTTTCTTCAGATATAATTGGCAATCCTAAATCATCCATTTTTGACTCTCTTTGTACGCAGGTAATTGGAGGTAAATATTTGCATACTTTGAATTGGTATGATAATGAGTGGGGGTACTCTAATAGAGTGGTAGATTTATTGACAAAAATAAAGAATTAGAGAATCAAAGAAAATTTCATTTTATACCATTAACTAAGTTTCCAACCACACTAGGGTCTGCAAGGGTAGAAATATCTCCCATATTTTCTGTATCACCTTCCGCGATTTTCCTTAAAATACGACGCATTATTTTACCGGATCTGGTTTTAGGTAGGGCAGGTGTAAACTGAATTTTATCAGGCGTTGCATGCGGTCCAATTAGTTCTCTTACTTTTAATTTTATTTCAGTTAATGTATTCTCATCGTTTTCTAATCCTGCCATTAGTGTTACATAAGCATACACTCCTTGACCTTTGATATCGTGAGGAAAGCCAACCACAGCGGCTTCCGCTACAGATGGATGAGCGCCAATAGCCCCTTCAATTTCGGCGGTGCCTAATCTATGTCCAGATACATTTAGTACATCATCAACTCTTCCGGTAATCCAATAATAACCATCCTCATCTCGTCGTGCACCATCGCCAGTGAAATAGTATCCTTTAAACATTGAAAAATAGGTTTCATAAAACCGGTCATGGTCTCCGTAAATGGTACGCATTTGTCCGGGCCAAGAAGTTTTCAGTGCTAATAAACCCTCAGAAGGATTGCCATGGAGTTCGTTACCATCTGGATCAAGAATAACAGGTGTTACTCCAAAAAATGGGAAAGTAGCTGAACCGGGTTTCGTTGTTGTTGCAGCGGGTAAGGGTGTGATGAGAATACCCCCTGTTTCAGTCTGCCACCAAGTATCTATAATTGGACAGCGACTTTCCCCCACAACATCATGATACCAAATCCACTCCGGCTCTTTAATGGGTTCGCCAACTGTTCCCAATACCTTGATAGAAGATCTATCATGTTTCAGCACAAATTCATTTCCTTCCCGCATGAGTGCCCGTAAGGCAGTGGGAGCTGTGTAAAAAATATTTACTCTGTGTTTTTCTACAACTTCCCAAAATCGCCCGAAATCGGGATAATTAGGAACTCCTTCAAACATGAGGGTTGTGGCACGATTTGCCAATGGTCCGTAAATAATATAGGAGTGACCAGTTATCCATCCAATATCTGCCGTACACCAATATATATCTCCGGGTTGGTAATCAAAAACCAATTCATGAGTGAAAGAAGCATACACTAAATATCCACCTGTTGTATGGAGAACCCCTTTTGGTTTACCCGTTGATCCGGAAGTGTAGAGAATGAATAGTGGATCCTCAGCATCCATTTCCACCGGTGGACACATATCATCAGCTGATTCCATAGATTCTTCCCACCATAAATCTCTATTTTCCTGCATGGATATTGCTTCTCCAGTTCTCTTCACCACAATTACTTTTTCAATGGAAGGTGTGTTTTGCAAAGCAATATCTGCATTGGATTTCATAGGGATATTTTGTTTTGTGCCTCGAACTCCAGTATCTTGAGTGACGAGAACCTTGCAGGATGAGTCGTTAATTCTATCTCTGAGAGCATCTGGAGAAAATGCCCCAAATACAATGGAATGAACAGCGCCAATTCGTGTACAGGCAAGCATGGCAATTGCTAATTCAGGTATCATTTGCATGTATATACATACACGATCACCCTTTTCAACCCCTAACGATTTTAAAACATTTGCAAACTTTGAGACTTCAGTAAGCATTTCTGAATAGGACATTGCTGTATCTTCATGGGAATCATTGCCTTCCCAAATGAGTGCAGTTTGATCACCATACCCTGCTTTAATATGGCGATCTAAACAGTTATATGATACATTCAACTTTCCATCTTCATACCATTTAATCTGAGCTTTTGTAAAATCATTATTGGAAACACTGTCCCATTTTTTCATCCAATCTAATCGTTCAGCTTGTTTTGCCCAGAAACCATCAGAGTCTTTAACGGACTTATCATACAATTCCTTATAAATATTCATATTGGGGATGTGCGCCTTTTTAGAATCTCTATAATTGGGTTTAAAAATTTTGATGTCATTTGAAATTTCAGTCATTTTTGATTCACCTTTCATTATTTTCGTGCAAAAAGTTTATATAAACCTATATAATTCTTCCCCTATAATTTACGATATAATTGATTGGTAATGTTATAAAGAAATTATTCCAATGAGCTAAATCCTCAATCCATAATCCATATATTAAATACACCATTTTAATGTAATTTAGAATCATGAAATTTTCAACAAATCAAATAGGTAGAAATCGATACTTTCAGGATCTAATGTTACACAGGGTTCATGAAATCTTGCTGGTTGCCAGCCCCTATGATGCCTTCACCCTTGAAGAAGACGGAAGATTAACAGAACAAATTCTCCATGAATATCTGGGGATGAATTTGAGTTATGCGCCCAGGGTTTGGCAGGCAAATACTGCCTCCTACGCAATGGATTTACTTTCCCGCCGACCTATCGATTTAATTATTGTCATGTTGCGGATTTCAGATATGGATCCCATAACTTTTGGTACGAAAGTAAAGGAGCTCTACAGTAATAAACCTATAATTTTGCTGGCATTTGATGAGTCCGAAATTAAACAGCTTCCAGAAAATATGGATGATGTAATAGATCATGTATTTGTCTGGACGGGTGACTCCAGTGTTTTCCCTGCGATTATAAAATGTATTGAGGATATGAAAAATGTGAAACGGGATGTTCGCAAAGGGAATGTTCGTACCATTTTATTTATTGAAGATACCCCGTGGTATTATTCCAGTATTCTGCCAGTTATTTATAAAGAGACATTATTTCACACCAAACAACTGATGGATAAAAGTCTAAATGACACGCAGAGGCTACTCCACATGCGGGGTCGTCCTAAAATATTGTTGGCTAAATCGTATGAAACTGCCGAAAAATATTTCAAACTGTATAAGAATAATATTCTGGGGATAATTTCTGATATTAGATTTCCAAAGGAAGGGAAATTGCATCATAACGCTGGAGTTCTGTTTACAAAATATGTTCAATCGATTGAAAAAACAATGCCGATTTTGCTTCAATCCAATGAAAAAAATGCGCTGGAACTTGCAAAAACAATTACTCCCTTTGTATTAAATAAAAAGTCCTCTACCCTCTTTTCTAATTTAAGAGAATTTTTAATTAATAATTTAGGGTTTGGAGATTTTGTTTTTAAAACTCAAAAAGGGGAAGAAATAAGCCGAGCAGGAAATATAGAAGAGTTGGTTAAAATTTTAGAAACAATTCCCGAAGAATCAATGGATTATCATGCTTCCCGCAATCACTTTTCCAACTGGCTGGCTGCAAGAGGTGAATTTTATTTGGCAACACAATTTAGAAAAATAAAAGGTAATGAATTCACAGCCATTGATGAGAGACGCAAATATATTATAAACTTGATTCAAAAATCTCAAAAAACTCAAGGTGTAGGGTCCGTAGCAGAATTCAAGGATTCAAAAAGGACATTGCGGGAAAATTTTTTACGTATTCGGTCAGGTTCCCTTGGTGGTAAGGCAAGGGGGCTTGCATTTGCAAACTTCTTCTGGAAAAAAACCAATTTATATGAAAAATATACAGATGTGACCTTCAGGGTACCCAAGGTGGTAGTAATTGGAACGGATGAATTTGATGAGTTTATGAATGGAAATAAATTATGGGAAACTGCTCTATCTATAGATAACAATAGGGATTTAGAAGAAGTATTCTTAAAAGGCAGACTATCTAGAAAATTGGTGCTAACCCTGAAAAAATTATTAAAAGAAGTATATTTCCCTTTGGCGATAAGGTCTTCAAGTTTGTTGGAAGACTCACAATATCAACCCTTAGCAGGAATGTACGCAACCTATATGCTTCCTAATTGTCATGAAAGTGACAAAGAGCGGCTAAGTCAGGTTTGCGAGGCAGTGAAACGAGTTTTTGCATCCACTTTTTTCCAGGAACCTAAAACCTTAATGGAGACCATTGTTCATCGGCATGAAGAAGAAAAAATGGCTGTGATCATTATGGAAATGGTAGGGCAAAAACATGGAGAATACTTTTATCCAACATTCAGTGGTGTAGCCCAAAGTTATAACTATTACCCAGTTTCATATATGCAGCGTGAAGAGGGCATTGCTTTTACAGCAATTGGATTGGGAAAAACAATAGTTGATGGGGGAAAAGCACTTCGATTTTCTCCTAAATATCCTAATATTCTTCCTCAGTATTTTTCAATTAAATCTACCATTGCCAATTCTCAAAATACCTTTTATGCATTAAATCTTAAAAATGGAGACAACCCACTTCGTGAGGGTGAACAAAATAATTTAGAACAGTTAATTCTTGAAGATGCGGAAATTCACGGGACCTTAAAATATACTGCCAGTGTGATTTGCGATGAAGATGGTATCATTCGGGATTCATTGAAAAATAAAGGGAGGCGGGTCATCACTTTTTCTCCTATTCTGAAGTTTCAGACTTTTCCCTTAGCGGAAATTCTTCAGGATATTCTGGAATTATGTCAAACTGCAATGGGATGTCCCGTTGAAATTGAGTTTGCAGTTAATATGTACAATACAGCAGATATTCAAAATGAATTTTGTTTACTCCAAATTAAACCCATGGTAGTGGGAGGATTGCAAAAAACGGAGTATCTCCTAAATAATGAAAAAAAGGATGTTCTCTGTAGCAGTGAAATGGTTTTAGGAGATGGCGTTATCGATACTGTTTACAATATTATTTGTGTGGATTTTGACACATTTGACCGATCCTTCACCCGCAATATAGCCAAAGAAATTGATGTAATAAATCGCCAAATGGGGAATGCAAATCCCTATCTGCTTATTGGCCCGGGAAGATGGGGGACGGCAGACCCATGGTTGGGTATCCCTGTAAATTGGAAACAAATATCTCATGCTAAAGTTATTGTAGAACTGGGTATTGATGAGCTCAATCCCGAACCCTCTTTTGGGAGCCATTTTTTTCAAAATGTCACAAGTTTGAGAATTGGATATTTTACACTGCAGCATATTGATAAGGGAGGCGATTTAGATTTGGATTGGTTAAAGAGTCAACCCGTTAAACAAGCCACAAAATTCATTCGATGGATTCAACTTGAGGACCCATTACACATTCGCATTGATGGAAGCTCTGGAGAAGGTGTTATTTTGAAACCCCAACCGAAAATTGAAGAAATTATGAACGAGGAAGAGTCCACTGGGATTTAATTGTGAATGTTTAAATATAAATAAGAGAGGATTAATCAATTAATATGAAAAAAACGACACTTTTAACTGTATTTTTATTGATTTCTACTACTACTCTTAAGGCTCATTATATTTATATCTCTTATTTGAGTCCGGGAATTCAGGTTGGCTTCAATAATTCACTTGGTTTTTTCTATGGGGGTCAAATAAGTGTGGGTCTTCCTGATCCATTTCATAATACGCCAAAAAAATCTTCAAACCCTTATGATATTGTTCCTGCGTTATGCTTTGGAATAAAAAAATATTATAAATCAAATTATAATGAAAAATATATAGACTTACAGGGAACCTATGCAATATTCGATGATAATATTCAATACCCACCCTGGGGATTAGGTATAGGGATTGTCAAAATGAAAGGGAAAACTGATTACAGATTAAAAGGATATACTTGGCTCATTAGTAATTTCACCTTTGATATGAGGTTGAAAGCCAGAGACTTTAATTTCTCAATGATCCCGGTTTTGCCCTTGTCTGATCCTCAACCACATGAAGAATATTAGTATAAATTTATAAATACTAATTTCCATCGATTTTTATTCTAATTCTCCATTTTAGATTTATTTTATGCTGGACTTACACTTCACTATTTAGTAAAATACTAAAGGGTGAAATACTATTTGGTGAAGTGGGGTGTCTATTTTATCATTGTTAATTTTGGTTATGAATATCAACAGATGAGTAAATTATGCTCATGATTATACTGATTGGAAACGTAACAATTTTCTAATTTCAAGTTTCCTATAAATCCCTCTAAATTTAACGCTTCAGAATTCACTGAAATTTTCAGCATTACTTATCACCATTTTGATTAAAAATTAAATTTTGGGTTCTCCCTATAAAACTGTGGCATTTCAAACACTGGGCTGCAAACTGAATTTTGCAGAAACCTCTACCCTTGCCCGGGACTTTTCCTTTCATGGCTATGCCCAGGTAGAAATTGATAATCCTGCCGACCTTTACGTAATTAATACCTGCTCCGTTACGGATAATGCCAATAAGAAAGCCCGAAAAGCGGTCCGCCGAGCTCTGCGAAAATCTCCCCATGCAAAAGTTGCGGTTTTAGGTTGCTATGCACAATTAAATCCCCAGAAAATTGCGGAGATACCTGGTGTAAGTATGGTGGTGGGGACAAAAGATAAATTCAACCTTATTGAAAAAATGGAAACAAATGAAATTGAAGGACAGGCTGTCATTTTTAATTCTGAAATTGATTCTGTAACAGATTTTAATCCATCATATTCAATGGGAGAACGCACTCGTTCATTTTTAAAAGTGCAGGATGGCTGTGATTATACCTGTAGTTTCTGCACCATTCCCCTGGCGCGTGGAAAAAGCAGGAGCGCTGATATTACTGATACCCTGCAACAAGCCAGGAAAATTGCTGAAACAGAAATTAAGGAAATTGTATTAACGGGTGTGAATGTGGGTGATTTCGGAAAGGATCATGGTGAAAGTTTTATTGAATTGATTCAGAAATTAGAAAAAGTTGAAGGTATAGATCGATATCGCATATCTTCAATTGAACCAAATCTTCTCACAGATGAAATTATAAATTTCACAGCAAATTCAGAGAAGTTTCTACCCCATTTTCATATTCCATTACAATCGGGATCGGATCAATTATTAAAAGCTATGCGGCGGCGGTACAACTCGGATTTGTTTGCACACAGAATTGACACTATAAAAACTATTATGCCCCATGCCTGCATTGGGGTGGATGTAATTGTGGGATTCCCAGGCGAAAGTGATAAAAATTTTCAGGAAACCTGTTATTTATTAAATAAATTGGATGTGTCATATTTGCATGTGTTTTCATATTCCCAGCGGGATAATACAGATGCGGTACAAATTGAGCCAAAGGTTTCTCAACACACAATTGCGGAGAGAAGTAAAATTTTGCACCGTTTATCCATGGAGAAAAAACGCCAGTTTTATGAAAAAAATATGGGTACTACCAAACAGGTGCTTTTTGAAAACTGGGAAGAGGGAGTTCTCAATGGACATTCTGAAAATTATATTTCCGTTTCCATAAAAGGGGATGAGGATGAAGTGAACCAAATAATCCCTGTGAAATTAGTCCGTTTTGAAGATGGTGAAATTTTGGGTGGAAGGCTGAAATGATCTCTAACCCCTTTGTAGGAATTGCTGGAAATATTGGGGTTGGAAAAACAACTTTCACGGAAATTGTGGGTAAGCATTTCGGTTGGAATGAATTTTATGAGTCGGTAGCTGATAATCCCTATTTAGATGATTTTTACCGGGATATGCACCGCTGGAGTTTTAATTTGCAGATTTACTTTTTGCACCATCGCTTTGCCGGTCAGGTAGAAATTAATAAATCTAAGGGTGGTGTAATTCAGGATCGTACTATTTATGAAGATGTGGAAATTTTTGCAAAAAACCTGCATAAAATGAATTATATGTCGGATAGAGATTGGAGCACTTACGAGAATTTGTTTAAAAATATGACCCAGTTTTTAAAAAAACCAGATTTGATAATTTATCTCAAGGCTTCTACGGATACACTATTGTCCCGTATACAAAATCGAGATCGTGATTTTGAGCGAGAGATTTCGCCTGAATATCTACACAGTCTAAATATCTCTTATGATAAATGGATTAACAAATGCACTGATCAAAAAGTGATAACCATTGAATCTGACGGATTTAATATATTTAATGATAAAGAAAAATTGGTTACCATCCTCAATCAGATCGAAGCGGGATTAACTAATTGAAAAAAATAGCCGTATTTGTGTCGGGTGGGGGATCAAATTTTAAAGCCATCCATCATCAGATTATACAAGGTAATATTTCAGGAGAAATTGTACTGGTTATTAGCAATAATCCCAATTGTGGTGCTATAGAGTATGCCAAAATAAATTCTATTAAACACGTGATAATTAATGAGACCCGATACCCAAATTCTCGTACCCGAAATGAATTACTAATGGAAACCTGTATAAGGACTGAGATTGATTTAATCTGCCTTGCAGGCTATATGAAAATGCTCCCTCCTAATTTTGTTAAACAATATGAAAACAAAATATTAAATATTCATCCAGGGCTCCTGCCTGAATTTGGTGGTAAAGGTTTTTTTGGAATGCGGGTGCATGAAGCGGTAATAAATTCGGGTAAGAAGGAAAGTGGAGCCACTGTCCATTTTGTAGATGAAATTTATGATCATGGCCCTATAATTGCTCAGAAAAAAGTTGAGGTACTTGAATCGGATACAGCAGAATCTGTGGCTACTAAAGTACTAATATTAGAACATGAATTATTCCCTGAGGTGGTGAAAGCTTTTTGCGAAAATAAAATAATTATAGAAAACAATAAACCCAAAATAGTGGAGTATAATGAAAATTAAACGGGCACTTTTAAGTGTTTGGAATAAATCAAATATAGTTGATCTGGGCAAGTTTTTAACAGAGCAAAACATTGAGTTAGTTTCTACGGGAGGTACAAAGAAAGCATTGGAAGATGCCGGTATTATAGTGGTGGGAATTGAAGATATAACCGGTGGCGGATCTGTAATGGATGGCCGGGTGAAAACTCTCCACCCAAAGATATTTGGTGGGATATTGGCGGATCGAAACAATTCGTCACATTTAGATGATTTAAACGATTTGGGTGGGTTGGAAATTGACCTGGTGGTGGTTAATTTTTATCCCTTTGTTAAGGAGGCAGTAGAAAAGGATTTAGATTTTTCCAAAGCTATTGAATTTATTGATATTGGTGGCCCCTCTATGGTACGGGCTGCAGCGAAAAATTTTCATTCAGTGCTCCCCTTATGCAACCCTGAAAATTACGCAGAATTTATAGCAGAATATGAAAAATCAAATGGCGATATTTCACTTGAATTTAGAAAAAAATCAGCTTCTGCTGTTTTTGCCATGACAACAGCTTATGAATCTGCAATTTCCAATTATTTTACAAAAGATGATGACAATCTGCCTGAAAATGTCAATTTGAATCTTAACAAATCTGCAATTCTTCGTTACGGTGAAAATCCCCATCAGGAAGCTGCTTTTTATCTGTCAAATGGACAAATAGAAAATTGGCATCAGCATCAGGGAAAAACTTTATCATATAATAATTATGCAGATATGGAGTCTGCTTTTAATATTCCTCAGGAATTTTCAGATAACGCCTGCGCAATTATTAAGCATGCCAACCCCTGTGGATTTGCCCTGGGAGAAAATGCTAAGGAAGCGTACCTACGGGCAGTTACTACAGACCCGGTGAGTTATTTTGGCGGGATTGTTGGTTTTAATTGTGAGGTAGATGTTGAAACTGCTGAAGAATTAATCCAACCATTTTTAGAATGTATCATTGCGCCATCATTTTCTGATAAGGCATTGGAGGTACTTAAAAAGAAAAAGAATCTACGAGTGATTAGTGTTTGTGAAAATGGATTAATAGATGCGTATTCTATTAAATCCGTAGCAGGTGGATATTTATATCAACAGAAAGATTCTCAGCAGGGCGAACTTGAAAACCTCAAAATTGTGACAGAAAAAAAACCGGGAGAGTCAGAAATAAAAGCCGTTCAATTGGGATGGAAACTGGTTCGAAATGTGAAATCCAACGCCATTGTATTTGCCAATAGTAATCAATTATTAGGAATCGGTGCAGGACAAATGTCTAGAATTGATTCTGTAAAAATTGCTGTACAAAAAGTGGCTGAAGCTGGATTAAATTTACAGGGTGCCACCATGGCATCAGATGCCTTTTTCCCTTTTTCGGATAGCATAGAAATAGCCGCAGAAGCTGGAGTTTCTGTTATAATTCAGCCCGGAGGATCCATCAAAGATGAGGATGTAATAAACAAGGCAAATGAGTTAGGCGTGGCAATGGTATTTACAAAAATAAGGCATTTCCTTCATTAGGACAAAATTATGTTAGGTATTTCAAATTTTAAAAATATTGTAACAGGCGACATCGCCATTGATTTGGGTACAGCCAATACCCTCATTTGGATAAAGGGACAGGGCATCATTTTAAATGAACCCTCCATCGTTGCCCGAAATGTTGTAAGTGGTGAGATAATTGCCGTTGGGAATGAGGCAAGAGATATGGTTGGAAGAACCCACAGTGGAATTGAAACTCTCCGACCTCTGAAAGATGGTGTGATTGCAGACTACAAAATGACGGATGCCATGATCCTTGGTTTTATCCGAAAAATTAAACTCAGCAGAATAGCCAGGCCTCGAATTGTTATTTGTATTCCATCTGGCGTAACGGATGTGGAACAACGTTCCGTTAAAGAATCTGCAGAACATGCAAATGCCAGCGAGGTTTATTTAATTGAAGAGCCCATGGCTGCAGCAATTGGTATTGGAATTGATGTGAGCAAACCTGTTGGGAATATGATTGTGGATGTGGGAGGCGGTACCACAGAAATTGCAGTGATTTCCTTAAATGGGATTGGTACAATTGAAACCATCAGAATCGCTGGCGATGAACAAACCAAAGCAATCGTTGACTGGTTTAAAGAGCAGCATAAATTGGGAATTGGCGAAAGAACAGCTGAGAATATTAAGTGTACTGTTGGCTCCGCTGTGCGAAGTAATGGTGCCATAATTGCAGTGAAGGGTCAGGATATGATTACAGGAATTCCAAAGACTATGGAAGTATCTTCAGATGAAATTCGTCAGGCTTTAGCAGAAACAGTTTTTCAGATTACTTCAGCCATTAAAAATGCGTTGGATAAAACTCCTCCAGAACATTCTTCAGATATTATCGATTTTGGCATTATACTAACTGGTGGAGGTGCGCTTCTAAAAGATTTGGATTTGCATATTCGTAACAAAACAAACCTGCCTGTAAATGTTTCTGAGGACCCACTTTTATCCGTAGTAAAAGGAACAGGAATAGTTTTAGAAAATTTGAAAAAATATAGAGATGTTCTCATCCAGCCTTGATGCAGCGCCCCAGAGTCCCCTTCATCAATAAAGATGTTCTGGCTCTTTTACTGACCTTATTCCTCTCAGTTTTACTTCTTTTTACCCGAACCTCCCCTCAAATACGTCAGTTAAAGCTTCAACTTTCTCAGTTAGCAAATACTATTGCATACCCAGTAATTTGGTATAGAGAGGTTTTTATAATACGGGAAAAAAATAAACTGTTGAAAGAACAGCTAATCCAATTTACCCTCATGAATTCAGAGTTGGAAAGTTATCATAGGGAAAATATTCGGTTGAAAGAGATGTTGAATTTCACGAAAACCCAACCTCTGAATTTCAAAACCGCAAACGTTGTTAATCATAATTTTGGACTTCCTACAAATTCTATTACCATTGATATTGGCGAAAAAGATGGAGTGGTAAAAAATTTAACGGTTATGGATGAAAATGGTTTATTGGGGAAAACGATTCAGACCGGAGACCATGCTACTTTAATTCAGCTTATTACCGATAAAAATTTTAGAGTATCCATTCGAATTGGTGAAGACCGTGCTTTGGGTCTTTTCATCCCCACCCATGGTAAGTATGGGCTATTAGAAGGTGTACGGAAAAGTATGCCTTTAACAGAAGGTGAAATTGCTTACACATCTGGAATCTCAGAAATTTATCCACCTAATATTCCGGTTGCACGTGTAGTTTCAATTAAGAGGGATGAAAATAATCCCTTCCAGCATATTGTTGTAGAACTGGTTGGTTCCCTTGAAAATTTAGATTATGTTTTTGTAATTTTATGAATAATAAGATTACTCTTAAAATAGTAGTTATAACGATTGTAGTTATGTTGATCCAGATATTCATTCCTGCCTTCAATTTTAATAATTTGGTAATTGTTCCTGATATCCTCATTATTTTTCTTACATATATTGGATTTTATTATGGTAGATTTTATGTGATTATTCTTGGCTTCCTGATGGGAATTTCACAAGATTTTATTACCCAGGTTGAATTATTGGGAACATTGGCATTTACAAAATCAGCAATTGGGTTTGGGTTAGGTACGTTAGCAATGTACCGAAATGTGTGGTCTGGAAATACTAGGATGTTTTTTATTTTTCTATTGTATAACCTTCATTTTCTCATTTATTATTTTATAAAATTTAGTGGAGTCCCAATTTCTTCAGCTATTTATATTCAGGTTATTTTAATTCATTCTCTGTTGAGTTTTGTCATTTTATTTATAATTGATAAATCCTTTTTTAATAATGAAATCACATTTAAATAAAAAGTAATCCCCATGCCAAAATATAAAAAGGTGCAATTAGTATTAGCAGGGATTTTTGCTATTTTATTTTTCCGATTTTATCATCTACAAATATATCAGCATTCAAAATATGAGGCCAAGGCAGGTAATAACAGTGTTCGTAAAATTTCACTACATGCTCCCCGTGGTATTATTTATGATAGAAATGGCATCCCCATTGTTGATAACCGGCAAATATATGATTTAGCTGTAATACCCTTTGATGTAACCAGCCAATTTGATTACCAGATGGTTTCCAAAAGAACAGGTGTATCATCAAGTGAATTGCAGGAAAAAATCACTAAAGGTAAAAAATCTTTTCATCGATTCCGTCCTGTTCCTATAAAACGGCATATTAATTTTGAAACACGATCCCATCTTGAAGAAAACAAATTATCGTTACCTGGAACAATATTTTCTGAATTTCCCGCAAGAACCTACCCCGATAAAGCAAAACTTACCCATGTGCTTGGTTATTTGAGAGTGGTGACAGATTTTACAGCTTCCAAGCCCAATCAAAAATTGAATTATAAATTAGGAGATGTATTTGGATTTAGTGGGATAGAGCGAATTTATGAATCAAATCTCCGTGGAAGGGATGGCACGGAATTCCGTCTGGTGGATATTTATGGAATTGATCATGGTGTTTATCAGGATAATCCTGGTCAGCAACCAGTCCCTGGAAAAGCTCTAAACCTAGCCATTGACAGTAAGCTTCAGGCATTAATTGAGGATTTGTTTACAGAAAAAAAAGGTGCTGCAATTTGCATGATGCCAAAAACCGGGGACATATTGGCATTTGTGTCCGCACCGGATTATGATTTGAATTCTTTTGCAGGGCCTGTTCCCCTGGAATTATGGGAAGGGTGGAATACAGATCCAGAAAAACCTCTCATTAATCGGGGAATACAGGGGCTTTATCCCCCAGGAAGCACATTTAAACTAATTGGTGCCGCACTTGCAAAAGAAGAGGGAAAGGTAGATAAGAATTGGACCGTTAACTGCAATGGAGTTTATCATCTGGGAGATAGAGATTTTCATTGCTGGAATGAAGCCGGTCATGGCACCGTAAATATGGATAAAGCTATTTTTCAATCCTGCAATATTTATTTTTATCATCTAATACAAAAACTATCCTTCAATAATTGGAAAGGTATGGCAGAGAATTTTGGGTTTGGAGCAACTACCGGAATTGATCTTTTGGGTGAAAAAGAAGGTCTTGTCCCGGGAAAAAAGTATATGAATGATAAATATGGAAGGTTTGGTTGGGCAACAGGGAATTTACTCACATTTATTATTGGTCAGGGGGATGTTCTGGTTACTCCCCTTCAAGTTGTTCAAATGATGAATATCATTGCAACCAGGGGAAATACTAAAAGCCCTCATTTATTATTAGATGGTCCTTCGGAAAATATTACTCTATCATTGAAATCAGAAACATGGGACTTTTTGCAGCAAGCGACTTGGAATGTGGTAAATCATGAAGATGGAACCGGTAAAGCTGCAAAAGTAATGGGTGGCGATGTACATGGAAAAACAGGTACAGCACAAAATCCGCACGGGGAGGTTCATTCATGGTTTGCAGGTTATTTAGTTAAGGATGATGTCCCGATTTTATCTTTAGCTATATTGGTGGAACATGGAGGTAAAGGTTCAGTTGAAGCTGCCTTAATTTCCCATAAAATTTTTAAATATGCTCAGAAAAACATTACTTTATAATAATTTTCTAAACAAAATATTTCAACCTCCGGATAAAATAGTGTTCCGTTGGGGTATGTTATTTCCCGTAATCGTTCTTATGTGTATTAGTTTTATTACATTGAAATATACCAGTGTGAATTCATCATTTTTTTCTTCCACATTTACAAAACAGATAGTCTGGTTTGGCTTGGGGAGTATTATTTTTATTTTAGCCCAGTGGGTACGAATCCAATATTTTCAGGAATATGCCTATCACTTTTACGGTATTCTAATTATTCTTATTGGCGTCACCTATTTCATGCCTGTGATTGGAGGATCGCAGAGGTGGCTAATATTTGGTCCTCTTTCTTTTCAACCTTCAGAAATTGGGAAATTGTTTTTGGTTTTTGTAATTGCCAGGGTGCTTGCAGATCAAAAAGGGAATATGAATGAAATCAAATTATTATTATTGATTTTGATAATGGCATTTATCCCTGCTTTATTGGTTTTTAAGCAGCCAGATTTTGGTACTGCAATAGTTTATGGTTTTATTGCAATTCCCATGCTGTATTGGTCGGGTATAAGATCATTCTATCTATTTTCAGTAATTGCACCTTTTGTAAGTATCATTTCAGCTTTTAATATTTATATTTTTTCGATTTGGATGGGGATCCTGGTTTTTGTGATTTACTACAATCAACCTAAAATAACTACAGGAGTCTCCCAGTTTATCGTAAATATTGGTTGTGGAATACTGTCTCCTTTCATCTGGAATAATATATTATATTTTCATCAAAAGGAACGGATATTAACTTTGCTCAACCCTACTCGGGACCCACATGGAGCAGGTTATCAGGTTATTCAATCGATAATTGCAATCGGTTCGGGAGGAATTTGGGGAAAGGGGGTTGGTGAGGGTACACAAACGCAGCTCCGCTATTTACCAGTTAGGGATACAGACTTTATTGTTTCGGTGATTGGTGAAGAAATGGGTTTATTTGGGATTACCGTAATTTTAGTTGTTTTTTTTACCATGCTTTATTGGATAATTGTATATGCTGGAATTATTTCAAACAGATTCTCAAGTTTGACTCTAATTGGATTTGCCAGTATTTTATTTATTCATCTCGCCGTTAATATGGGAATGACTGTAGGATTGCTCCCAGTCACAGGACTGCCGGCACCATTTCTCAGTTACGGAGGATCATTTTTATTATCCTGCATATTAATACTGGCACTATCCACAAATATTATCAATCAACATATTTAAATCACATATTAGAAATTGGTATGATGACTATGAGTTGTGTAAATTTAACCCCTTTTATTTAATTACAATTTATAGAAAATCAAGGAATCTTAATATGGCCGCCTTTTCAGGTAAAAAATATGCTTTTATAAGTACCTTCATTTTTATTGTTCTAACGGGATGTTCTGGCACTCGCCCCAATGATTCATTGGATAGTATAGGCAATGAAAGTTCCGCAGATGTTGAATCCCTCAAGTCAATAATATATGAACAAGGAAAAAAAATATCATCAATTGAAGAAGATTTAATAAAATATCAGGATTTGATTGATGATCAATCTAATGTGCTGGATATTTATGATGATAATAATCAAAATGTACGGGAATTTAGAAGAAATCTTGAAAGGGAAGTTCAATCTGCTATAGAACAAATTCAAGAGGGATCATTTGAAAAGGAAATGACTAACACCCTAATTAAAATTCAAAATAAAATTCATATTTTGGAAGATCGGACTTTTTATACAGATAGCCTATATTTTGAATTGGTCAATGAGATTGTTATGATTGAAAATGAAATAGCCTCTTTAATATCCAGCTTTAAGGAAATGAGTGAAATTTCCGGAAACAGGCAGGCGAGAGTTGTTCCCAAGCTTACAAATGAAGAATATCAAGCCAAGTATATTGAGTCACTTTCAAATTACCAAAATGGAGAATGGAATACCAGTCTAGATGGCTTCAAATTTCTCATTCAGGCTGATAGCAATCATGAATTAGCTGATAATTGTCAATACTGGATTGGTGAAGTATATTATTCACTAAAAGAATATAATCGAAGTATAAAAGAATTTGAAAAAGTCTTTACGTTTCCTGGAACCAATAAAGCAGATGATGCCCAATATAAATTGGGGCTATGTTATGTAAATATTGGACAGATTGATAAAGCAAAACAGGAATTTGAAAATTTACTTGAGTTCTACCCCAACAGTGAATATTATAAAAGAAGTCAGGAAACCCTTAAAAAATATTAAATTAATTAAAGAAAAGGAATTACATGCCCCCACTGAAATTATATTATTTATCAGCTGAAGTTGCACCATTTTCAGAAACCTATGAACTGGCAATGTTCTCAAGAAAAATAACCAGCAAACTGCATGATAAAGAGGATGTAGATATTCGTGTATCTCAACCCAAATATGGGTATGTGAGCGAGCGGAAATATATTCTGAGAGAAGTCATCAGACTCAAGGATATTCCCGTCATTTTTAATGAGGAAAGACATGTAATAAATATGAAATCCTGTTTTATTCCAGAAACCCGTGTGCAAGTTTATTTTATGGAAAATAATCCATTATATAAGTCTTTACCTGATTTGATTTATAAAGCAAGAAATGGCAGAATATTCAGTGATATTGATGAAAGATTTGCATTTTTTGCATTGTCTGCAATTGATACATTAACCTCATTATTTTGGGCGCCTGATATATTCATTTGTAATGATTGGCAAACCTCTTTTATTCCAATTTTATTGCAGGAACGATTCAAGCAGGAAGAGTTTTATTCAAACATGAAATCAGTTTATATTATTCATTCTATTAATGATTACCGAAAATATTCTAAACATACCTATGATATGCTTGGTCTAACTCCAGGTGAATCAGGGAAATTAGTTGATAATCATATTTGCGCCGTTGAAAATGCGGATTTAACCATTGCAATGAATTATGAATCCTCCAATTTAATGGAAAATATGAAGAAACAAAAAAAACTATTTGATTCATTTGAGTCTAATAATTCTTTGGTTATTGACATTCCTAAAAAATCGAATCGTGAAGTCTGGAAAGAAACTGCTAACACCATTGAATCAGCCTGTAAGAAGTTAAAATGAATTTCTTAACCCCTCCTTTTAATGGCAGAGCGGTTCATATTCTGCTTTTGGGAGGTTTAGCCCTCCTTTTGAGCTGCCAGTCTGATCCTATTGTATTTAATCCATCTGGTGGCTATGAATACAATAAGAAGAGTTTTCCATTAAATAATGAAACTTCAGAAACCATTCAGGGTGAACTGCATACAGGAAAGAGCTCCAAATTGTATTCTGGAATTTTATCAAATGGAGATACAGTTTCAACGCTCATTCGTTTGTTACCAGAGGTATTGGATTCCCATCAAATATGTGGTTCTGATAGTATAATTGACGTTGAGATTACACTCACAACCATCAACCCTATTGCAATTAAAGAAGACACCACCCTTATTGACACTCTGATTCAATTTAATGCTTTAAAAACATACTTAATTTCAACCGATGTATTTGAAGAAGATGTTGTAATAACCAATGACATTGTAAATAATATAAACGGATTAACAATTGATAATTCAATACAAAATGTTGAACTAAATACAAATAGCATTGAATTAAATCTATTGTTACATGATAGTACAATTATTAAAAAATGGTGTGAAGATAAAGAGAATTTAGGAGTTGTAATATCCTATGCACCTGATGATTCATCATATTTGGAATTTTTTTCATCTAACAGTTCAGAGGTGGGATTAGGGCCAAGGCTCAATTTAGAATATTCCATTGAGGAGGAAACATCAAAAATTTATAATCGTTATTCATTTAATCAAGTTTCCTGGTCTGAAGGATTATTTGAAGGTGAAAGTTTCGGTCCATATTATGTTGAGGATTCCTTGTCAAGCTATTGGGGTACAGTTTATGCTATAAACTCAAATGAAAACATGCAAATTATTGATAGCCCTCCATTAGTGTATGATTCTATAACCGTTCAAACTGATTTTATTTCTGCAGGACAAAATTCAGCTCTGGTAACAATTGATTTAGACCTTAATCCTGAGAATATTGATTCTATTTCTTTTTCAATATTAAATGCTTTTGCCTTTAAAAAAGATGATGATCCTGCTGGTGATAATTGGGATAATGGGGCAAACATTGATAGTACCGAGGGTGATAGTACATATAATGTTGGGGAGTTATTTAACGATTATGGAATTGATAATTGCCCAGATGAATTAGAAGATGGTTTTGGTGGTTGTGCTTCATCAGAAGAAGAAAGTGCATTTAATAGTAAAGGAACCGAAGGCAATGGCCAATTAGATTGGACCGATGAAAATGTTAATAATTTATGGGATGAAGGTGAAGGTGAAATATGGTGGGATTGGGGACCTGACTGGTGTCCTGATAGTCTTGAAAATGGGGTTGGGTTTTGTATAGCAGATACTTCAGCTTGTAATTGTTTAGATACACCAAATGTTGAACTGGTTTATGATCCAAACAATGACAATGCTGATCCGACAGGTGATGATTGGCATGAGATAAATAACCTGGATGGCACAGAGGGGAATAATCAATGGGATCCGGGAGAACCTTTTTATGATTGGGGGTTAGATGAACTACCCATGGCTCTGGTAGGATATTCTGATGAATTTGAGGGAGATAGTTTGCTGAACTGGACGGATAAAAACAACAATGGCACATGGGATCAGGGAGAGGGTGAAAGATGGTTTGATACTGGTATGGATGGTACATTCAATGAAGACGAAGCAGAAAATTACGAAAACCACACTGAAGGGAATTTTATTTTTAATACAGGTGAAAGATACCTGGATTGTGGTGAAGGGGAAAATCAATTTAATTCAGATTTAAATTGTGTAGAAGATTCTGGAGACAATTATAATATTGATCCAAATTTAGATAATTGGAGTGCAACAGACTCAACATCTACTGGCACTGAAGGGAATGGTTTTTTAGATGAGGGTGAAGAATGGTTTGATTGGGGATTAGATGGCATTCAAGATTCCCTTGAAGCCTTCCAAGTATCCTCTGTTATTTCGATTGAACGATATGATAATAGTTATATTTTCAACCTTGATGATGAGCCTTTACAATTTACTCCGGCTTTAGAAGCTGATACAGTGAGTCTATGGATTTCTGAAATACAGAAAGTTGACAATTCCATAAAAATTGAGGTAAGTGTTCAATCAAATATTAATTTGAAAGGGCTTCAATTTCAATTATATCACACACCATTTACCAAAGTGGATACATCCCTGGAAACCTATACGCCTTCCATTGCCCAGCTTGGAGAAGATAAACTTTTTGAAGATTTTACTTTATTGCCAAAGAAGAATTACTCTGATGATGAATTAAATGAACAATTGCTTATTGAGTACTCCAATGATCTCTCCACATTTCTTGATTTTGACAGCCTAAACCTCTTCCTTGAAAATGAGGAGTATATTTTTTCTCATCAATATTCAAATTTAGTTTTTTATATAGATACAACAACTTCGGATTTACATGAAGATGGTATGTGGGTTTATTTAACACATTTAGATGATTCTGGTGAGGATGAAATTTTAATAACTAAGAAAGTAACTTCATTATCAGATTCAGTTGAAATTTCAATGGGCCAGATTTTGAGAGCATATCAAAGCGGGAGTATAGCCACTTATAATGGATTGAAATTAAAAGCTGATGATAATCTGTATAATTATTCAAAATTATCAATTAAAAATAATCCACGAATAGATGTGATGTACAGTCAATGAAAATATATTTCTTCTTAATATTATTCACCGGAATCGGTTATTCTCAAGCTACTGGCTTATCAATATATGGAGTTGGAGAGAAAATAGACAATACTGACCCCACATCATTAGCAATGGGGAATAGTAGTTTTTTCTCGGGTAATTCCAAGCATATCTCAAATGGTTCTTCCTCATCTATATGGAGATCAGCCCTGACTCGGTTTACTATTCATTCGGGGTTAAATTATTTGAGAATGGGTAAATTTCCCGATCAGCATCAGCAGAATTTAACATCATTTTCTCTCTTATTTCCTGTAGGTAATAAAAAAGTGATTGGTTTGGGGTTAAAACCAACCTATCGAACAAATAAATTTATAGTAACAGATGAAGAATTTCAATTTATTGGTGCAGATGAAAGTATTACGGGAGCTCCAATTGCTACCAAAAATTCGTATAAAATTGATGGGGGAATTTCTGAAATGTTTTTGGAGTACTCTCGAAAGTTATCCCCTCAATTTTCTGGTGGAATTACATATTCTCTCCTTTTTGGGAATCAAATATTAAATGATGAACTTTATACGTATGATGTTTTAATTGATACATCCAACCAAGGAGGAGTGCTTATTAACGAATTTGTAGATAATGGAGATACCCTCTATGCAACAGCTGTAAATGGTGTTATGACCGATGTCAATAAATATAAAAAGTTTTCAGGCTCAAGTATATCTGCTGAAGGAAGATATTTTAATAAGAGTCATGAAATGGTTTTAAATGTATTGATTAAGGGTAAAACAAAAGTAGAAACTACCAATCAGATAACGGTTGGGAATTCAACCTCAACAAATTCATTTGAAAATTCTGCTACTAATGTATCATCTGATTTTGGGTTTGGATATCGCTATAAAATCTCAAATTATTCTGGAATTACGGTGGAAATACACAATAAATCACCCATTAATATTCCAGAAAATGCAGCTATTTTTAATATTATGCCTCCTGGTGAGAAATCAATTCATTTTGCCAGCTATTATCAAATTCGGAATTCCAAAATTGGTTATTGGAATAATCTGAATCTCCGGGGTGGTGCTTATCTGAAAAATTTAGATTTTACTGATGGAGTATTTAGAGATGTTGGTGCAACTGTTGGTATTGGTTTTGAATATTTGAGTAATACCCAATCCGTTGATTTTGCAATGCGTGTTGGAAAAAAGGAGAGCAGACTTTTAATTGGAGAATATGAGGATTATATTAGTTTTCATATTGGAATTACAACCGGAGAAAAATGGTTTATGAAAAGAAGGAGAAAATAAATTGAAAAAGAAATTAATTTTAATGAGTATTTTTGTGATATTTGGTTGTGTTCCACCAGCTACGGAATCGCCATCTGCTGAAACTGATGTCTATGCAAACTTAGAAGACTGCGAACCTTGCCCTCTTCTACTGAATTTCGCATCTTCCAATTATCAAAATCGGGATTGGCGAGGAGCAATCAATAATTACGATCAATTACTTAAATGTAATTGTGGAAAAGTTGACCCTGAAAATACATTTAAGTATATGGCTTATTCCTATCAGCAATTGGGATTGTATGACAGTGCTGCATATATTTTTAAACAGGGATTGAAGTATACTCCTGATGATATTGATTTATTAAAGATGGCAGGAGAAAATTCCGGGCGTTTGGAAAACTATGATGATCAAATTTATTACTATGATAAAATTCTCAGCTTTGAAGAAAATAATCTTGAAATACTGGAGATGCTTAGCGATGTTTACCGGGATAGGGAAATGTATGAAGAACAGGTAGATATCTTGAACATCTGGCTTAAAAATGAACCTACAAGTAAGAATGCGAATGCAGAAAAAAAAGCAGCTTTTGCAGCATTGGGAAAGGATGAATCGGATGTTGACAGAGAGCGTTGGGAATCTGAAACATCAAATATCCAATATGGGTTAGACTATATTCGATCTCTTCAGGAAGCAGGCAATATTGAAAAGATTGTTGAAGTTTGCAAGGAATTATTGGTATATGAAAAATACAATACTACTGTTCTCCGAAATTTAGGAGATGCCTATTTGAATCTTTATAAGGAAGAGGAAGCTCTGGATAGTTATAATACTTTGGCAAAGGTTGACCCCACAAATTATGATGTTGCAATTGATATTTCAAAAATTCTCACCAATAAAGAAAAATATCCGGAAGCATTGGATTGGGCTGAAAAAGCCGTAAGTATGAGTGGGCAAAAGGGGAGCTCAATTTATCAACGGGCTGAAGTATATTTTGCAGTAGCAGAATCGTGTAGTGGTGACCCCATCACTTTTTGGGATAAAGTAGTATATGAAGTTTCATGGGAAGATTATAAGTCAGCATCAAATAAGGGCTATAGTCAGGCAAAATCAAGGCGTGATTTTGTGGGTGAAAATTTTATAACAACACCTGCAGATTGGTTTATGCGTCCCGATGGTGAAAAAGAAGTTACCCCACAAGGAGATTGTTATTCCTGGATTAATAAATCAGTAAAACGGAAATAATGAAAATATATCTCGCAACTGATCATGCAGGGTTTGAGCTTAAAGAATTTATTAAAACCCATTTAAGTACACTCAGTTATGAAGTTGAAGATTGTGGTGCATTAGAAATGGATCCATTAGATGATTACCCGGATTTTATAATTCCTGCAGCACAAAAAGTAGCCTCAGACTCAAATTCAAAGGGAATCATTATGGGAGGATCGGGGCAGGGGGAAGCCATCGCTGCTAATCGAATAAAGGGGGTGAGAGCAGTTGTTTATTATGATGGACCCATGGAAATAGTAAAATTATCACGCACCCATAACAATGCAAATATTCTCTCTTTTGGGTCACGCTTTATCACCCATGAGAAAGCAGCAGAAGCAGTTGATTTATGGCTCAGTGAACCTTTTGAAGGGGGAAGACACCAGAAAAGAATTGAAAAACTGGATAATTAAATGGAAAAATTAAATATAACTGATCCTGAAGTTTTTAACAGTATCAAACAAGAACATCACAGACAACAAAATACATTAGAATTGATTGCTTCTGAAAATTTTACCAGTCCAAACGTAATGGAAGCTGTTGGTTCAGTATTAACCAATAAATATGCGGAAGGATACCCCGGGAAAAGATATTACGGTGGTTGTGAAGCTGTTGATCTGGCGGAAAATTTAGCACGGGACAGAGCCAGGGAATTATTTCAGGCTGAATATGCAAATGTTCAACCCCATTCCGGATCTCAAGCAAATATGGGCGTTTATTTAACTTTTCTGCAACCCGGTGATACCGTTATGGGACTCAATCTATCTCATGGTGGACATTTAACCCATGGGAGCCCTGTTAATTTTTCAGGTAAATTATATCAATTTATTTCTTATGGTGTGGATAAATCTACGGGGCGAGTAGATTTTGATGAAGTTTCAGCATTAGCAAAGAAGCACAAACCAAAACTTATAGTGTGCGGAGGAAGTGCCTACCCACGGTTTATCGAATTTGAAATGTTCCGCCAGGTTGCAGATGACATTAGCGCTTTTCTTATGGCAGATATTGCTCATCCATCAGGGCTGGTGGCAACTGGGATTCACCCAACACCCTGGCCCCATTGCCATGTGGTGACATCCACAACCCATAAAACCCTTCGTGGACCTCGAGGTGGGCTGATTCTTGTTGGAAAAGATTTTGAAAATACATGGGGAGCGGTTGCACCTAAATCAGGTAGGGTAAAGATGGTCTCAGAGCTAATTGATTCAGCTGTGATGCCCGGCATCCAGGGAGGACCGCTTATGCATGTAATAGCTGGGAAAGCAGTTGCTTTTGGAGAAGCATTAAAACCATATTATCTACAGTATTGTGAGCAGATTGTAAAAAATGCACAAATTTTAGCTGAAACCCTGTTAAATTTAGGCTACGATATTGTTTCAGGTGGTACAGATACGCATTTGGTTTTAATTGATCTGACGAAAAATGGAATTTCCGGCAAGAAAGCTGAAATTACTTTGGAAGAAGCAGGAATTACAACCAATAAGAATATGGTACCTTTTGATGAACGATCTCCAATGGTTACTAGTGGTATTCGAATTGGTACACCAGCTGTAACCACCAGAGGATTTCGTGAAGATGAAATGGTGCAAATTGCCAATTTAATTGATAATGTTATTCAAAATATTCAAGATGAAACAATTATTGAGAATACACGGAATACGGTATCAGAATTATGCACTCAATTTCCAATTTATGAGGATTATGAAGTAGATGAAATGCCCCAGTTGTCATAAAGAAGATTCAAAAGTTGTTGATTCACGTTCAATTCAGGGAGGAGAAAGTATCCGCCGAAGACGGGAATGTAATGAATGTAATTTTCGATACACCACTTACGAATATGTTCTGGAAAACCCAGTTAAGGTTATTAAAAAATCTGGTGAGCGTGAAGAATTTGATCGGGCAAAACTTGAAAAGAGTTTCAGTATTGCCTGTGAAAAACGCCCTATACCTGAAGAAAAAATCCACCAGGCAATTAATAGAATTGAAGAAAAAATCAGCAATATTTCAAATATTGAAATTGAAGCATATCAAATTGGTGGTCTGGTTATGGATGAATTAAAAGAAATTGACAAAGTTGCATTCATTCGGTTTGCTTCGGTCTATCGTGAATTCAAAGATATTGGTGAGTTTCAGGCTCAAATTGAAGATTTAAAAGATTAGTCATTTCTTTTTGATCCAAGTTGAGTAGAAATATTTCTACCATGTTTCGATTTTTATTTTACCCTTTTAATTTCCTCATAGATTCCCTTGAAGGTGTTGGTCGATACGTGGAATTAATGGCAAGTATGTTTAGATCGTTGTTTTCCTGGCATAAATATTTGAGCCTTATAGTAGATCAAATGTTCCATATTGGGGTACTTTCAATTCCTATTGTAATTCTTACTAGTTTATTTTCAGGTATGGTCACCTCAGTTCAGGCAGCTTACCAGTTTGAATCAGGCTTTGTACCCAACTGGTTTGTAGGTAGTATTGTTGGTGAATCCATATTAATGGAATTGGCTCCAATGATGACTGGGTTAGTTATGACAGGAAGAATCGGTGCTACCATTGCAGCTGAAATTGGTACAATGCGTGTATCAGAACAGATAGATGCACTTGAATCTTTATCTTTTGACCCAGTTTCCTTTTTAATCCTTCCAAGGGTTTTAGCTGCTGCAATTATGTTCCCAATGTTAATAGTAATTGCAGATTGTTTTGGTATTATTGGGGGATTATTTGCTGCTGTTAATGCAATGGATGTAAGCCATTTAGAATTTATTCGGGGTCTTAGAAATTGGTTTCGCCCTTGGGATGCTTGGTTTGGATTGATAAAAGGCTTATTTTTTGGTGTCGCTATAACTTCTATAGCTTGTTATCAAGGATTTTACACTACGGGCGGAGCAACCGGTGTGGGTAGATCCACTACAGCTACCGTTGTAATTTCTTGCGTTGCCATAGTCTTTTTGGATTATATTTTAGCGGCTATTTTATTATGATTGAGGTGAAAAATTTATTTAAATCGTATGGCGATAAAGGAGTTTTATCTGATATAAATTTCTCTGTAGTACAGGGTCAATCAGTTGCGATTGTAGGTAAATCTGGTGCTGGAAAATCTGTTTTACTCAAATGTCTCATTGGTCTAGTTAAACCAGATGAAGGTACAGTTTATGTGGATAATAAATTAATAAATACCATGAGTTTTCGACAGCTTCAGGAAATACGATCTAACATTGGGATGGTTTTTCAATTTGGAGCACTGTTTGATTCCATGACTGTGGGAGAAAATATTAGTTTGGCATTGCACAAACTTACCAAACTTTCTGATGATGAAATTCAGGAGCGGGTATTTAATTCCCTGGAAGAAGTTGATATGGCAGGCACTGAAAATATAATGCCCTCTGAATTATCCGGCGGAATGAAAAAAAGGGTTGGGATTGCTCGGGCAATTGCAATCAAGCCCACATATCTTTTTTACGATGAACCTACCACAGGTTTAGATCCAATAATGACGGATGGCATCAATCGGTTAATCACAAAATTCCAAAGTACTGGTGAGGTGACATCGGTGATAATTACCCATGAAATGCGGACAGTTTATGATGTTGCAGATCGTGTTCTACTTTTGCATGATGGGAAAATTAGGTTTGATGGAAGTCCTGATGAAATTAAAAATGTAGATGATATGGTTGTTCAACAATTTATTACTGGCAACAGTACTTTGGTAAAAAAAGGAGATTAGATATGAAAAATTCACGATTATTTTGGATAGGTACAATTTTTGTTTTAAGCAGCATAGCTTTTGTCAGCGGACTACTCTATCTTCAAGAAATTTCTATTCGGAAATCAAACTATTCTTTTACCGTTTTATTTGAAAATATTCAAGGACTAAATGTTGGTGACCAGGTGGATATGTTGGGTAAAAAAATTGGAAAAGTTTCCCAATCTCGCATTATGGGTCAGAAAATTTCGGTGGAATTATCCATTGATAATTCTTTTGCATTTAGTATTCCTATTGATTCAAAAATTGAAGTAAGGAGTGAAGGATTAATTGGTTCAAAGTTTATTTCTATAACTCCGGGATTAAATACAAAAGAATTTATTCTTCCAGGGGAAACTGTGGAAGGTCTTAGAGAATTTGACTTTGCAGAAATAACTCCAGGTATTGTACCCTTAACACAGGACCTTTCTGCATTTGCAAGACGTCTTAAAGCAACATTGGGCGAAGAAGAAAAAGACAATATTAGACTTACTATCCAAAATATTGAATCTTTAACTGCTGGGTTAGATACATTTGTATATAATTACCGAAATATTGTGTCTGATAAGGATAAAAAGAATTTTCAGGATTTTATGAAAAATTTGAATGGAACTGTTAAAGACTTAAAATATGGTGTGAATAAAGAAATCAACAAGATAGATGAAATGCTAGATGATTTTAAAAAGGTAACAGATAAATCTGATGAGCTAAGCGCCACCATTACAGAATTGAAAAAAAGCAGTGAATCTTTTGCAAAATCTACAGAAAAATTTAACAAAATATTAGAAAAAATTGATAGTGGTGAAGGAACCATGGGAAAATTAGTAAGTGATACAGCTCTTTATGAAAATATGAATAGTTTAGTGGATGAAATGAGGGTGTTGGTTGAGGATATTAAGGAAAATCCAGCCAAGTATATGAAGGCATATCGCAAGAGCAAAAAATAAGTAGCTTCATAGTTTACTGGAACTTAATTGAATTTAACTCATTTTATATATTGTCGATATTGTTTTCCATTGTGGAAAACTGGTAAATTAACAGGCTTAGTAAAAAGGAAAAATACATATAGACTTTTGTTAATAGGATCTGCATGGATCTCACATTGAGGGAATGAATTAGGAAATAACACCTTTTCAAATATGCAATTCTATGAAAAAGTCGGAATTTAAACCGGGTATATTCATAGCTACTCGGTTTTTTTATTTAGATACTAATTTAGGAAAATGAATATGAAATTAAAATATATATTGTTGTTGTTCTGTGCCATTGCACAGTTGTGGGCAGTAGGTGAAGCAGGAGCTATTTTCTTGCTTATTGCTCCAGGTGCTGGTCCTCAAGGGTCAGGAGAAGCTCAGGTTGCTAAAGCAGATGATGCCTATGCCAGTTATTATAATCCTGCGGGATTAGGCTTCTTGAAGGGTACTGAGGTCGCCGGAATGCATGTGAATTGGCTCCCCAATCTTGCCTCAGACTTATATTATGAATTTATAACTTATAGGCATCATATTGAGGGATTGGGATCTCTTGGTGGACATATAATTTACCTAAACTTAGGCGAACAAATTGGTATGGATGAATTTGGTAATCCAACAGATAACTGGAAAAGTTATATGGGTGCGATAGCTGGCAGTTTTGGAACTCATCTTTCTGAGTCATCTGCCATAGGTTTCAATTTTAAGGTTTTTCATCAAAAACTTTCGGACCAGGTGGTAGCAGGAGAAGAAGGCAAAGGGTATTCCACGGACTTTGGATTTGATATTGGCTATCTGAAGAAATTCAAGCAAAGTAATTCCGCCTTAAAATCAAAGAAAAAGAAGAAACTCAACGGATTATTTGATCAATTAACAGATATTTATGACAGGCAAATTAAATTGAATGATGAAATTTCTGCAATATTTGAAACTGAAAATAATGGCTACGAAGAAATAGAAGAACAACGTTATTTACGTGAGGATTTAGAAGGTCTAAGATCAAAATTATTCAAATATGATTCTATGGAAAACTTCTCTGAATTCGATGTACGGTTAGTCTCTATTGTTGAAGATATGAATCAATTAATAAATTCTTTTGATGAGCTCCAAGGTGAGGAAATAATACCTGCAACCGTTGAAAATTTTGAAGATTCCACAAATATCATATTAGATAATCTGCTCTTTGAACTACTTGACGTTGAGTCCATTCGGGAAAATTTTATTACTGAGGCTGAATCGGAAGATATACAGGATTTGGATGATAAATTTAATTTTGGATTTTCAATTTCTAATATAGGACCTAAAATTGATTTTGTGGATGTTGACCAAGCAGATCCATCGCCAACAAATATGCGCCTGGGAATTTTTGCACAATTGTATAATGATGGTTTTAATAAAGTCAATTTTTTATTTGATGCGAATAAATTACTGGTCACCCGTTACCAAATGATGGATTGGGATGGTGATGGAATTGTTGGGGGATATGATGAATCAGGTATTGCTGTGAGCAATAGTGGATTTATATCCGGTGATTATAATTCGAAAGGTAGAAAAGAATATGATGACTTAGGGTCTTTTGATGACCCCTGGTACTTAGCCATTGTAACTGCTTGGCTGGATGATTGGCTTTTAGGTGGAGATATTGACCATTCAAGCGACCAAAAAATTGGAGGATACACCTGTACAGGTGAAATAAAGGATAGTTCACTAGGTGAATATGGATGTGAAAATGGAGTTTGGAACCCAACTGACGATTTAGCTTTTTCAGATTCTGATTATGGAATTTATGGTAAACCAATAGATGGGGTTGAAAATGATGATGGTACTATAGAAGGTGGTAACGCTCAAATTGAAAAAGGAAGTGGTGATAATAGATCTATTACCAAGGAATTAGAAGAAATGGTCTATAATGTGGGAATGGAATATTGGTACACTGATGCCTTTGCCCTTAGGGCAGGTTATATTTATGATTTTGAAGGGAAGATTTTTAATCCAACCTTTGGTGCTGGGATTAGGCTTTTACAATATGGTTTTGACTTTGGATATACCGCAGGTGAACAAGGGCATCCCCGGGCAAATACTATGTTTTTTTCAGTGAATATAAAGCTTTAATGGGTTCTCAATTGGCTGTGCAGAATAAAATTATAAAACTGAAATACGCTGGGAATTAACTGGTAGTGTTTTTATTTGATAATTGTTTTGAAATAAATCATCAACAAGCTGGAAAGCATGTTGTACAACAACTTTTCTAAGTTGTTGAGTGTATATCTGGGTAGAGTGGTTTATTTAATAAATTCAAGAGTAATTATTAGACTTCTGTTTTTTTTTAGCCTCGGTTTTGGGGCTAATTATTTTCAGTCAGGTTCTCCTTCAAGTTATGAGGGGGTGAACATTCCAGATACCCTGCACCTTGTGGGAATCATGGCACAATTTCCACTTGAAACCCCAGACAATCCTAAAACCAGCGGTAATGGCAATTTTCTAAATTTAAGTCATGAGGAATATAACCACTTCTACAATTCTACTACTCCCCGATGTGAAGGGTTTATAGTAGATAGACCGCCTCATAATACGGCTTACTTCAAAAAACAGTTAGAGGCGGTAGGGAATTATTATTTCAACATTTCAGGTGAAACCCTCCCCTATACCACCAATATCATCACCAACTCAAATTCACCTGATGATGGGTATTATACTGTCTCAAATACAATGGAGTACTATGCCAAAGGCGATGCACTATTAGCAGAATTTTATAGTGAAGCATTGAATTTGGCTAAATCAGATATTGAATCTTTATTAACGCAGCAGAATGTTGCTTCTCATGAAGTAGTATTTATTGTTTTTCATGCTGGGTTGGGACAGGATTTTTCACTTCCCGGATTAGACCCAACTATATATGATTTAAAATCTGCCTATATTGATGAAGAAATGATGATGGGTGTTACACCCACTGAAATATTAGGTAAATCCATACAAACTGGAATTTTACTCCCTGAAACTCAGAATATGATTTATTTTGATATTGTAGAAGATATTTTTGGTAATCCCAATTATGGTACTGATGATCTCTGTGGTATCCAGTTGGGACTCACTGGTATTTTTGCCTTTTTATTAGGGTATGAATTGGGACTACCGGAACTTTTTAATTCTGATACAGGAGATCCTGGGGTTGGTTTTTTTGGGCTTATGGATCACGGATCAAATAATGGTCGCGGAGTTATTCCGACGCCGCCTTCTCCGTGGACGCGAAGTCTGCCTATTGTACCTTGGTCAACAATAGAAACTATTTCTCCTTTTCAATGTTCCGACACCACTTTTCTTATAAATGCTTTAGACTCATTAAACACTTTAGTGAGAATTGATATTAGTGATGACGAATATTTTTTAATAGAAAATAGAAATAATTGGGTCACCTACAAAACAGATATAGATTCCCTTCGAAGAAAAAACAAAATTGATGAGTACCAAGTGGGACACTGGTTTGATACGGTGACAGATGAATTTAATGAGAACCAAATACAAATAGATGATGTCAGTCAGGTGATTACTGGATTTGATCACTATGACTACGGCTTGCCCGGTTCTGGAATTCTGATTTGGCATATTACAAATCCTCAATCCTCTGATGTTTTGATAAACAATGAAAATTATCACCACGTAAAACTTGAAGAGGCAGATGGCTCTCAAGATATTGGTACCAAAAGTTATGCATTTTTTGCCAGCGATAGTCCCACCACCGGGACCCGGTGGGATTTTTGGTATTATGGGAATGAAGGTAATGAATTTGCCAACCCTGATTTAGAGAATGAAACTATCTTTGATTATTGGTCCAGTCCAAATTCCAGAACAGTTGATGGCTCTGACTCGTTCTTATCTATTAAAATATTAAGTGAAATTTCAGATACAATGAAAATTCAAATTACATTTAATAGTGGAGTTGAAATTTTGAATTTAGTGGATACAACTATTCAATATCTGGGGAATGGCTTTAATGCAGAGGATAGTACCGCTGTGGTTTATTATGAAAAAAATGGACAAATATATTCACATGCATCCGACTCTATTGTAACCTTGATTGACACTCTAGACTATGATTATAGGAATTTAATTTATACTTATGTGGATTCATTTGTGGATTCATTGGTCTATTTAGCAGAAGGTAATTGCATTCACCCTGAATGTGATAATTATGAGGAAGATATTATTCCTTTAGGGTTTATTGATTCAAATACTGATTCCACTAATTATTCAGGAGCCCTTGCCTTCGGTGATATTGACGAAGATGGATTAGATGAAATTATAACCATTGAAGATGGTGATATTGTAGCTATTAATGGCAATGGTACCTTAGTAGACGGATTCCCAATTAAGGGAGATTTCTCAGGAATTCCACTCATTGCAAATATTCTCAATGTTGAAGATGATGAGACGGAGCTCATTTGTCGGGAGGATAAAAATATAACAATTCTCTCAAATTATGGTGATCGTTTACGGCAACTATCCTCCTTTAATAGTGATCAGCCATTGGCAATGGTTCCATTTTGGAATGGTAAAATGGCACTCATAGATGGCTCTCGTTTATTTTTGTTTGATCTGGATATGGACCATAGCTATTGGTTAAATCCTCAAAGCAGACCATCAGGATATCCACTATCAACGGGGGTACATTCTGATCCAGCGGATAGAGATTATATTAGGAGGAAAGCCTATAATTACCCAAATCCAATAACTGATGGAACAACAACATTTAGGTTTTATGTGGGTAATTCAGCAACATCAGCGGTCAGAGTAATAATTTATAATGCAGCGGGTTTCTTAGTATCTGATGATTTGATAAATGATGAATTAACTCCTTATGAATTTAATGAAATTATATGGGATGCCTCTCAATTTGATGCGGGGTTATACCTGGCGGAAATAAAACCAAATTTAGGGCAGTCTGAGTTGGTAAGATTGGTGGTGGTTAAATGAATATCATCAAGCCAATATTTACCCCTCACCCATCCTCTCCTAAGGGGGGAGGTGCCGAATCAGTATTGACACCAAAATTACGTATTCCCCCAAATTTATTAGAAAAACAATCAGGATTATATTCCCCTCTATGGAGGGGAATCTGGCGAAGCCGAGGGGTGGGTTGCAACCTATTACCAATGGGAGAAGCCACTAATATATGCAGGAATTTTCACACATGCTAAACATTCTACACACCCCTTCACTAAGTGAAGCCACTCCCAGGAGGGGAATTTATCGGTTTGCAATCTTCGATTTAAAAAATATTTTATATTTTTACCGACCACTACGGAGGTCATATAATGCATTTTTATTCAACCATTTAATAGTTGGAATTACTATACTATTTATACCTTTAAATCTTGCATTCTCCCAAAGCTGGCACAATCATCCAGAACTTAAATGGCAGACTATTGAAACCGACCATTTTCTCATACACTTCCATGAAGAAACTCAAAGAAGTGGACAGGAGGCTGCTGCTGTAGCAGAAAAAATTTATAATCCCATTACTTCATTTTATGAATTTGAACCGGATTCAAGAACTCATATTATTATTCAAGATACAGATGACATTTCCAATGGTGCTGCCTACTATTATGATAACAAAATTATAATTTGGGCACTCCCTCTGGATTTTGATTTAAGAGGATCACACCGTTGGTTAAACAATGTAATTACCCATGAATTCACCCATATTATCCAAATTGGTGCTGCCATGAAATATCCTCGAAGATTTCCAGCATCCTTTATTCAATTGATGAATTATGAAGATGAAAAAAGAGAAGATGTTTTGTATGGTTACCCCAATGTGATAATGAGCTATCCACTTCCGGGTGTAAGTGTTCCACCTTGGTTGGCGGAAGGGTCGGCACAATTTATGTATCCCGATGCAGACTTTGATTTTTGGGATTCGCATAGAGATATGATAGTACGAGATAGAGTTCTAAATGATAATCTATTATCTTTTGATGCCATGAATACTTTCGGTAAAAGAGGGGTCGGAAATGAATCCACCTACAATCAGGGATTTCTCTTTTCAAAATGGCTATCAGAAAAATATGGTATGGATGTATTAAAGGATATTACCTATTCTCTTTCCAATCCCTCAAACTATTCTATTAATCGTGCCATGCGGGATGCTACGGGAAAATTGGGGAGTGAATTATATCAGGAGTGGAAAGATGAAATGTTTTTGGATTACACTACTAAAACTAAGGACATTTATCAATCAGAGAAAAAGGGAGAAATTTTAGTTGCAGATGGCACCACCAATATCCATCCAATTTGGTCGCCAAATGATGAAAAGTTTGCCTATCTTTCAAATCAGAATAATGACTATTTTGGTCAAACAGATTTATTCATTTATAGTTTTTCAGATTCAACTTCGGAGAAAATTGCCGGAGGAGTTAAAACGGCTCCAACTTGGGTGAATGATTCCACTATCATCTATACAAAACGCAGTAAACCTGATAAGTGGGGATCTAAATATTTTGATCTATATCGTTACACATTCACAGATGAAGAAGAGAAACGATTAACGCACGGTAGCCGGTTGATTTCCCCTGTGTATAACACAACAGAAAATAGTATTGTAGCAATTACAAGTTATGATGGCACCTCAAACATAATGATCTCAAGAAATATTGGTATCACTCAAGATTCCCTTACTTTTCGAACAGTCACTCATTTGGATAACGGGATTCAGTTACTTTCACTAGCTTGGAAAGATGATATATTAATGGTTGATGGTGTCTATCATCAAGGTCGCCAGATTTATAGGGTTGATTTTGAGCATGGTGATTTAGAAGTGATTACATCTGGGTTTTGGGAAAATAGAGATCAAATTTACTCCTCTGATGAAATGATATATACCACCGATAAATCTGGAATAAACAATCTTATTATTGAAAAAGATGGAGTACAGAATTATATCACCAATGTTAGCGGTGGTGCGTTTATGCCATCAATTTCTAATAATGGAAAAATTTTATATAGCCTTTATGAAAATGGTGGATATAATATTGCCATTCTTGAAAACTTTCAACCTATTGAAATTGGTTTAGTTGGATATGAAGAAGACTATTTTGCAGATTATCCACTATCTGAATTAATATTAGGTGAAAATTTGGAGTCTAAACCATACGAAGAAAGTATGCTTTCTATGGCGATAATGCCCAGGGTTATGGTGGATTACAAAACAGTTAAACCGGGATTTTATTTTTTCAGTACGGAGGTCATTGATCGTTTCTCTATTTTTGGTGGTGCTTCAACAAACATTCTCTCTGATATGGATATTTTCTTACTCATGGAGTATAAAAAGTTTCTTCCCACATTTTACACAAACTTATTCTGGATATCTCGCCATAGAAATGCGGATAAAAATAAACCATTTTTATATCCCCGGATAAATGGAACCAATGTGGATAATATTGAAATCTATAATGATTTAGCATTCTCATTATTTTCAGGGGATATTGGCACACGATTTGCGTTGGGCTCACATAAAATTAAATTCCAATATAATTACAGTAATTATAGGGAGACTGTAAAGCAGAATGTATATCAATTTTTTACTTATAATGGGGTTGACACATCTCTCTGGCAAAATGCTAAAATCAGTTTTGATTATTTCCGAGGCCATTCATTGTCACTATTATATGATGTCAATATGCGTAAACCCAGTTTTGCCATGAATATGCTTCCGGGAAGTGGGTGGCATGTAAATGGAAAATTAAGTTACGAATGGAACCAGTTTATGGATGGATTTGCAGTGAGCGAAGAATACAGTACCTATGGTGCAAAGTTTGTACCCCAGAATACCGCTCGTCTCACGGCTTCTGGTGAAAGGCATTTCACCCTTAATAAAGAAAAAAAGATTGTGGCAAGTATCAGCGGAATCGGTGGTACTATTTCTAACCCTGAAGTAGATGATTTCTTCCACTTTTTTGCTGGTGGATTACCCGGGATAAAGGGTTATACTTTTTATGAAGAATCACTTACCGGTCCCCATTATTTTGTAGGTACGGCTACAATGCGTCTACCTTTGTTTTTAGAAAAAAATTATACCTGGGCACAATTTAATATGCAGAACCTCTCACTTGGGGGTATTTTTCAATTTGGCAGTGCAATCCAAAATAGTTTTACCGAAATTATTGAAGCTGATCATTATAAATTATCGGCTGGTTTAGAATGCCGATTACATGGATTTTCTTTTTTCTCATATCCTTCAGCTATTGCCTATGAGTATCACCAACCCCTCTCAGATTTGGATGAGGAGGGAAAGCATTATTTCACCTTATTATTTGATTATTAAGAGTAAGCAATGAGAAATATTTATATATGTTTAATTGTATGGTTTGTATGTAATGCTCAGGTTTTTGGTAATACCTTTTTTCAAGAAAGGAATTTTCAATTCAGATCAAAGATGTTTTTACAAGATACTACATCTGAAAATGAAAGTGAAATTCAATTTGAAAAATCTCAAAATAAAAGAGTATTCAAATCCCCTGGGAAAGCATTATTATTTTCAGGTATGTTGCCAGGCATGGGGCAAACCTATTTGGGTAATTGGCTCAGGGGACTTTTATTTGTTGGTCTTGATGCTGCCGCTATTGGTACATGGTACTATAATAACAATCTTTCTGAGGATAAGAAAAAAGAGTATTCATTTTATGCCAATGAGCATTGGGATTTTGGTAGATGGGTTCATGATTATTATAAATGGTATCCTGAAGATAAACCAGAAGAATTTTTAGGCAATCAAGAATTATGGAACTCAATCCGTGAGGTATTTGTAAATAAAACCGATTCTATTTCAGGTTGTCATGAATCACCATATTGTTATACGGATATTTGGGATCACAGTCATAAGGTAGAATTTACTTGGGATGGGGAAATACAGAGTTCCAGCTCTGAATATTTTAGAAATACCGTTTTTGAAGAATTATGTGGGAATTCACCGTCTCCAAACCGAACTTGTACTAATGATTCTTTGGCTATAGCAATGCAATTAGAAGAACATTCTGTTATTGTTGTTAAAGACCACCATTTTTATGAAGGTATCCAAAAATATGATATGTTTTTTGCTGGCTGGGATGATAATGATTCAGTATCGGTAGTAACTAAACAGCATGGTGATAAAATTGCAACTTCACCCAACCAAACTGCCTACAGAAGTTTATGGGGTGACTATAATAAAATAAAGACTTTGGCGGGAAATGGTGGAAAATTTATGCTCATCAATCGTGTGGTGAGTATGGTGGATGCCTTACTGTTAGCCAAAAAATGGAATAACAATCACGATCTAAAATTATCCTTAAATGCGTACCCCGATCTCAGGAATAAAACAGGATTAGGAGGTGTGAAATTAGCACTATATTGGAAATGATGAAAAAACTACTTACAATTATTATTATTGGAATATTCTTCTTGGGATGTGGAAAGGAAGATATACTATTAGAAGAAGATTTAACCCTCCGATTTGATAAAGCCATGGAGTATTTTGACAGAGGTAAATTTCTCCGTGCTAAAGATGAATTTGACTACATAATAATGGCTGACCCTGGTTCAAAAATTGCTAATGAATCACAGTATTTTAAGTCTGAATCAATGTTTCAGATGGAAGAATATGATGAAGCATCTATAGCTTTTGACAGATATGTTCGATTCTCTCCCGATTATACCAAAATTGAAAAAGCCAGATACCGGATTTGTGAATGTGCAATTCATTCCTCAAACTCGTATCAGCGGGAGCAGTCGCAAACCCATTATGCCTTGGAACAATTACAAATGTTTATCGAGGATTATCCTAAATCAGATTTAGTAACAGACGCTGAATCCTCAATATTAGATTTACGTCTAAAGCTTGCTAGGAAAGATTATGAAGTTGGAAGGATGTATTTAAAATTAGAAGAATATGATTCTGCCCTTTTGTATTTTAAATCTGTGTTAAATCATTATTATGATACAGCCATAGCTGATGATGCCCGAATTGGAATAGTTTTCACCCATATTCTGAATGAAAACAGAAAGGGTGCTGAAAGTTATTATAAAACACAAAAAGACAGATTTTTATCAGATGAAAAATCGAATGAAGCCGAAATACTTTTACAGGATACAGAAGCGGGCTTGAAATTGGCTCAGTATTATCAGCTATATAAGTGAAATTAATTATATTTGGCGGAAGTTTTGATCCACCACACCTTGGACATTTAAAAATAATTGAGAAGTGTTGTGGAGAATGTGACAAAATTATTTTAATGCCTTCCGCTCATTCACCATTAAAAAAGAATCCTCCATTTGCCGAGTCAAAACACAGGTTGAAATTGATGGAAATACTAATTCAGGAATTAAACCATCCAATTCAAATTGATGATTGGGAAATAAACCAAACGGGACCCAATTATACCTATTTAACAATACAGCATATACAAAATGAAAATCCAAATTCTTCTATTTCTTTGGTGGTTGGTGCAGATCAATTAGAGCAATTTAACAAATGGAAAAATTATAAAGAGATTTTGAAAGCTGTCCATATTATTGGGTTTAACAGGGTTAATTATCATGTACCAGCGTTAGAGGGAATAAATCTAACCTGGATAAAAGATTTTAAAATGGATATCTCATCTACAGAAATTAGATTACAAATTGCAAAAGGCGACCCAATTTGTAGCGAATTACCCCAGCCAGTATGGAATTATATTCAAGATAACAATCTTTATGGATATGAATAATGGGAATTAACATCATCCTATTTATGGTAGGTGCTGTCCTGCTTTATTACGGTGCTGATTTTCTTATTTTGGGGAGTAAATCAATTGCAGCAAAGTTCAAAATTCCACCCATAGTTGTGGGCATAACATTTGTAGCATTTGGTACCAGTCTCCCTGAGATGATTGTAAGTATAATTGCTATATTGAATGGTGAGTCTGGATTAGTCATCGGAAATGTTGTAGGATCAAATATAGCTAATATAGGCTTAGTTTTGGGAGTAACCGCTATTTTGACCCCCATTATTTTTTCATTTAAGAAAATCAGCATTGATTTATATTTTCTAATTTTCATTACTTTTCTTCCACTTCTGTTTATTTATTCAGGTGACCTTGTATTGTGGCAGGGAATTTGTTTTCTATTATTGCTTGGAAGTTATTGTTGGCATCTTTTTAACAAAGACCATGAAAATGAGGATGATCATTCAGATGAAATACTATCAGAGGGACTAACTATATCGCTAAAAATTATTTTAGGGATTGTTGGGCTTGGATTGGGTGCCCATGTTTTTGTTTTAGGTGCGAAAGGTATTGCTATCGCACTTGGAGTTTCATCCTTGGTGATAGGAATGTCAATGGTGGCCTTAGGGACATCCTTACCCGAACTTGCAGCTTCAATTGCAGCTGCCAAGCATGGTGAAACAGATTTTGTAATTGGAAATATCATTGGATCAAATATTATGAATATCGTTGCTGTTTTAGGGTTTACTTTACTCATTAGCCCTATTTCTGTAGAGTTTTCACATGTGGCAACTCACGGAATATTTATGTTGATATTAACACTGGGATTATTTTTTCTTCTAAAATTTAAAGGGGGTGTAACTAAATTTTCAGCTGGATTTTTAATCCTCATTTATGTCACTTTTTTATACTTTAATTTTCAACAGGGAGTTGGAATTAAAATATGATTAAATTTGAAAATGTAACCGCCACCTATACTGAAAATGTGGGAATATTTAATTTATCCTTTCATATCCAAAAAGGTGAATTGGTTTTTCTTATGGGACCAACTGGCGCTGGAAAATCAACAGTTTTAAAAACTATTTACCGGGATATTCCCATTTCAGATGGAACCTTATTTATTAATGGAGAGGATGTGGGGAAAGTGCGTCGTCGCCATGTTCCTCGATTCAGGCGGAAAATCGGCATGGTATTTCAGGATTATCGTCTCATCCCTGATCGGACAGTTTTTGAAAATATTGCCCTGCCTCTTCAAATTGAAGGAGTTTCAAAAAAAGAAATTAAGGACAAAGTTCATGATATTGGTGAAAAGGTTGGCTTGAAAAAAAGCATCAATAATTACCCCAGCCAACTCAGTGGTGGAGAAAAACAGCGTGTCTCAATCGCTAGGGCTCTGGTGAAGAAGCCGCTGGTTATTTTAGCTGATGAGCCTACTGGTAATTTAGATCCCAATGTGTCTGATGAAATTTTGGATTTGTTGGAAATCGCCACCGATTCAGGCGCGGCAGTACTCATGTCCACCCATAATTTTCCTTTAATCCAACCGCGTAAAAAGCGTTTTATTGAACTCAATGAAGGTAGATTGGTCGTCCAGTGATCACTAAACTTCTATTTTTACTATCTGAGAGTTTCCGCGGTTTATTCAGGGCAAAATTACCTGCAGCAATTTCTTCCATTACCATTGGTATCGCATTGGTGATTTTCAGTCTGGCATATTTCTCCTACGTGAACTTATTAGGGTATTCATACAAATTTAAATCAAAATATCGCATCGAGGTATTTTTCCATAACGATTTGAATACCGAGGAAGCACGTGACTTATTCAATACTATTTTAATTTTAGATGGAATAGAGCAGGGAGATTTTATTGACAAAAAAAAGGCGTCTGTATTATTTAAATCATACTTTCATGAAGATATTAATGAAATAATTGGGGAGAATCCCCTGCCAATGGGTGGGCGCTATGATATTGCTTTAGATAATCGGAATTCCAATCAAATGCACAGAATAGTGAGGGAAATTCGTCATTTAGAGGGGGTGGATGTGGCGTCCTATCAGCAAGGAATTATTTCCAGGGTGGATTCCATTGTAGAAAATATTCTGGGAATAAGTATGGCAATGGGTATTGCTATATTCATTATTTCTGTTATATTGGTTTCCAATACCATTCGCCTTATTATTCATGCTAAGCAGGAAACCATTGAAACCATGCATTTGCTAGGTGCTACCAACAGCTTTATTCGGTTTCCCTTTGTTGTTGAAGGTATAATTCAAGGAATACTGGGTGCCGGAATTTCACTTTTAATTCTTTTTTTAATGCGCTCCCTTCAAACCTATCTCCTAGATCCGTTGATAAAACTACCTTTGGTTGAACCTGCCAATCTCATTGCATATAATTTTATTTTTGGATTATTGTTGGCTCTAATCGGAAGCTTTAGGGGAATTTCCAAATATCTACCCAAATAAAAAATAATATTATTCAAAACAACCTTTTGAGTTAAAAAAATGAAGTCTGTAAATTAAATGCTGTAAAAGAAGTCATGATATACTGAATTCACTCCAAAAAATATTCAAATAAAATATAACATTGTTTAAAGATATTAGGTATCGTTGGGCGCTTATCGCGTCATTACTCATTGCATCTGCTTATCTCATTTGGCCTACATATAAGGTCTATTCCTTATCTGAATCTGAAAAAGCTGAACTGGGTGTCACAGTGATGAAAGAATTAAAAGAAGGTGCTATAAACCTGGGGCTTGATTTACAGGGAGGAATGTATGTTTTACTTGAAACAGATATCCCAAAATTAGTAGAGAATATTGCTAATAAAAAAACAGATGAATTGCAAAAAGCCATTCAGGAAGCAGATCAGCGTTCTATCAATAATCAGACGGATTTCTTCGTTGAATTTCTAACAGTTGCCAATAATAGGGATCTTAGGCTATTTCGAAATTACAATAATTTAGCCACAACCCGTGACAATGAATCAGTGGTTCAGGAACTTAAAATCCAGCGGGATAATGCCATTGCCAGTGCTTTAGAGATAATCCGAAATCGAATTGATGAATTTGGTGTATCTGAGCCTACCATCCAAAAATATGGTGCCAACCGTATTATTGTTGAATTAGCTGGTGTGCAAGATTCTGACCGAGCACGAAATCTCATTCAACGTACGGCATCTCTTGAGTTCACATTGGTGCTTAATGAACAATGGGAGCAGACGCTGAATAAATTAGACACCTATCTTCTTAGCGATACCTCCGCGCTAAATATTGATTTTGAGTCTCCAAATAAAAATGAAGAATTTGTAGAAGCAGATACAAGTGGTTCTGCAGAAGATATTTTTATAGAAGAAAATATATTGTCTGAACCCACTTTCGATATGTCAACTCCTGCAAAAATATTAAAGGAAAAACCATTTTCTGGATATCTTCGGGCTGTACCAAGAGGAGTGGGAGTCTTAGCTAAAGAATATCATATTGTAAAAGACTTATTAGAAAATCCTGAGGTGCGAAGAAAAATTCCGAGAGGGGGTAAATTCTTATGGGCCAACCAATTTGAAACCGCTCAAGATGAAACGGGTAATTTTATTGAATTCCGTCAATTGTATTATGTGTCATCAGACCCTGAAATTTCTGGCGGTATGGTTCGTGAACCCCGTGCTACCATGGGGGGCGCTGGGACTGATGCGTCCGGGCAATGGGTTGTAAATCTATCTATGAGCCCTGATGGAACCAAAAGATGGAGTAGATTCACTGGGGCGAATATCAATCGTCAAGTCGCCATTGTATTAGATGATAAAGTTTTCATGGCACCGGTAATCCGAGATAAAATTCCTACTGGTCAAACACAAGTAACCGGATTTGCAGATGTGAATGAAGCCAAAGATATTGCTAATGTTCTAAGGGCAGGTGAATTGCCCGCACCCGTAGAAATTATTGAAGAGCGTACTGTGGGGCCTTCACTGGGAAGTGACTCAATTAAATCCGGTAGTAAAGCCATGTTTTTTGGACTCATTGCTGTGATGATTTTTATGATTATTTATTATAAGGGGGCAGGGCTTTTAGCAACGTTGGCTTTAATGCTTAATTTAATCATGGTTATGGCTGTATTGGCAGGTTTAGGTGCCACCTTAACGCTTCCTGGAATTGCAGGTCTTATTCTTACAATTGGAATGGCAGTAGATGCCAATGTAATCATTTTTGAAAGAATTCGGGAAGAATTAGATTTAGGAAAAACAGTACGAGCAGCTATTGACTCCGGCTATGAACGAGCATTCATTACAATTCTGGATGCCAATGTCACCACTCTTATTGCAGCATTTGTATTGGCATGGGTTGGTTCTGGACCCATACAGGGATTTGCTGTCACTCTCAGTACAGGAATTATATGTTCCATGTTTACGGCTATTTTTGTTACCCGTACTGTTTTCATGTTTTTCTCTGATCGTAAACCAATGGAAAGTTTGAGTATTTAATATGAGAATTTTAAGCAAAACGAGTATAGATTTTATCAGCAAACAAAAAATAACTGGATTTTTATCAATTGCTCTAATTATTGCAGGAATCACATCTTTAATTATGAAAGGTGGACCGTTGCTTTCTATTGATTTCACTGGCGGGACGGTTGCACAAGTTAAATTTGAAGAACCAGTTGAATTATCTCAATTAAGAAATACCTTATCAGAATTTGGATTTAAGGGTGCTGAAATTGTAGAATTTGGTAGTCCGGATGAAGTACTGATAAAAACCCAATTCTCTGGGTCGAGTTCTGAAATATCTGAAAAACTCACCCTTGCATTAGGAAATACATTTACCTTGCGACGGGTGGAATCTGTAGGACCAAAAATAGGAAAGGAATTACAAAACGATGCGTTGAAGGCTATTGGATTGGCCTTACTCTTAATCTTAATTTACATAACATTTAGGTTTGATCGCTATTATGCACTGGGAAGTGTAATGGCATTAATCCATGATGTACTTATCACCTTGGGTGTCTTCTCGCTGTTGGATTATGAAATAAATCTGTCCATTATTGCGGCATTTCTTACCATTGTGGGATATTCCCTCAATGATACCATTGTAGTCTTTGATCGGATTCGAGAAAATATACCCAAATTCATGAAAAAAACGCTCAATGATGTTGTAAATATTTCCTTAAATGAAACCTTAAACCGTACGGTAATAACTTCATTGACTACCATGATGGTAGTGGTTATTCTATTTTTATGGGGCGGAAAGGTCATAAACCTATTTGCTTTTGCACTTATTATTGGGGTTTTTATAGGAACCTATTCATCTCTATTTGTAGCCAGCCCGGTGATGGTCTATTTTGAAAAACGTTCAGCGGGACCCTATAGAAAATAATGAATTATATTTTTTTATACTAATTTAGAAAACTCCGAATGGCTTATCGGAGTTTTTTTATGCAAAATAATAACAGGAAATAAAAAATATGTCAATAACAGCAGTCATTGGGGGACAATGGGGGGATGAAGGAAAAGGTAAAATTGTAGATCTCCTCAGCAAAGATTCAAAAATTGTCGCTCGATATCAGGGCGGTGCTAATGCAGGGCATACGGTGTATCATGGTGATTTAAAAGTGGTGCTTCACCAAATTCCATCTGGGATTCTTAGAAAAGGGTGCCATTGCATTTTAGGAAATGGAATGGTGGTTGACCCTATTGGTCTTATGGAAGAAATTGAAATGGTGGAATCCCATGGCTTTGATACCACCGGTCAAATTCATGTGGCTATGAATGCCCATATTGTAACTCCTATTCACAAAGCTATAGATGTTGCTACTGAAGCTGCAAACAATAATCGAATAGGCACTACAGGTCGAGGCATTGGCCCCGCTTATGTTGACAAATATGATAGAGTGGGAATCCGTGGCGTGGATTTGTTGGATGCACATATTTTGCGTAAAAAATTAATTGCTAAGTTAGATTCAGCTATACAAGCTGGGCACCTCCCAGAAAATGCGAAAGACCAATTACTAGATCAGTTGCAAAAATTTATGGATTGTTCTGACCAGGTAGCATTACTAGTATCTGATACCTTTGCATTGATTCATGAGTTTGCTGAAAGTGGAGAAAATATTCTCATTGAAGGTGCCCAGGGTACCCTTTTAGATGTCGATCACGGGACATATCCCTTTGTAACATCATCTTCCGCATCCTCAGCGGGAATATCAACAGGTTTAGGTTTACCTACCAAAAAAGTTGACACAATTATAGGTATACTAAAAGCTTATACTACACGAGTTGGCACAGGACCAGCACCCACAGAATTATTTGATGACGATGGTCAAAAACTTAGGGATTTGGGACAGGAGTACGGTGCCACTACGGGTCGCCCTCGGAGATGTGGTTGGTTCGACGA
>JACNLQ010000044.1 GCA_014381415.1 Fidelibacterota bacterium
AGTCGAATTCGAGATTCATGTCCCTCAAAAAAATAGGGACTATATTTTACTTCAATAGTATTTTTTGATATGAGGGATGAGGCGGATTCCGAATCACCCAAAGAAGCCGGATAGTAAGACACTTCATCCTGTTCCGCATTTGATAATTTTAGATAATTACTGTCATACCCCACTCCAGACCGCAGATTATAATATAGGGGAACCCGTAATCTATTGGTCAAACTCTGAGAAAAAATTACAGAACCCAATAAAAGGAAAATACTAATTCTAATTGCTATTCTTCCCGCCATTCTTTTAAACGGATATAAACAGTTTTTTCATGATTATCCTCAATATCAGGGAGCGTAAAAGTATAATAATGTTTCCCGTTGGGAACATTCAACCATACCGATCTCCATTTACTAACAGAATCCTTTTTATTTGCAATAATTGAAGTTGGGGACAATTCTGAATCAAAATAATTTGTCCCTTTTTCAATACCATCTTCTTTTATAGTTATGAAATATTTATAATTATTTTCAGAATTTCCCATTACCCTCGTGTATAGTCTTACTTTTGATGGTCCATTAAGCTCATATTGCTGCTGATTTGATCCCGTTAAAGGGTACCAATATGTAGAAACCATTTCATCCTGTTTATTTAAAATAGTAATATCAATCCTTTTTTGTCTATTTACTGTTTTATAATCATCACCCTTTTTCCCTTCAGCTTTAATAAAACCTGCAGTAACCCTTACATAGGTGACAGGGCTTCCTTTTGTTGAGAAAATTTTAAAGTTTCTATTAGCTTCCCCAGCCGTTAAATAAATAAACCATTTGCCAGAATTCGTATATATCCAACCTGGTCTATCTGGGCTTTTAACCTTGCTTCCCTTTTCTTTATATTTTAGCTCAAGGGGAGTCTTTTCATCCCATTGTATAAAAAAACTAAAATTCCTTTTGGTATTACCCGTTGGTGATTTTACTGTTCTAGAATAGATTCCAATTTTCACCATATCTTCAACCTTTAAGGAATCACCAGAGATAATATTATGCCCTATGCCCTGAAATAATAGTCCACCTTCTGGAATTTCATGGTAAACCCTTTCTCTCTTACCAATATTTAATCTTATTTTAATTTCATCATTAATTGGCAAAATTTGTGAAGGAAAAATATAATTTATTAAAAATATAAAAATTAGAAACTTATAAAATTGATTCTGGCTCACTTGAATGCATCCTCTTATTGATTTCATTATGGCTAATAATCCCAATCCACAGTACACTTAATAGGGAAATTAAAAAAGCTGTTAGAATTATCTTACGATTATACTCCGTTTTAATATAAAATAGTGTCCCATTCCTAGGTTTAGTATCAATATTTGGAGGGAATGGTAAATTATAAATAAAAGTTAAATCCTTTATATGATTAATATTAATTAAAGGCATAGTCAATAATACTTTAGATGCAATAGAATTTGTGAGATCAAATTCTAAATCATGTGGATAAATTATTCCGTAAGGGATCATATTTCTTGTTAAACTATCGCCCATGGTGAAAATACCGCCACCTACATTAATTAGCAGTTCAGGTTTTGAGCCATTATTAAAAAATGATAATCTTTGATTAATATTATATTCTCTATTTTTTTCGAATATAGGAATTACTTCTAAGTTACTAATTGATTTTTCACAGATAACAATTCCCTCATTACCCATTTGACTACCCAAATCATTCCCCCCTCCAATTGATGCCATTCCACTTTTATTTGAAAATATTTTATTAAAAAGAATGTTTTCCATATCAATCCAGGTCATTTCTGGGTTGGTTGCACCAAAACTAGAAGACCCACAACTCGAAATTATTGAAGCCTCAATATTCATAGCTTCTAGAGCTGATAGAACCGCAATATTCCCACCAGGATATGACCCTGTATATGAAACTGCTACCTTACTGGATGAATCTAATTCCAATTCAATAAGCATCTCAGTAATCATAGCAGCAAAATCAGGATTTAATGTAGATAGTTTGGAATCCCTCGACCCTCGTGTTGTTTGTATAATGCTTCGTTGGGGTCCTAATAAGAAAGAACCAAATGCCAATGAATCCTTACCATTATTAATACCACGGTTAATAAATTCTTCTCGTAATAAGTTAATCGCTGATTCCATTTTTTCTACAGCTGTAACTTTAATCTCAAACCCATAGGTTTCATGCTGTTCATAGGAATTCACCGCCCAGTACACCATAACTATTGTGAGTATAGCCAATGAAAATAAAATACGCGTCTTTTGAATTTGAGGTCTGAACATTTAGTTAGTCGGTAAGATTTGAAGCATACTGATTGTCATTATGCATAATTTGGTAATTCCTGCTACAATAAGTACGGTACTAATAGTTCGCAATACACCCTGCCTATCCATCCAATTGGCTATTAGACCGGGGATAATATTCCCAATAACCATGAAATCCATGTTACTCAATTCGGTTGTAATTATATTCTCTGAGCGGGAAAGATATCCCAGTAAAAAACCTATTAGTAATGCCAAGACCAGTCTCCGCTTTCCATATACCATTATATACTTGCCCAGCAATTTTACCATAAGAAAGGTGAATATGCTAACCCCAAAGGTAATTAATAATCTTTCAGGATTTTCAAGATACATGGCAATATACCCCGGTACTATAATTCCCCCTGCAGTCACTCCAAGGGTTTCTGTGAGAAATAAACTCAACACCATCCCGATTCCTATATATATTCCAGGTTCGTTTATCATATCCTGTACTCTTTTAAATTCTGAACAAATTTCTCACCCCAACCCACCATATTACCAATACCCACAATAAAATAATTTTCTAAATTAGAAAATTCAGACACCATCTCTTTTACACCTATATTATAGGGGAGTTGATGGGTTTTTATGTTGGGATTATCCTGCTGGAAATCATGAAATTTTGAACCCATATTTTCACCCCTCACTATTAGTGAATCTGGTTTTAATTGATCATATATTAAATGTAGTAATTGATTGGTCCTATACCGTCTGTCTTCTCGTGTATTGAGGAAAATACAGGTACGTGAATCATTGATTTTATCTTGAAGCTGATGCCAAATATCTAAGGTTGAAGTGGGGTCATTGGCTGCCAATAGATTTACAAAATAATTTGAGGTGCCATTGCAATTCAGTTTCCAAATAATGGTAGCTCCGGGGTCTGGTTGAGTATGCAACATACCCTCTAACGCCGTATCTTTTTCTATGCCACTAAGTTCACAGACTTTTAATGCCAATGCCACATTATCTCGGTGCTCGAGGTAAGGAAATCTTCCCATATACTCAATGCTGACTTCTTTGTCTGAAACTTTATTAAACTCTGTATTGCGTTTTTCAGAAACCTCTTCCAACACAGAGTCCAATTCTTTTTCGGATGTCACCAAATGACCGTCAAACGGAATGGTATTGGATAAACTCATGGCAATATCTTCCAGGGTTGATCCCATTTCATCTAAATGATCTGGGCGTACATTAGTAATCACGCTAACCGTAGATTGTATCATTTTCTGTTCACTGACCCATTGATACTGGGGGTTCACCGCCATACACTCAATAACCACGGCATCCGGTTTTTTATTGGCAAAATTTCGTAATAATCGAACCTGTTCTCCAATTGAAGCTGATCGCAAGCGATGGATGATTCTGTCTTTTCCATTCTCATCAATAATTCGTGGGGCAGTACCGGTAGTTTTAGCCAGAGTTTTTAATCCACCAGCTCGTAGTCCGGCAGCAATTAGCCGTGTAACAGATGATTTCCCCCGAGAACCATTCACATGAATCCGGATGGGTAATTGAGCCAGTGACAGATGATGAAAATGAGATTCCATCAGTCCCAGCCCAATTAATATGAGTAGTAAAATGCCTAAGGTTAATTCTATCATCTACTTTTATTTGCCCATTATGAGCAGGGTAAATTAGTAAATAATATCCATGGGTTAATTAATTTAACTTTGTATTAGTTTGTAACAGATTCGGGGATCGGAGATCAATCTACATTTCATTACAATTGACAAGTCGGGGATGGAGTGGAATAATGGATTAATGGAATAACGGAATATTGGGCTTTTGAATTCAGCAATCGCTATTCTTCATTCAATATTCCCCTATTTACCAATTATCGTCATTGGCTAGACTTTCCCCTTACTTTCTAGCCCCTTTCGCCTAAACCTATTTGTCTCTGCCGTTCGAATAGGATAGCTGATGTTGCCGATGACACATTCAAAGAATTCAACTTCCCCTGCATGGAAATTGTTATGAGATCATCACATGCTTTTACAATAACCGGGCGGATTCCTTTGCCTTCACTACCCATTACCAATACCAGTTTGCGTTTATAGTCCAACTGGTGCCATTGCATTGCTTTCACAGAATTTTCTACGCCAATTATCCAAAAACCTTCTTTTTTTAACATGCGTAATTGCTGATGCAGATTTCCACAACGGTAAATAGGCAGATGAATAAATGCACCCTGACTAACCTGAAGTACCGAATCAGTTAATTGTACCGATTGGTGTTCTGGAAGTAAAAGTCCGGTAATGTTGGCACATTCAGCTGTTCGGATTATCTGCCCTAAATTTTGCGGATCTTCTAAATTATCTATTACCAAGAGGCATTCATAATCCGTTGAATTATGGAAAGAAGGTAAGTTTTGAATAATATTTTCCTGAAAAGTCACCACAATCCCCTGGGTTCGTTTACCACTATATTTTTTTAAAAAATGATCTTTAGTCAATCGGTGGACTGGGAAAGACTTCGTTTTAATCAATTTATGAATAACGGGTTTTCTTTCTGCCACTCCGCTTTGCATTAAATCCACCCTGATAATTTTTTTCTTTTTATACTCCAGAATATTTAAGGACCCATTAAGTCCAAATATTTGGTAAATATTTTGATTTTTTTTCTTTGGTTGTTTTCGCATAAAATCCGTTATTTAACTGAAGTAAAATTTACATCTTTTTATAGTGGAAAAACACAATACTCATGTTGCAAGGATTATTGGCCACAGAGACACAGAGGCACAGAAAAAAATGATTAAAAAAGATAATAATGGAATCAGGATTGATAAATGGCTCTGGGCAGTGCGCATATATAGAACCCGGGCACTGGCAACGGAAGCATGTGCAGGAGGAAAGGTGAAAATTGATGCTGCTACTGTTAAAGCATCCAGAAAAATTATATCTGGAGATATGATTCAGGTGAGGAAAGGTGTGGTGAAACATCTATATCAGCATCAACTGTACCACCAGGTGGGTGTTGACCAGTATTATGCAATCCCCATTGGTGAGGATAGTTGTCTGGAGCAGGAAGATTCCCAAGATAATAAGGATCATTCGGATGAATTTCTGCTGACCCTACAATATTGGGTTCTGCGAATCTAATGAGAGGTGAGTTATTTATGGTTGGGATTAATTCAAAAATATCTTGCTCGCAACATACATCCACCAGACCAATCGATAATAGACCGAATTCTCTAATTAAATTGATACCATTTTCTTCAAACAAATCAGTAACATTTGCCTTAGAAATTCCTTCTGCAAGACCAATTATTATTTCACCTTTTACATACTTAGTATTATAGCCTTTCCAATTACCAGATAATATGTTACCTTCACCTAATAAAAGACTTATATAAGTGATTGATATGACTATCACGTTAACATGTGATTTGACGATTTTATATATAAAATTCAAAGCATTCTCCTTATTTAAAAATTTTATAAGATAATATTAATGATCAGAATTATATCTTCAATGTTAATTAGATTATCGTTATTTAAGTCTGCACAATCGATTATTAAATTATTCAAAATACAATTGACGGTTTGAACGATATCTAAAATATTAACAGAACCATCATTATTTAAATCACCGGGGATAATACAATTATCTTGATCTAGTATAATATTGCTTCTGTAAAGACCTTGACCCCATGCTGATGCAATAAATAATAGCGTCCCCTCCGTATCAATTGCAGATGTTCGGATTGATATTGTCTCCGGTAAATTAGTATTTATTGGAAACCATGTTTCTCCTCCATTAACTGACTTATACATACCATAATAATCAGAACCAGCGAATAATATATTTGAATGATATGGGTGAATAATAATTTCACTAAAGCTCAATCCTTCAATTCCTTCAGTTATTGTAAACCAATTTAAACCATAATCATTACTTTTAATTATACCGGGTGTTTCTTGACTATTAAATGATTGAGTTGCATATATTACATTCAGACTTTGGGAATCAATTTCTATTGCTTTTGCAGTTCCATAAATATTGCCCCAAACAATTTCCCAATTTATGCCGTAGTTACTACTTTTGAATATATAGTTCATACCTGATGTACCCAAATAAATATTTTGGGAATTAATTGGATCTATTTTGATCTTACGCATATTATTATCTATAATTTCATCTTGCCCTAATAATTCCCATTCTTCTCCTCCATTAATGCTTCGATAAAAATATCCTCCAAAAATTCCGCCTGTACCTGCATACAAAGTATCTGGGCAAAAAGGGTCAATTGCAATCGTATTAACATTGGTTTCCCAATTCAACCACATTTCAGCAGTGTTTAAAAAATTCCATGATTCACCACCATTTATAGTTTTAATTATCCCTGGCTGTGTTCCGGCAGCTGAACCTAACGTGGCAAAAATCGTTTGGGGTTCACTTGGGTGTTGAAGTAGTTCACCTACAGATGTACCAATCAGTAATGTGTCCCAAGATTCACCCTTATTTAAGCTTTTGAATATTTTACCGTACACTATGTTTGCATACCCATATTGACTATAACTGCCGACATAAATAGTGGAATCATTAAATTTATCGATAATAATCGATCTAATGTTCTCACCCTCTAAACCTAATAGCTCCCAACTTTCATCCTGTGCATTCAATAGATAACCGCTGAAAATTAAAAAGTAATAAACAATTTGTTTATACTTATGCATAATTCTTAAATAATCCTTTACTCATCGCCCAGTTTTAAGACTCCCTTTAATTCTATCTGCTTATCGCCATTGTTTAAATTTCTATAGCGATACAGAAGAAAGAATGCCACCGCAGTGGACAGAATAAACCCTAAAATGTTTGCAACCACATAATCTGCCAGTATGCGTCCCGAAAAGACCATGGAAAATGACAATGCAATCTCAAAATACAGACGATTTTCATTGGCCCTCTCGAATGTACTATTATTTACAAACTCCATATCTGGCATATCAAGGTAAGCTCTAATAGTATCTGTAAAAGTTATTTTCGATTTTGGATTCATAATTTTTAATTTTTTCTTAATATTCAAAATAATATACAGACCAGGTTAAACTTGGATCATCAGGCTCCCTACCACCAACACCCGAATTACATCCTTTTATCCTAGCATAATAATTTTCTCTTTTTTGAGCTTCATCCTTGGAAATAATATTACTTTCTAAGATCTGCCAATTTCTTAAGTTTGGATATACAATAAGCCATTCAGCTTTTCGTCTTTCTAAATCAGTAGTAATCCCAATTTGGCATGCCATAACTTTCTCCTCTTTAATCATTTATTATTCCCATGCCCGATCCAGCTTCCCTCGGTTGTAACCTACGGGGGTTCCTGCTAGACCGGGGACGGGTATCCTTTCTTATTAAACGTTAGCCGCTGCAGGACGAGGACGTTTCTTCTCAGATGTCCGTGTACCGCCAGCCTGCTCGTATTCATCACTATCTCTGCCATAGACACCTCTAACGGATGACAGCATTTCTGTATTCATAGCTGCCACGGATCTTTCCTTTTCCAGAAAGTTGTTATAGAGTTCATCCACTTCTGCCAGGCGGGTGTTATAGGAGGCAAGGGCTGTTTCTGCATCCGTGATGAGCGCTTGATAATTCACCAGGTCTTTGCCGTTACCGAAATCCAGAGCCGGGTCAATGGCTTGCAAGCCTGCCAGTCTGCCTCGGGCTGTATCTAAATCTCCAGATGATTCTTTTCGTTTTCTACTCATGATTGTACTCCTTTTTTATTGACTATTATTCGTTTGTGACTTTGATAATCCCCGAACCGGGATTCATCAAATAGTATGGGAAATTGGTATATATAAATAGGGGTGTTAATTAAATTATTTGAGTTCTGATGTAAATTGTTTGAGTAAGGGCTTACATTTGAGCAGAAGTAATATTCTTTCAGTGAGTTAAGTGGGAAATTAGTTGAGTACTGCCTGAAATTAGATGAGTGCTCAGATAAATTAATAGAGAACTGTTCTAAATTAAATGAGAAGTGTTTTGCTTTTGAATAGAACTGCATTAAATAGATTGGGTACTGTTTATACTTTGCAGAGTTCTCAGATAAATTGGATGGACTTTCATTATAATTGAAAGAATAAACGTCAGAATTATATGTTTTTTGATTAGAGTTCATTTTAATCGGTATTTTATTTCCCCTCTGTACTTTAGATATAATACTATTACTGTATTGCTATTAACATCATTACCGTAGTATTAATTTACTTTATATATTGTAAGTATAACAAATAATTTTTATATTACCGCCAATGATCATTGTTAAATTATGGGTAAGACTTTAATTTTTTAAATAATCCAATAAATACGAGGTAATAACATGGAAAAATATATGTTTGTATTAATCATCAGTTTAATATGTTTTTGGTCCTGCCAGTCTGGCCATTCTCCAGTTCAGCAAAATGAAAACACACCTTTGGTAACGGTGTTACACCATACTGAAATAGCTGCACGGTCGGTTATACGGGGTGAAATTGCTACAAACCCAGTAGTGGGTACGGTTTATACCTGTCCCTGCGGCAATTGGCATACTGCCAACGGTGGTGAGTCCCTATATACCGGCGACCGCTGTCAAAATCTGAATAACCTGCAATTTTCTGTAAGCCTGAAAGCAAACAGTTCTGCTGGGTTTAATGAAAACACGACTTTTATTCTGTCTGATTTATACGGGTCGGTATCTATTATAAACAGCGCAGGTAACACCCAGGTTATTACCCAGAATGGCTCATATACAGGCTCTAAAATAATTACCGGTGGTAATTCCATTGTTTTGATTAGGTCATCAAAAGAAATTATATTTTCAGATGAGGAAAAAGTTGAATTAGGAGAAATGTAAGAAATTGAAATCAATACCGTTTTATCAGCTCAGCAAATCCGATTATACGGCCTTTAAAAAGCTAAACAGTAAATACGGCTTAATACTTCCACAAGAACTACGAGAGTTTTTCTCATCCTACAGTTCCCTTATTAAAGACAACCGGCAGGAAGCTATCATTAATCTGTCTATGGCTTCCATTTTTCATAGAAAGGCAGATTTTATTAACAGCCAATTCTATTTAAATAAAGTGTTGGAATTTTCTAAAAACTCCCCTGATATATATGCCCGGGCATTGTCTGGGTTTGGTATGCAATATACCCAATTGGGAGAATTTAAAAATGCTGAAAATTCATATACTCAGGCATTAGATTCCGGCGGATTAACTTCAAATTATCATGCCCTAACACAAGCTCGATTGGCGTTAGTACATTTAAAAACGGGACTTGTTAAAAAGGCAGGCTATTTGTGTGATAAAGCGGTACTTAATTATACATTATTGCCTAATATGGATGAAGATAACCAAAAGAACTATCTGGTAATACAAAATATTTATTGCAGTTATTGTAAGAAAATTAATCAATATTCAATTGCAGAAAAAAAATATTTACAATTAGTAAATTTATTGAACGAATGGCAATATGAAGATTATTATTTTTCAGTGTATAATAATTTAGCTTCTCTGTATATTCATACCCATCAATTTCAGAATGCTGAAAACTGGCTGGATAAAGCCTGTAATTATATTCAAATACCAACGGATGATATTCTTTTTCACTTAAATATGGGTGAAATACTCTGGCGGCAGGGGAGATTACAGAGAGGTAAAAAAGAATTGCTGTCCGCCCTTACAATTGCCACAGAAGAAGATAAGGCAAGGTTAAAGGTATCCATATATGAATCTTTAGCAGAGTTGGCAGCCGTAGAAGGTAATACGGTGGCAGAAAAAGAAGCCCTTAACCAAATAAAAATAGCCATCTATGGCGCTGGTGCAAAGAACGGTCTGCATTTTGAGCTGCAAGAAAAATTAGACTGGGCAATGCACAGAATTCATCAATTTAGCCTGCCGGTCCAACCCTTCATCCTCAGTTGTGAAAATTTAACTTGGCAGGAAGCGACTCAGCAATTTCAGCGATTGCTTATTATTCGCCGTTTAAATAACACCCAATGGCGAAAGAACCGGGCACATGATTCTTTTGGCATATCTAATCCTCTATTTTTCCGCTACCTGAACAATCTTAACATATCCAAAAAGAAACCGGAAAATAACTATCTCAACCTACCCTCGCTTGAAACACATTTAGATTACTTCACTCCCCTTGATTATACAGGCTTCACCAAGGCTGTTAAATCGTTTCAGGCGGATTTAATCCGCCACCTGGCTACCCATTGTAATCACTCTATAAAAGAACTCAGCCGCCGAATAAATAAGAGCTATACCCAAACCCAGAACATTCTCAAAGACCTGAAACTGGGTCTGGTGATTGACTGGGTGAAGAGGTGAGGGGGAAAGCTATTAGCCTTTGGCTTTTAGCTACAAACTACAAGAATGAACACAAACTCTTTCCAAATTAAAGGATGGTGCATTGCACCCTGCGGGATAGCAACGTTTTTTAAACAAACCGTTACAAGCAAGCTAAAAAAAGACATAGATAATGACAATGATGAATGTTTCTCAAGCATATATTTCAAAATTAGAGAAAATGGAGACGGTTTCAATAAATAACACACCTCTTTCCGCCTTTGGCGGTTTCTCCTCTCAAGAGGGGAATATATTATTAGAAGATATGTATTATGAAATTCCCCTCCTCCGGAGGGGTATCAGGCGTAGCCGAGGGGTGGGTGGAGAAGGAAGATAATTATTAACGGTAAATTATAAATGATTAACGGCTTGTGAATCTTAGAAATGCAAAGTTTGATGAATGGTGATTGAAGTAAGGGGAACCACACACCCCACCTGGCAATTGCCAGGCACCCCTCTCAAGAGGGGAATATAAAATCAATAAATTTAATATCTGTTTTTTTACCGTCCCCGTAGGTTAAATCCTATGTCAGCTGGATCTGGGTGTTTAGTATTAATTTATACTAAACTAACAGTGGATATTTAATGCTCTTACAACAAATTCGCATAGAATGTAAAAAGATTGGCGACCCCAAAGTAGCTGTAGAACAGCAACGCTACATGAAGTCCACCATGCCATACTGGGGAGTGAAATCCCCGCAACTTCAAAAAATCTGCAGAGACTTATTTAAAGATCACATACCCAAAGACATTACTGAATATTGTAAAACAATCTGCAATTTATTTTACCATGCTACTCACAGAGAGGAATGGTATGCAGGTATTCAATATGCTCGAAAATTCCACCGATTTATCATTGAAGAAAATGTACCCCTATATATAGAAATTGTAAATCTCACAAATTGGTGGGATGTGGTGGACTCGGTTGCCCAAAACCTCATTGGAAAGGCTCTCCTTGGCAGTGATAATCTGCATACATTACTCAAAACTTGGATTCAAGATGATAATTTATGGATTCGCCGTACTTCCTTACTTGCTCAACTAAAATACAAAGATCAAACAGACTTTAACCTGCTCAAAGATCTCGTAAAATCCACTTGGTATGAAAAAGAATTTTTTATTCGGAAGGCTATTGGCTGGGCACTTCGGCAGTATTCTTATACCAATCCTCAAGCAGTACAAAAATTTATAATGGAAAATGAAAACAACTTATCACCATTATCTGTACAGGAAGGGATGAAGGTGATATTAAGGCCTCAATAATTACTAAGGCTCTTCTACGGGGATAAATCCCCATTATTGACAACAAAATTAAACCCCACCCTACATGTCCGCCGTAAATTTTCTGCAGCAGGCGGGAAGGATGAGGCTATTAAACTTGGAGCGAATTCTCCTCTAAAGGATTTCAACAATCATTTTCAATCAAAAACCAATATTCTAATTCCAACAGTGAAGTTTATACCGCCGCTATAATCAATTTCTGGTTCAGGACCAATAATTTCATCCCAATATGCATCTATCGATGTGGACTCATCACCGTTTTCATTGTCTTCTGAATACGACCAATCCCCTAAATTGATACTTGCTATAGCATATTCAGCTCGGAAGACCATATCCAAATTCGGGCTTATCATTACTTCTGATTGCAAGCCTAATCGAGGACTGAATATTGGCAGAACAACAGTATGATTTTCACCATCACTATCCTCATCATCAGATCGCATGTGAAAATCAAAGGGAAGGCTTAGAACTCCGCCCAGTGAAAAGGGAGAGGTGCGGATAAAACGGAAGTTGATATCCACTCCAAAACCTAAATGAAAATCCTGATCATTTCTTGAATCTTCAACCATCCCCAAGTCACCAAAAATAGCACCTCCCAATTGATGGAAGGGTTTATAATTGCCTATAAACCTAAGCCGATAGTTTTCAGGAGTAGTTCCAAATATTCCTTCAATACCCCAGGACCCAAGCCCATCAGTTTGTTCTTTTGCCTGATAGCCCGGTTCAATGGTATCCCATTTTCGCAAAACCCGTCCTTCGCTGGCATCTGCACTCACCGCTTCTACTTCAACAACTCCTATAGTCTTACCTG